>NZ_LT606949.1:1200000-1500000 GCF_900095215.1 Polynucleobacter necessarius | reverse complement strand
GCCAGCTCAGCTCAAAGGCGTTCCATATATTCACGCCCACAAATGGCAGCACTTGATTTTCTGTAAGACCCAGTTTTTTTCTGTTCTCAATTCTTGGGATGGGGTATAGCAAGCTCGGATCGTATTGATCTGGGTATTGCGTAGATTGACCGAGCGGAAGCGTTGCCATCAATATCTTTTTTCTGTTGATTCGTTCCGTTTAGTTCTTTGGCTTATTCGATACGCCTGACACAACATGACCTGTTGGGGCTACTGATGCGGCAGACTGGCAGTGACCAGTTTGATCATCAAAGAAGAAGTCAGGTTCGAATTCTCGAAGGAACTCGCTCTTGGATAGGCCGCCTAAGAACATCGCCTCATCGACATCAATGCCCCATGCCATCAGAGTGCGAATGGCGCGCTCATGTGCTGGAGCAGAGCGTGCAGTTACTAGTGCAGTGCGAATACGCATTCCGTTTTCACTGGTAGAGCGTTGCAGTCTGTGCAAGGCCTCTAGTAAAGGTTTAAACGGCCCCGGAGGCAAAGGAATATCAACCTTTTTGCTTTCATGGTCGACAAATGCCTCAAGCCCTTTTTTCTGGAAAACTTGTTCTGCTTCATCAGAGAAGAGGACTGCGTCTCCGTCAAAGGCGATGCGAATTTCATTCGGGTGAGATTCAGAGGTTTTGCTCGATTCTGGAAAAACGCGTGCCGCTGGAAAACCGGCATCAATGGTTGCTCGCACATCATCTTCATTGGCAGATAGGAAGAGGTTGGCATGCAATGAGCGTAGGTAGTGATATGGCGGACGTCCCCTAGTAAATACGCCACGCTCTAGGTGCAAGCCATGATGCTCCGCAGAGCGGAAAACGCGTAAGCCGCTAACTGGGTCATTACGAGAAAGAATGACTACCTCAACGCGTTGCTCACCCTCTTCATTAAAGGCGAGCAGCTTCTTAACCAAGGTGAATGCCACGCCTTTTTGAGCAGCCTCGCTAAGGCGCTCAAGCTGGAGCTTCATGTAGGCACTGTCATCGGTTGATTCGAAAATGCGATTTTCTTCTTCGAAATCAAACAGGGCGCGCGAGGAGATCGCGACGACGAGTTTTCCGGTGAGCGTATATGACATTGATGAATAGGGTCTTAGAGGTTCATCTTATTTAAGGAACAAGCGATAAGCAGGGTTATTGCTTTCATCCCCATGTGGATAGCCTAGGCCAGCCAAGAAGCTTTGGAATTTCTTTTGCTCGTTCTTTGGCACTTGAATACCCACCAAGATACGACCGTAGTCAGCACCATGATTGCGGTAGTGGAACAAGCTAATGTTCCAGTTGGGCGCCATGCTGGTTAAAAACTTCATTAAAGCGCCTGGGCGCTCTGGGAATTCAAAACGATAAAGCAATTCATCTTTTGCAAGCGCAGAATGTCCGCCAACCATATGACGTAAATGCGACTTCGCTAGCTCATCGTGAGTTAAGTCAATTGTCGCGAATTTTGCTTTACGGAAATGCTTTGCAATTGCTTCACTATCACCCGCCTTTTGTGTGCTGATGCCAACAAAAATATGTGCTTCACTTTGATCGCCAATTCGATAGTTAAATTCAGTGACATTGCGCTTGCCAAGTAATTCACAGAAGCGTTTGAAAGAGCCGCGCTCTTCAGGAATGGTCACTGCAAATACTGCTTCGCGGAACTCGCCAACATCTGCGCGTTCAGCCACAAAACGCAAGCGGCTAAAGTTCATATTCGCCCCGCAAGCCACAGCCACTAAGGTTTTCTTCTTAATGCGTTTTTTCGCGACATACTTCTTCATGCCCGCAATGGCGAGCGCGCCAGCTGGCTCCAGAATGCTGCGAGTATCAGTGAAAACATCATTGATTGCCGCGCAGATTTCATCGGTATCGACCGTGACAATTTCATCAACTACTTTTTTGCAGATCCGGAAAGTTTCTTTGCCAACCAACTTCACAGCGGTGCCATCAGAAAACAAACCAACATCCTTCATCTCAATGCGCTTATTCGCTTTGAGGGACTGATTCATGGCATCAGAGTCTGATGCTTGAACGCCGATTACTTTTGTCTTTGGGCTAATCGCTTTGATGTACTCACCAATACCGGCGATAAGACCGCCACCACCGATTGCGACAAATACTGCATCTATGGGTTTGTCGTACTGGGTAAAAATTTCATGGGCGATGGTTCCTTGGCCGGTGATGACATCAGGATCGTCAAAGGGGTGAACAAAAGTTAGGCCCCGCTTTTTGCCTAAAACCTCAGAATGCTTAAAAGCATCGCTATAGGACTCGCCATGGAGGATGATTTCTACCCAAGACCCGCCGCGAGCCTTGACGGCATCGATTTTGACGCTAGGGGTGGTCACCGGCATCACAATCACGGCCTTGCACTTCATTTTGGCGGCTGAAAGGGCTACGCCTTGGGCATGATTGCCCGCGGAAGCGGCAATAACCCCGCGTTTTAGGGCTTCTGGGGGTAAATGGGCCATCTTGTTATAGGCGCCACGCAGTTTGAAGGAAAAAACCGGTTGGTTATCTTCTCGTTTTAGGAGAACCTGGTTACCCAAACGCTTAGTCAGTTCTGGGGCGAGCTGAAGTTCGGTTTCCCTGGCTACGTCATAGACGCGAGCCGATAAAATTTTCTTTAAATAGTTCGTTGCCATCTGATGAGCGTACCACGGATGGCTCCTAAGTCATTAGATTTGCAAGGGTTGATCCCTTTTGAGAGCGGCTTTCCAGGAATCCTGCCAGTATCAGGTTTGCTCAATTAAAATGATTATTTATCAAATATGTCGCTATGAACGCCCCACTAGCTTTAAACCAGTTGTTGGACGCTGAGGCGGGTTTCCCCCGTTTGCGTGAAATACCCTACAACTACACCTCCTTTTCCGATCGAGAGATTGTTATTCGCTTATTGGGCGAGGAGTCATGGCGTGTTCTAAATGGATTGCGTGGCGTTCGTCGCACAGGCCGTTCAGCTCGTATGCTTTTTGAGATTCTGGGTGATATTTGGGTGGTTCAGCGTAACCCATTCTTGCAAGATGATTTGCTAGATAGCCTTAATCGCCGCAAGCAGTTAACGGACGCTCTTTGGCATCGTTTGGGTGAAGTCAAGAAACGCAATATTGGCGATTCTGCGGATCAAGTGGAAATTTTATTGAGCGCCGCTTATCGCGCTATTGAAAATTTCGAGAACGGATTTAAAGAAGTTCAGCAGATCCGCAAGCGCGCTCGCAAAGAGTTGGGTCGTCATACCGCTGCGGATAATATTTGTTTTGATGGTGTCTCTCGTGCCGCGCATGTTACTGACGCAACAGACTGGCGTGTTGAATTCCCGCTGGTAGTTTTAAAGCCAGATTATGAATCCGAAATTCCAGGATTGGTGAAGGCTTGTGTTGAATTGGGTCTCACAATTATTCCTCGTGGAGGTGGCACTGGCTATACCGGTGGCGCTATTCCCTTGTATGCGATGTCCGCGGTACTTAATACTGAGAAGCTACAAGATATTGGTGGAGTGAAGCTCAAAAAATTACCAGAGCTTGATCATGAAGTCTCAACGATTTTCACTGGCGCAGGCGTTGTAACGCGTCGCGTATCGGATGCCGCAGAGCATGTTGGTCTTGTGTTTGCGGTCGATCCTACTTCTGCGGATGCAAGTTGTATTGGCGGTAATATTGCGATGAATGCGGGTGGTAAAAAAGCGGTGCTTTGGGGAACTGCTTTGGACAATCTTGCTAGTTGGCGCATGGTTGATCCTCACGGCAACTGGTTAGACGTTGAACGACTTGCCCACAACATGGGCAAGATCCATGATGTAGCAACAGTACGTTTTCAATTGACTTGGTCAGATGGCAATAGTGAGCCAGGTGAACGCATTCTTAAAAAAGAATTATTGGAAGTTGAAGGCAAACGTTTCCGTAAGGAAGGTTTAGGGAAAGACGTTACCGATAAGTTTTTAGCGGGTCTGCCTGGTGTGCAAAAAGAGGGTTGTGATGGCTTGATTACCAGTGCAACTTGGGTATTGCATCGTATGCCAAAGTATATGCGCACCGTTTGTTTGGAGTTCTTTGGACAAGCACGTGAAGCCATTCCAAGTATTTTTGAAATTAAGGCTTACCTCGAAACCCAAAGTAAGCAAGGCGGCCCGATATTGGCTGGTCTTGAGCATTTGGATGATCGCTACTTGCGTGCAGTGGGTTATTCCACTAAATCGAAACGCAATAGCTTGCCAAAGATGGTATTGATTGGCGACATTGCTGGCGATGATGAAGAAGCTGTTGCTGCTGCTACGAGTGAAGTAGTGCGCATGGCCAATTTGCGTGTTGGCGAAGGCTTTGTCGCCGTGAGTGCGGAAGCGCGTAAAAAGTTTTGGTTAGATCGCGCCCGTACGGCGGCCATCGCACGTCATACCAACGCTTTTAAGATCAACGAAGACGTTGTGATTCCGCTGCCGCGCATGGGTGAGTACACCGACGGCATCGATCGCATCAATATTGAGTTGTCACTGAAGAACAAGCTGCAAGTACTAGATGGCCTTGAAAGCTTTTTGAAAAAGAGCGCCTTACCCCTAGGTAAAAGCGATGAGGAATATGAAAGTCCCACTGCGGACATCCTGGGTGATCGCGTTCAGCAGGCCTTAGAGTTAATTGCAAAAGTTCGCACGCGTTGGGCTGAATGGCTGACGCAGATGGATACGTATTTTCCGCAACTGCAAAATTATAGCTTGCGCGCTTCATGGAAAGAAGAAGTACGTTCTGAGTTGCGTATTATTTTTTGCGGTCTCGCATTTGAGCCGATCCTCGCTGAGCTCGAAGCAATTCATAAGAATATTTTGCGCAAGCGTGTATTCGTTGCGTTGCATATGCATGCTGGTGACAGTAACGTGCATACGAATATTCCTGTGAACTCCGATGACTATGAGATGTTGCAAGATGCGCATCGTGCTGTAGATCGCATCATGAAACTAGCGCGCTCGCTAGATGGCGTGATCTCTGGTGAGCATGGCATTGGTATTACCAAGCTAGAGTATTTGACCGAAGCTGAATTAAACGATTTCCGTGGTTATAAAAATCGCGTTGATCCAGAAGGCCGCTTTAATAAAGGCAAGTTGATGCCGCATGCCGATCTCAGCATGGCCTATACGCCAAGCTTTGGTTTGATGGGACATGAGTCGATCATCATGCAGCAAAGCGACATTGGGGCGATTGCGGATAGCGTGAAAGATTGTTTGCGTTGCGGCAAATGTAAGCCTGTTTGCTCAACCCATGTGCCACGAGCAAACCTGCTCTACAGTCCACGCGATAAGATTTTGGCGACTTCATTGTTAATTGAAGCCTTCTTATATGAAGAGCAAACACGCCGTGGCGTTTCGATTCGTCATTGGGAGATGTTTGATGACGTAGCTGCGCATTGCACGGTGTGTCATAAATGTTTAACGCCATGTCCAGTCAAGATTGACTTTGGTGCTGTCACCATGAATATGCGTAATTTATTGCGCAAGATGGGTCAGCAGCGTTTTAATCCAGGGACTGCTGCTTCAATGTTCTTCCTTAACGCCACTAGCCCGGAAGCTATTCATCTCGCGCGTAAGACGATGATTGGTTGGGGTTATAAGTTGCAGCGTTTTGGTAATGATGTGCTGCGGACATTTGCTAAACAACAAACCACGCATCCACCTGCGACGGTGGGTAAACCGAGCGTTAAAGAGCAGGCAATTTTCTTTGTGAACAAGAAGATGCCAGGCAATCTTCCGAAGAAGACTGCGCGTGCCTTGTTGGATATTGAGGATGCAAATTACGTTCCGATTATTCGTGATCCGAAAACGACTTCTGCTGATACCGAGGCGGTGTTTTATTTCCCGGGTTGTGGATCTGAGCGCTTGTTCTCTCAAGTGGGCATAGCGACTCAAGCCATGTTGTGGAATGTGGGTGTACAAACTGTTCTGCCTCCAGGTTATCTTTGCTGCGGTTATCCACAGAGAGGTAATGGCGATTTTGATAAAGCCGAGAAGATGATTACGGATAACCGTGTGTTATTCCATCGTGTTGCCAATACCCTCAATTACTTAGACATTAAGACCGTAGTGGTTTCTTGCGGTACTTGTTATGACCAGCTAGCTGGATATCAGTTTGAGCAAATTTTCCCTGGCTGTCGCATCGTCGATATTCATGAATTCTTGGCGGAAAAGGGTGTCAAGCTTTCTGGTGTCACGGGCGTGAAATACATGTATCACGATCCTTGTCACTCTCCAATGAAATTGCAAGATCCTTTGAAGACCGTGAATGAACTCATTCAGCTAGAAGATGGCAAAGCTATTCAGAAGAATGATCGTTGCTGTGGCGAATCCGGAACTTTGGCTGTGACTCGCCCTGATATTTCTACTCAAGTACGTTTCCGCAAACAAATTGAGATGGAAAAAGGCGCCAATGAATTGCGCAAAGGCGATTTCACTGGCGACGTTAAAGTGCTCACTAGCTGCCCATCCTGTTTGCAAGGCCTTACACGTTTTGATGCGGATAGTGATACAACAGCGGATTACATTGTGGTTGAGATGGCTCACAAGCTGCTTGGTAAAGATTGGATGCAAGACTACGTGGCCAAAGCAAACCAAGGCGGTATTGAGAGGGTTCTCGTTTAATGATGCCAAGCAATATTGTTGTTCATCAGCAATCCAAAGTTTTGGAGCTTTCTTATGAGGATGGGAAAGTCTATCGCTTACCTTTTGAGTTGCTGCGAGTGCTATCTCCATCCGCTGAAGTGCAAGGCCATGGGCCTGGACAAGAAACATTGCAAACGGGTAAGCGTGATGTCTTAATTGCAAACCTTGAGCCTGTGGGTCACTATGCGCTTAAGCCGATCTTTTCAGATGGGCATGAGTCTGGTTTGTACACTTGGGATTACTTATTGTTTTTGGCTGAAAACCAAGAACAATTATGGAAAGAACATTTGGATAAATTGGCTACTGCAGGTCTTGATCGAGACACCCCTATAGCGCAGGCAGGACATTCGCATGACTATTCTTGTGGAAGTCACTAATGAGTAAAACTCACTTCGGATATCAAAGTGTTGATGAGGCCGAGAAGGCGGGTAAGGTTGCTGAGGTTTTTCATTCGGTAGCTAGTAAATACGACGTGATGAATGACTTGATGTCATTTGGGTTGCACCGCGTCTGGAAGAAGATAACGATTGCTCGCGCCAATGTCCGTTCTGGACAAAAAGTGTTGGATATTGCTGGCGGTACAGGTGATTTAGCCGCTGCGTTTGCGAAAGCCGCTGATTGGGGTCGCAATCCGGATGCGCAAGTTTGGTTGAGCGATATCAATGCTTCCATGCTGGGGGTTGGTCGTGATCGCCTCTTAGATCGCGGGATGGCTTTGCCCTGTGTGCAGTTTGATGCTGAAAAAATCCCTTTCCCCAATAATCATTTTGATGTCGTCACTGTCGCTTTTGGTTTGCGCAATATGACTCACAAAGATGTCGCCTTGCGCGAAATGCGCCGTGTCATTAAACCGGGGGGGCGTGTATTGGTATTGGAGTTTTCAAAACCTGATGCCTTTTTGCAGCCGGTATATGACACTTATTCATTCAAGGTTTTGCCTTGGTTGGGAGAAAAGATTGCGCAGGACTCAGAAAGCTATCGCTATTTGGCGGAATCCATTCGCATGCATCCGGATGCCCAAGCTCTCAAAGAAACGATGTTGGGGATGGGTTTTGATGAGGTGGAAACCCACAGAATGACTGGGGGTATCGTTGCCCTACATATTGGTATTAAATACTGATGGTTGTATAGTTTTTAAACTCTTAAAAACTAAAGAAGTTCAGCAGTTATAAGAAGGGGTAAATATCAATGAACAAACATTTTTTCAAAGCGACTCTATTCAGTCTTGCGCTGATATTTGCGACAGTGGGTCATGTAGATGCGGCACGTTTAGGTGGTGGCAAAAGCATTGGTCGCGCACCTAGTGCTCCAATGCAAAAACAAGCTGCGCCAGTTCAGAAGCCTGCGCAGCAAGCGCAACCTGCAGCTCCAGCCAAAACACCTCAAGCGCCTGCGCCTAGTCGTTTTGCCGGCATGGGCGGTATTTTGGGTGGATTGGCAGCCGGCTTAGGAATTGGCTACCTGTTCCATTTTGGATTAGGAGAGGCTGGCTCTTCACTGATTACAGGTTTGCTGATTGGGATGTTGGCGGGCTTTGCAATTATGTTCATCATGCGCAAAATGTTGCCAGCCTTATCTGGTGCCGGACAAAATTCCAATGCGCCTGCCCCAGGCGCGCAGCGTAATTCTGTTGAGATGCCAAGACAGGAGCCGGCCTTTACCCCTGCCGCAAATCCATTTTGTGGGGTGGGGGCTGAGCCTGAGCCATTTCAATCAACCTTGCCCCCAGGCTTTGATCAACAAACATTTCTTGAGAACGCCAAGCAATATTTTGTTACTTTGCAAAAAGCGTGGGATCAAGGCGATCTCGCCTCTTTGCGCGAGTTTACTACGCCAGAAATGTTTGCGACTATTCAGCAGGATTTAGCGGGTCGGTCGGATACAAGTAATCAAACTGATGTCGTGACGATTAATGCGCAACTTTTAGGTATTGAGACGGCAGATGCGCATTATTGCTGTAGTGTTCAGTTCAGTGGCATGATTCGCGAGCAGCAGGGTGCTCCAGCAAGTGATTTCTCCGAAATCTGGAATTTAAGCAAGCCAGTTGATGGCCCTGGTGGCTGGGTACTGGCGGGTATCTCCCAGTTGGTTTAAGCTTGAGGTGCTTTCCGTCGGAAAACCCGCACTTGTGCGGGTTTTTCACACTTATGAATACACATTTTTCAACCACCCATACGATCGCTTCTGGTGCTACTTGCCGGGGAATAAACCACGTTCTTGGAGCTGAGCCTTGGGCCAGGGCTGAATTAGCGCGGCATGAGAATCAAACGATTGTGTTGCGGTTGCCACTGGGTGATCTGTGCTTCGAGATCAAGCCTGATGGCTTGTTGACTAGCCTGCAATCAGTTGATGTCCCTGCGCTCACCTTAGAGGTTTCCGCTAAAGCTTTAAGTGATTTAGCTGGAAGCAGCGGATCATTGCGAGAGCAGGCTTTTAAGGCGGTCAAAATTACTGGTGATGCCGACTTGGCTCAATTATTGGGTCGGCTTGCGGGGCAGCTGCGATGGGAATACGAAGAAGATTTAGCGCGCTTGATGGGCGATGCCCCTGCTAACTTTGCTGTTAGGCATGGCAAAAAGTTGGTTTCTGCTACACGTTCTGCCGCCGCCGATTTGCTGGACAATGTAGTGGAGTATGTGAGTGAAGAGAAAAAAGTGCTTTTAAATAAGCGAGACTTCATGGTTCGTAAATCTGAATTAAGCGCATTGCGTGAATCTGTGGATCGCATGGAAAAGCGCATTCAGCTCTTAGAGCAAAAGGCTAAATAAATCGTGCGTCGAATTGCTCGCCTCTATTTCATTTTTTTTACCGCCTGGAGTTATGGTTTATTACCGCTTCTGCGCGATCTTTTAAAGCCTGAAATTCGTCGTGGTTTTTTCACCGTGCTTTGTTGGATTTCACCGGGCACTCATTTGCCAAGAGGTGAGCGTATTCGGCTAACGCTTGAAGCCTTGGGCCCAATTTTTGTGAAGTTTGGGCAAGTGCTGTCTACGCGTCGTGATTTGTTGCCAGAAGATATCGCGAATGAATTGGCAAAGCTTCAAGATCAAGTCCCGCCATTCTCTAATGAAGAGTCTCGTCGCTTAATTGAAGAAGATTTAGGCCAACCCATTGAAGCAGTTTTTATTAGCTTTGATGCCACTCCCGTTGCCAGCGCTTCTGTAGCGCAGGTGCATTTTGGAGTGTTGCGCGGCACACACAAACATCCTGAATGGGAAGGTCGTGCTGTAGCCATTAAGGTCTTGCGCCCTGGCATTCTGCCGGTGATTGAGGGTGATCTGGCTTTGATGTATGACTTGGCTAAAGTGATTGAAAAAGGCTCTGAGGATGGTCGTCGCTTAAAGCCGCGCGAGAACGTGGAGGAGTTTGATACGTATTTGCATGATGAGTTAGATCTCATGCGTGAGGCTGCGAATGCAAGCCAGTTGCGCCGTTATTTTGTCGACTCTAAAAAATTAATGATCCCTGAAATGTATTGGGATTTGTGTCATACCAATGTGATTGTCATGGAAAGAATGTATGGCATCTCGATTGGAAAAACCACAGCCTTGCGTGAAGCGGGCGTTGACTTTAAAAAGCTGGCTGCTGATGGCGTAGAAATATTTTTTACACAAGTTTTTGAATATGGTTTTTTCCATGCGGATATGCATCCAGGAAATATCATGATTAGCTTGGAGCCAGAAACATTTGGCCGCTTCATCTCACTTGACTTTGGAATTGTTGGCGCTCTGAGTGAGTCAGATAAAAATTATCTAGCTCTGAATTTCTTGGCTTTCTTTAACCGAGACTACCGCCGTGTTGCCCAATTGCATATCGAGTCCGGTTGGGTTCCTGCTAATACCCGCGTTGAAGAATTGGAAGGCGCGGTGCGCTCTGTATGCGAGCCGTATTTTGATCGTCCGCTCAAAGAGATTTCCTTGGGTATTGTCTTGATGCGTTTATTCCAGACCTCACGCCGCTTTAAGGTGGAAATTCAGCCGCAATTGACTTTGCTGCAAAAAACCCTTTTGAATGTTGAAGGATTGGCTCGTCAATTGGATCCCGACCTCGATCTTTGGAAAACAGCTAAGCCAATCCTGGAAAAGTGGGTGAGCAAGCAGTTAGGTTGGCGCGGTCTATTGGATGGTTTACAGAAAGAGGCGCCAACTTGGGCCAAAATTTTGCCCACATTGCCCCGGCTAATTGCGGATAGCCTGGCGCAAGGCCGAGCTCAAGTAAAAGACCAAAATGGCGAATTAGAGGTTTTAAAGGCCCTTTTACTGCAGGAGCGACGCACACATCGCCTTTTGGCGGGCGCCTTGTTGTTTGCCGGCGGGTTTTTAGCCGGAATTTTGATCATCAGCCTAGGCATTTATTAGTCTCTCGCTGATTGGCTGCTAACCCGTTAAAATAGCGACTTAGGCAGAACATATGAAAAAATACTTTATCGCTGGCATCCTCGTATGGGCACCATTGTCGATCACCATTTGGGTGATTGCATGGGGCTTGAGCCTGCTCGATGGCGTATTTGGTTCTGTAATGCAGGCCATGATTACCGTTTTCCCTCGCCAATTCGCATCAGATCTCCAGCATTTCCGTGAGCTGCCAGGTGTGGGTATTTTGATTGTGATGTCTGTAATCATGCTCACTGGATTTTTGGCAATCAGCTTTGCTGGTCAGTGGTGGATTCGGATGTGGAACAAGCAAATTAATCGCATCCCAGTTGTGCGTTCAATTTATTCAAGCGTTCAACAAGTGTCATCCACTTTGTTTTCAGGAAGTGGTCAAGCGTTTAGTAAGGCCTTATTAATTCGTTACCCCCATGCTGATTCATGGGTGATTGCTTTTAAAACGGGTACACCTGCAAAGGAAGTCGCTGCTAAATTAGGTGAAGATTACGTTAACGTGTTTTTGCCAACAACTCCAAATCCCACTTCCGGTTTTTTTATGATCGTACCCCGTGCGCAAACCATTGAATTGGAGATGAGTGTGGAAGAGGCTTTGAAGCATATTGTTTCAATGGGCTCTGTCCATCCCAATAGTTCTGGTGGTTTAGCTGGATCCCAGTTGCCACACCATTTTTGATTTATAGGAAAGTGTTATGTCGATGCGAAGCCATACCTGCGGTCAGGTAACTGATTCACTGATTGGTCAAGAAGTCACGCTCTCTGGATGGGTGAATCGCCGTCGTGACCATGGAGGCGTGATCTTTATTGACTTGCGTGACCGCGAAGGTTTCGTGCAAGTGGTTTGTGATCCAGATCATCCAGAAATGTTCGCCATTGCAGAGCAGGTGCGTAGTGAATTTTGTATTCAGATTAAAGGACTTGTGCGCGCACGTCCTTCTGGCACTGAGAATGTGGATTTAGTTAGCGGCAAAGTAGAAATTCTGTGCAACAACTTGGTGATCTTGAACGCATCTGTAACTCCACCGTTTCAGATTGATGATGAAAATTTGTCAGAGACAACTCGTCTCACTCGTCGCGTATTGGATTTACGTCGTCCACAAATGCAGAAGAATTTGCGTTTGCGTTACAACGTAGCAATGGAGTGTCGTCGTTATTTAGATGATGCAGGCTTTATCGACATCGAAACGCCGATGCTTACCAAAAGCACCCCAGAGGGCGCGCGCGATTATCTAGTGCCATCTCGTGTGCACGACGGCCAATTCTTCGCATTGCCACAGTCTCCACAGTTGTTTAAGCAATTGCTTATGGTGGCTGGTTTTGATCGTTACTATCAAATTACCAAGTGTTTCCGCGATGAGGATTTGCGCGCCGATCGTCAACCAGAATTTACGCAGATCGACTGTGAAACTGCGTTCTTAAGCGAGTTAGAGATTCGTGATTTGTTTGAAAACATGATTCGTCATATCTTCAAAAAAACGATGAATGTGGAATTGCCCAATCCATTTCCGACCATGCCGTATTCAGATGGTATGGCGCGTTTTGGCTCTGATAAGCCAGATTTACGTGTGAACTTTGAGTTCACTGAATTGACTGACTTGATGAAAGACGTTGATTGCAAGGTCTTCTCCGGTGCGGCTAATCAAGCTGGCGGGCGTGTTGTTGGCCTATGTGTTCCTGGTGGCGCTGAAATTAGCCGTAGCGCAATTGATGATTACACTCAGTTTGTCAGCATCTACGGTGCTAAAGGCTTGGCTTGGATTAAGGTCAATTCAGTTGCTGAAGGGCGCAATGGTTTGCAGTCGCCTATTGTGAAGAATTTGCATGATGCAGCGATTGAGGGCATTTTGAAGCGCACTGGGGCAAAAGATGGCGACATCATTTTCTTCGGCGCTGACAAAGAAAAAGTAGTGAATGATGCTATTGGTAATCTGCGTTTGCGCATTGGCCAATCTGCTTGGGGTAAAGCGCATGGTCTCTTTACCGAAGGCTGGAAGCCATTATGGGTGGTTGATTTCCCGATGTTTGATTACGATGAAGGCGAAGCGCGTTGGGTTGCTTGCCATCATCCGTTCACAAGCCCTAAAGATGAGCACATGCAGTACTTGGAATCTGATCCTGGCAAGTGTTTAGCCAAAGCGTATGACATGGTATTGAACGGTAGCGAAATTGGTGGTGGCTCAGTACGTATCTACCAAGAGGCGGTTCAAAGTCAGGTCTTCCGCGCGTTGAAGATTAATGCTGAAGAAGCGCAAGCGAAGTTCGGTTTCTTGTTGGATGCTCTGCAGTATGGCGCGCCTCCACATGGCGGTATTGCGTTTGGTTTAGATCGTATTGTCACGATGATGACGGGCGCCGAATCGATTCGTGATGTGATTGCCTTCCCTAAAACGCAACGTGCGCAATGCCTATTAACTCAGGCTCCTAGCCCGGTGGATGAGCGTCAGTTGCGTGAGTTGCATATCCGCTTGCGTTAAGTAGCTGCACCTGCCGCTTAAAACAGCTTAAGTAGCCGTTATCCCTCAGCTTTGAAAATCCCTATTTCGGTTTTAGTAGTTATCTACAAATCAGATAGGGATGTTTTATTGATAGAGCGCGCCGATAGAGCGGGCTTTTGGCAGTCGGTAACCGGTAGTCTTGATATGCCGAATGAAGATCTTGCTTTGGCTGCCACTCGCGAAGTTTTTGAAGAAACGGGCATTGCCGTAAATCAGCTGCCGACAGGTGCATTGCAAAATATGCATCATCAAATCGAGTATGAAATTTACCCTGAATGGCGCTTTCGTTATGCTCCCGGCGTCACCCGAAATACTGAGCATTGGTTTGCGCTAAAAGCTCCAGACAACACTTCAATTACTCTCGCCCCCAGAGAGCATGTCGCATATGAGTGGCTGTCTTATGAGGATGCCGCAAAGAAATGTTTCTCACGCAGCAATGGTGAGGCTATTCTGAAATTGTTTTCGGCTGACTAGGCTGAATTAAATGATCAATTAGGAATAAGGTAGAGCGATGAGACATTCATCGGGACATCATCACGGTAGCGCAGATTCAAAAACGCCTCAACGAGGTGACTGGCGCGTTATCCGCGACCTCCTTCCTTATCTTTTTGAGTATCGTTATCGGGTCATCATTGCCCTTAGCTGCTTAGTGGCCGCCAAGGTTGCCAATTTGGGCATTCCGATTGTGATGAAGGAGTGGATCGACTCCTTAGGCATTAAGGCAAACTCATCCTAGACGCTTCTGGTTGTGCCTCTAGGCATTATTGTCGCTTATGGCTTATTTAGAATTTCCGCACCTCTATTTACTGAGCTACGTGAAGCCCTGTTCGCCAAAGTCACCCAAAACGCCGTTCGAAAAGTGACGCTTCAAGTTTTTGAGTATTTGCATTCATTGGCCTTCAGTTTTCATTTGGCTCGCCAGACTGGCGATGTGAGTCGAGATATTGAGCGTGGCACACGCGGTATTCAATCGCTCATTTCTTATTCGGTCTACAGCATTCCGCCAACGCTTATTGAGTTTTGTTTGGTGCTGGGTTATTTCGCCTACTCCTACGACATTTGGTTTGCTGCAATCACTTTAGTCGCGTTGATTCTTTATATTGCTTTCACGATTGTGGTGACGGAATGGCGTACACATTACCGTCGCACCATGAACGATATTGACTCAAAGGCCAATCAAACAGCGATTGATTCTTTCTTGAACTTTGAGACAGTCAAGTATTTTGGTAACGAAGCTTTTGAATCGAGTCGTTATGACGAGAATCTGTTGCGCTATCAAGCGGCAGCGGTGAAGTCGCAAAAGACTTTGGCTTTTCTGAATCTGGGACAGCAGATCATGATTGCGGTTGGCTTAATGCTCATTCTCTGTCGTGCTACCGTAGGCGTTGTCAATGGCACCATGACTTTGGGTGACCTAGTTTTGGTCAATACCTTAATGATTCAGCTCTATATGCCGCTTAATTGTCTTGGAGTGATTTATCAAGAGATTACGCAGCCTTTGACGGATATGGATCGGATGTTCTCTTTACTCAATATCGATAAAGAGATTGCGGATTTTCTGGGCGCAAAATCCCTACAGATTCATCATCGTGGCAATGGCCCCGATGTGCGGTTTGAGTATGTTTCTTTTCACTATGACGCTCTAAGCGTGAAATTTTGCGTGATGTTAGTTTCAACATTCCCGTCGGGAAAAGTACTGCTGTAGTTGGGCAAAGTGGAGCGGGTAAAAGTACTTTGGCGAGACTGTTGTTTCGTTTTTATGATGTTCAGTCAGGAGAAATTCTGATTGATGGACAAAATATTAAAAATGTCACTCAAGCTAGCTTGCGCACAGTGATTGGCATCGTTCCACAAGATACGGTTTTATTCAATGATACGATTGGATATAACATCGCTTATGGCGATCCTTCCGCAACAATAGAAGAAGTCCAGGAAGCTGCTAGAGCCGGCGCAAATCGACGGCTTTATCAAGCGCTTGCCAGAGGGTTATGACACTCAAGTGGGCGAACGGGGTCTAAAGTTATCTGGCGGTGAAAAGCAACGCGTGACAATTGCTAGCACCCTCCGCAAAAAGCTCGCTATGCTGATTGTCGATGAAGCTACTTCAGCTCTGGACTCTAAAACAGAGCGCGCTTTTCAGGAAGAATTGCTTGGCCTAGCCAAAAACCGTACGACCCTCATCATTGCGCACCGACTTTCCACAATTATTCATGCTGATCAAATTCTGGTGATGGATCATGGGCAGATTTTGGAGCGAGGAACGCATGAAGAGTTGCTAGCGGAGAAGGGCAAGTATGCGGAGAGGTGGCAAATGCAGGAACGCGCCACTCTTGATTAGAATAGCTTAATGACTCAAGACGCCACTTCACTTTCTGATTCAATTAGCAAAGAAGCTATTTTAAAAAACGCCTTTGCCGCAGCCGTATCGGTTGCTGATCCACAAGTGATTGTTCCGCAATATTTGGCACCGATATTTCCCAAAGGGGAAGAGCCTCAAGGTAGGTGCCTGGTAGTTGGTGCTGGCAACGCCAGCGCTTCTATGGCAAGCGCTTTAGAAGCCTATGCAAAAACGAATTGGCCGCAAGTGAAATTAGAAGGCGTTGTACTGACGCGCTATGGACATAACTCGCCAACATCTCATATCAAAATCGTTGAGGCTGGACACCCAGTACCAGATCAGGCGGGTATGAATGGGGCAAAAGAGATTTATGCGTTAACCAATCAGCTCGAACAGGGCGATGTGTTGATTGCCTTGGTATCTGGCGGAGGCTCTAGTTTGTTGACTTTGCTGCAAGAAGGAATCTCGATTGATGACATGCGCAAGACTACAGAGGCCCTCTTGCGTAGTGGTGCCCCAATTGAGGAAATGAATGTAGTACGTAAGCATTTATCCGCAATCTTGGGTGGTAATTTGGCGAGAGTGACAATTGCTCGTGGCGCAATAGTAGAGGCTTTATTAATTTCCGATGTGACGGGAGATTCTCCTGCGGATATCGCCAGTGGTCCGTGCGCAGCTGATTATTCAACCTACTTAGATGCTCTTAATATTTTGCAAAAG
Organism: Polynucleobacter necessarius; assembly: GCF_900095215.1. Taxonomy (NCBI): domain Bacteria; kingdom Pseudomonadati; phylum Pseudomonadota; class Betaproteobacteria; order Burkholderiales; family Burkholderiaceae; genus Polynucleobacter; species Polynucleobacter necessarius. The sequence continues at coordinate 1,483,408 of NZ_LT606949.1, read as the reverse complement.
TATGATCTGAATGAGTCTGTTATTCCGACAGCTGTAATCAATCATCTCAAACAAGGTTTAGTGGGTGAAAAGCCCGAAACGCTAAAAGATGCTGATTTAGTGAATGCTCAAGTAGCGAATCATGTGATTGCAACCGCTTATAAAAGCCTAGAAGCTGCCGCTGAGTATGCTCATGCTCAGGGATATGAACCAATCATTCTGGGGGATACGATGACTGGTGAGGCGCAAGAGATTGGCGTTGAGCAGGCTGCTTTAGTGCATGACCATGTAGCTAAAGGAATAAAACCGCTTGCCCTAATATCCGGTGGAGAATGTACCGTCACTATTCCATCTGGAATTAAAGGGCGTGGGGGCCGTTCTAGCGAATACCTACTCTCTCTGTTTGCTGCAACTTCTGATTTACCCAATATCGCAGCCTTAGCAGCCGATACGGATGGTATTGATGGCAGAGAAGAATGCCGGAGTCTGGTTTGATGGCGCCGCCTATCAATCTGCCAAAACTGCAGGTCTATCGCCAGAAAAATTCTTATCAGCGCATGATTGTTATGGCTTCTTTGCGGAATTAGGCGCTTTGGTGGAAAATGGCCCTACACTTACGAATGTGAATGACTTTCGCATCATCTTGCTAGAAAAATAATATGTCTAATAGCCTCACTCAAATTCAATTGATTCAGCCAGATGATTGGCATTTACATATTCGCGATGGCGAGGTGATGAAAGATGTATTGGCTGATACTGCACGGCAATTTGCGCGTGCCATCATCATGCCAAACTTAAAGCCACCAGTGACCACTGTGGAATTGGCTAACGCTTATCAATCACGCATTCAAGCCAATTTAAAGTCCTTGGGGAGAAGTAGTTTTACTCCATTGATGACCCTGTATCTCACAGACAATACCTCTACTGATGAAGTGCGTAATGCTAAGACTGCAGGAATTTCTGCTTTTAAGCTATACCCTGCAGGCGCAACAACAAACAGCGATGCAGGTGTGAGCGATCTAAAGCATTGCCATGCAGCTCTCGAGGTAATGCAAGAGCTTGGTGTGCCCTTATTGGTGCATGGTGAAGTAACCAGTTCTGATATTGATATCTTTGATCGTGAGGCAGTCTTTATCGATACTGTATTACAGCCTTTGCGCAAAAAATTTCCTGAGCTAAAGATTGTGTTTGAACACATCACCACTAAGCAAGCTGCTCACTATGTGCGTGATGCTTCGACCGCTGAAAAAAACACTATTGCCGCCACAATTACGCCGCAACATTTACTTATGAACCGCAATGCGATTTTTGCTGGTGGCATTCGTCCACACAATTATTGTTTGCCAGTACTCAAGCGTGAAGAGCACCGGGTTGCTCTAATGGAAGTTGCCACTAGCGGTAGTCCTCGTTTCTTCTTGGGGACCGATAGTGCACCACATGCTAAGGGCGCTAAAGAGGCTGCTTGTGGTTGCGCAGGGTGCTACAGTGCATTTAACGCATTTGGTTTATATGCTGAAGCATTTGAAAGCGTTGGAAAGTTGGATAAGTTAGAAGGCTTTGCGAGTTTCTTTGGCCCTGATTTTTACTCATTACCGCGCAATAGCAAAACAATTACATTGGCAAAGCAAGCCCAAAATATTCCTGCTGAATTGCCATTGGGTGATGCCACGATTGTTCCGCTGCGTGCTGGCGAAACGATTGCTTGGACACTCATGTAAAAACAGAATGCCTGAACTTTATTCCTTTCTTGGCCAAATTTTCCTGACTGCGTTAGACTGCAGGCGCAGAGTCAATTGGGCAATCGCTGCCTCTTTTATTGAGGGGGAGGAAAGTCCGGACTCCATAGGGAAGGGTGATGGCTAACGGCCATCCACGGCGACGTGAGGAATAGGGCCACAGAGACGAGCGCATTTAGTTACGGTGAAACGCGGTAACCTCCACCTGGAGCAATCCCAAGTAAGCAGGCGATGAGGCGTCCCGCTGAGTCTGCGGGTAGGGAGCTTGAGCCGTCAGGTAACTGCCGGCCTAGAGGAATGATTGCCCCTAGATGCAAAGCTAGGCGACAGAATCCGGCTTATCGATTGACTCTGCACTTATTCTGAAATAATTTCCACGCTGTAAGTGAGTTCAGCCGTTTTGGCCAACATAGTAGTGGCGGAGCAATATTTCTCATGCGAGAACTTTACGGCGCGGTCCACTTTCGCCTGGTCTAGGTCTTTTCCTTTGACCGTAAAGTGCAAATTGATCTTGGTGAAGACTTTGGGGTCTTCTGTAGCCCGTGCAGCCTGGAGGGCGACTTCACAGCCGCTAATGGCCTATCGAGACCTTTGTAGCATTAAAACCACATCAAATGCAGAGCAACCGCCTGCACTGGCTAAAAGTAGCTCCATTGGCCTTTGGCCTAGGTTTCTGCCGCCCGCTTCAGGGGCGCCATCCATATTTACGAGGTGACCACTGCCGGTTTCGGCTGAAAAAGCCATGCCGCCATTACTCAACCAAGATACTCGACATTCCATAGTAGTGACCCCTAACTTCTCTTAAATTAATCAATATTATCAATAGTTTACCAATATTTACAGTGTTTCGTTTGCTAGCAAAAACAACTAAAAAAACAGCAAAAAATTGATTTTGGTCAATATTCTTGCATCGCACCATACATATGGATACAATAACCATATTGGTAGTCAGTCTTGTATAAGACTGTGACTTACCTCCCGGTGTCTCCTCCACCCAAACATGGGTGGATTCCAACCCAGGACTCGTTCCTGGGTTTTTTTGGGTTACAATTCAAGGCTTTACTGAATTACCGAGCCGGTCAGCAGTAATTTGTTGTACCAGTTGAATTGCAGAATCTGCGAGCTTGCATACATAAGCAGGGCCAAGGTGGACGTAATTTGGTTGGGGTAATTTTTTTGACCATAACAATTTGAGAAATCATGAAAACTTTTTCTGCAAAATCCCATGAGGTAGTGCATGAATGGTTCGTGATTGACGCTACGGACAAAGTCCTCGGTCGTGTCGCCAGTGAAGTGGCACTCCGTCTACGCGGCAAGCACAAGCCTGAATACACCCCACACGTTGATACTGGCGACTTTATTGTTGTCATCAATTCTTCTAAGCTCCGTGTCACTGGCACAAAAGGCTTGAACAAGATTTATTACCGTCACAGCGGATACCCAGGTGGTATTCGCTCGACTAACTTCGACAAGATGCACGACCGTTTCCCAGGTCGCGCATTGGAGAAGGCTGTGAAAGGTATGTTGCCCAAAGGCCCGCTAGGCTATGCCATGATCAAGAAATTAAAAGTCTACGGCGACGCCAATCATCCGCATACGGCTCAACAGCCAAAAGCGTTAGAGATTTAAGGAAACCAAATGGCTATTAATTACGGAAATTGGAATTACGGTACTGGTCGCCGCAAGAGTTCTGTTGCGCGCGTATTCATTAAATCTGGCAAAGGCGACATTATTGTTAATGGCAAGCCTATCGATGCTTATTTTGCTCGTGAAACATCACGCATGATCGCTCGTCAGCCTTTGGCTCTCACAGCTCACTTAACGACCTTTGATATCAAAGTAAACGTTTCTGGTGGCGGTGAAACTGGCCAATCTGGTGCGGTTCGTCATGGTGTTACTCGTGCATTGATCGACTACGACAACGCTTTGAAGCCAACTCTGTCTAAAGCAGGCTTGGTAACTCGCGACGCTCGTGAAGTTGAGCGTAAAAAAGCTGGTCTGCACGGCGCGCGTCGTCGTAAGCAGTTCAGCAAGCGCTAATTCTTTCAGTCGCTCAAGTTTTATCGAAAGGGTCGCGCAAGCGGCCCTTTTTGTTTCTACAATTGGGGTATTCAGAGGTTTTGAGAGAAACTTCTCATGGTCGGTATTTTGGAGAAAGACATGATTAAGGTAGGCATCGTTGGCGGCACAGGTTATACCGGGGTGGAGCTGTTGCGTTTATTAGCGCAGCATCCCGAGGTAAAACTCACTGCAATTACTTCTCGCACAGAAGCTGGCATGCCAGTGGCTGAGATGTTCCCATCTTTGCGTGGCCGTGTTGAGCTGAAATTTACGACGCCTGATGAAGCAAAGCTCAACGAATGTGATGCGGTATTCTTTGCAACTCCGCATGGTGTTGCTATGGCGCAAGCAAAAGAGTTGCTTGCTAATAATGTAAAGGTCTTGGATCTTGCGGCTGACTTTCGTTTAAAAGACACCAAAGAGTTTGCCAAGTGGTGCGGCATGGAGCATGGTTGCCCAGATATTTTGGCTGAAGCCGTTTATGGTTTGCCAGAAATTAACCGCGATGCCATTAAGAAAGCGCGTGTAGTGGGTTTGGCTGGTTGCTATCCAACATCTGTCCAGCTTGGTCTTGCACCATTGCTGTCGCCTACATCAACTGGCGGCAAGCATTTGATCGATGGCACACACATCATCGCTGATTCAAAGTCAGGCACTTCTGGTGCTGGACGTAAAGCAGAGATCGGTACGCTGTTATCCGAAGCTGCTGATAACTTTAAAGCCTATAGCGTTAAAGGCCATCGTCATCTTCCTGAGATTGAGCAGGGCTTAAAAGCCATTGCGGGCCATGATCAGATTGGTTTGACATTTGTGCCGCATTTGACGCCAATGATTAGAGGGATTCATTCAACGCTCTACGTGCGGTTGACTGATGCCGGTAAAGAGGTTGATTACCAAAATCTGTACGAGCAATTTTATAAAGACGAGCCGTTTGTCGATGTGATGCCAGCTGGCAGTCATCCGGAAACCCGTTCCGTGCGCGGCAGTAATGGCATTCGGATTGCGATTCATCGCCCAGGCGGTGGTGACACTTTAGTGATTTTGGTGGTTGAGGACAATTTGGTGAAGGGTGCCTCGGGCCAGGGTGTGCAGTGTATGAACCTGATGTTTGGCTTGCCAGAAACTACAGGCTTGACGCAGATTGCTGTATCTCCTTAATTTGCAAGGGAATAACCCTTCAGCAAGCTGGGCATTTAAAGCCTACAATAAGACATTGCCTTTTGAATTAGGAGTACATCATGACCGAATTAGCGACAAAACCCGCAGAAGACTTGGCTGAGCCACCAACCCCATTGGTGTTCACGGATGCCGCTGCTGCAAAAGTGGCTGACTTGATTGCGGAAGAAGGCAATCCAGAGTTGAAGTTGCGCGTATTCGTACAAGGCGGTGGCTGCTCTGGCTTTCAGTATGGCTTCACATTTGATGATGCTGTAAATGAAGACGACACGCTCTTTGAAAAGCATGGCGTTACTTTGTTAGTAGATTCAATGAGCTTCCAATATTTAGTTGGTGCTGAGATTGATTACAAAGAAGACATTAATGGATCGCAGTTTGTGATTAAGAATCCGAATGCGAAAACTACTTGTGGTTGCGGGTCCTCTTTCTCTGCTTAACTAAGCTGGATAGCAAGCGCCTAAAATTCTAGGACCCCTCGCTACTGTAACGGCTGGCAAATTTGCTGGCCGTTTTTCTTTGTGAGCCCATGCAAGTCATGCAAAGGCCAGCCATTCAACTAGCTGCGGATCAATGCCAGTAGAGTCGCTGGTTGTAATTTCTAATGGGTGTTTGAACAAATGCTGCGCTTTTATTTTGAGTAAATTCATGAGCGCATTATTTCTGGCACCACCACAGACAATCAGCTTCTGGGTTTTTTGGGCATGATGCGCCCAGGATTCAAGAGCTGAGTGTGCTGTCAGATGTAGCAAGGTTGCTTGTACATCTTCGCAAAGATGATTTTCATCCCCCATTTTTTCTTGCAACCAATTCAGATGAAAGTCATCTCTGCCGGTGCTCTTGGGCGGAGTTTTTGCAAAGAAAGGGTCGGCCAACATTTTTGTGAGTAATGCTTCATTAACCTTTCCTTGTAATGCCCAGTTACCATTCTCATCAAATGCATTGCCTTGATGTTCCTGTATCCACGCATCCATCAGCATGTTTCCAGGACCACAATCAAAACTGCTCACTTCGCCACTCTGAGGAAGTAAGGTGAGATTGGCGATGCCACCAATATTGAGCATGGCTAAGTTTTGATCTTCTACAAATTGTTGTGCATGAAATGCGGGCACTAAAGGCGCGCCATGTCCACCAGCAGCCATGTCTCGACTTCTGAAATCCGCAATGACATCGATGTCCGTTTTTTCTGCCAATAAGGCAGGATTGAGTGTTTGATGCGTATAGGCCATATCGCCTAAATGAGGTTGATGACGAATGGTTTGGCCGTGCGCGCCAATCGCGGCAATATCTGAAGCTCGCAGATTAACCTTTTTTTAGAAGCAGTTCAACAGCATCCGCATAAGCCAGGGCTAGGGCATTCCCAGCCTGTTTTTCTCGATGGACCTCGTTGGCGCCAGGACTTTGAAGCTCAAATAGCGCTTTACGTCAATCGGGGCTAAATGGGGTACTCACAGAATCTAGGGCGCTTGCTTCCCCCTTGGGTTCAATCTTGGCTAGAACAGCATCTATCCCGTCTAGGCTGGTGCCAGACATCAGGCCGATGTAGAGGGAATGGAGTTTGTTCATAGCGCTCTCAGGAATGCGACAATTATGCTGTAGCAATTTAACTACTCATTTACCTGAATCAGCAATCCGAATCAGCATGACAGCTAAACCAGAACAAAAATATCCTTTGACCCCTGAAGTCTTTGCGGCGCTCGCAGTTACCAAACGTGGCTGCGATGAGTTATTGGTTGAAGCGGACTGGGTTCAGAAGTTGGCTCGCAGCCAGGTTACCAAGACCCCGCTCAGAATCAAGCTGGGGCTGGATCCAACTGCGCCTGACATTCATTTGGGCCACACGGTTGTTTTAAATAAGTTGCGTCAGTTACAATATTTAGGCCATACCGTTATTTTCTTGATCGGTGATTTCACCAGCATGATTGGTGATCCATCGGGTCGCAACGCAACTCGCCCACCTTTGACGGCCGAAGAGATCGCTGTCAATGCCGAGACTTACTATCGTCAAGCAAGCATGGTGCTTGATCCTGCTAGAACAGAAGTGCGCTACAACAGTGAGTGGTGCGATCCATTAGGCGCGCGCGGCATGATTCAATTGGCAGCGCGATATACCGTTGCACAAATGTTAGAGCGCGATGACTTCACAAAGCGCTACCGTAGTGGTGTACCCATCTCTGTACATGAGTTCTTGTACCCATTGATGCAGGGTTACGACTCTGTTGCTTTGAAGAGTGACTTAGAGCTCGGTGGCACTGATCAGAAATTTAATCTCTTAGTTGGGCGGGAGCTTCAACGTGAGTATGGCCAAGAGCCACAATGTATTTTGACTATGCCGCTGCTGGTTGGCTTGGATGGCGTGGACAAGATGAGTAAGTCCAAAGGTAATTACATTGGCATCAGTGAGCCTGCTGGTGAGATGTTCGGCAAGCTCTTGAGTATCTCCGATGAATTAATGTGGGATTACTTTATATTGTTGTCATTCCGCCCTATGGCTGAAATTGATTTGATGAAGCAAGAAGTGGCTGCCGGCAGAAACCCTAAAGATTGCAAAGTACTGCTCGCACAAGAAATTGTTGCGCGCTTTCATTCACAGGCTGCTGCAGAAAAGGCATTAGAAGACTTTAATCACCGTGCTAAAGGTGGTGTGCCAGATGACATTCCAGAAATCAATCTTTCTGGAGCGCCAATGCAAATCGCCAATCTGTTGAAGGCCGCTGGCTTAGCTCGATCAACATCAGAAGCCAATCGCAACATTGAGCAAAATGGTGTGAAGATTGATGGCGCAACGATTACTGATAAACAGTTAAAAGTTGCGGCGGGTACTTACGTGGTGCAGATTAGCAAACGCAAGTTTGCAAAAGTGACGCTAGCTTAAATATCTAAGCTAGCATTGCCGCTGGGCGGTGTTAAACCAAAGTGTTCATAAGCTTGGCGAGTGGCTACTCGGCCACGTGATGTTCTTTGCAGATAGCCTTGCTGAATGAGGTAGGGCTCAAGAACATCTTCAATTGTGTCCCGTTCTTCACCAATGGCTGCTGCTAAGTTATCAATACCCACAGGGCCGCCATCAAACTTATGCAGGATCGCTTCCAGCAATTTTCTGTCCATGACATCAAAACCATTTGGATCCACATCCAGCATCTTCAGCGCAGCATCCGCCATAGCTTTAGTAATCGTGCCAGTGCCTTTGACTTCTGCATAGTCACGAACACGACGGAGTAGACGGTTGGCAATGCGCGGAGTGCCACGAGCACGCTTCGCAATTTCTACTGAGCCCTCTGGATCAATGTTAGCTTTTAGCAGGCTTGCGGAGCGATCAATAATTTTGGTGAGCTCTTCGGTGGTGTAGAACTCGAGTCTTGCCACAATGCCAAAGCGATCGCGCAATGGGTTGGTGAGCATTCCGGCTCGAGTAGTTGCGCCAATGAGCGTGAAGGGCTTGAGATCAATCTTCACGCTGCGAGCGGCAGGGCCTTCACCAATCATGATGTCTAAGCCGTAATCTTCAAGCGCAGGATAGAGAATTTCTTCTACAACTGGAGATAAGCGATGAATCTCATCAATAAAGAGAACATCGTTTTCTTCTAAATTGGTGAGCAAGGCAGCAAGATCACCTGGCCTGTCCAGGACTGGGCCGCTGGTTTGGCGCAAATTCACGCCAAGCTCTCTGGCAATGATGTGGGCTAAGGTGGTTTTACCAAGACCAGGAGGCCCAAACAAGAGAACGTGGTCTAAGGCTTCTTGGCGAGTTCTGGTTGCGCTGATAAAAATTTCTAATTGGGCGCGTGCTTTAGTTTGACCAACATACTCATCGAGTTGTTTTGGGCGCAGCGCTCTTTCAAAGACGGCTTCAGCATTGCCTGCTGATCCGCTCACAATGCGGTCATTTCCTTCCGGTAAATCTTCAGGAATAGAGCTTAGGTCGTCTGTGTGAATTGCCATGCTGCAAGTGTAGTGGTTTTATAGCTTTGCAAGGTACTTTAAGCCAATGCGAATACCATCTGAAACGCTCGTATCCGACGGAATCTGCTTTAACGCAAGGAGCGCTTCTTTTTCTGAGTAGCCTAGAGCCAAGAGTGCTTGTAACACCTCACTACTCGCTTCAATCGCTTGAGACTTGCCGCCAGCAATACCAAGATCAGGGGCTAGCTTACCTTTGAGTTCCAAGCAAAGACGTTCGGCGGTTTTCTTGCCGATACCAGGTACTTGAGTTAATCGACCGGCTTCTTGGAGTGCAATAGCTTGGGCAAGTTCATTCACACTCATGCCAGAAAGCACGGCTAGTGCTGTACGGGAGCCAACACCGCTAATCTTGATGAGTTGCCTAAATGCCTCACGCTCAGTTTCGGTGGCAAAGCCAAAGAGTTGTTGCGCATCTTCACGCACTTGGAAATGGGTCAGTAGGGTAATTTTTTGGCCAGCTTGAGGCAGCTGATACAAAGTGCTCATTGGTACATCGACCTCATAACCAATGCCTTGGCAGTCCACCAAGAGGCGAGGAGGGTGAACTGAAACGAGAGTGCCTTGAATGCGACCAATCATGTAGAGATCTTAACCTGTAATATCTTTAGATATTTTTTGCTTATTCTTTATTTGCTGCGCTTCTTGGGGGCTAAGGCAGTTGTAATTGCTTTTGGCATTTGCGCATGATGGGCTGCACAGATGGCAACGCCTAATGCATCAGAAGCATCCGTCCCTGGAGCGCGATTTAATCTAAGTAAACGCTTAACCATCTCCTGTACTTGCGGCTTAGCCGCACGGCCAGTGCCCACAATCGCTTGCTTTACTCGCAGAGCGCTGTACTCGGCTACCGGGAGTTTTTCGGAGACCAGGGCAGCAATGACGGCACCCTTTGCCTGACCAAGCATGAGGGTTGAGCGAGGATTGATGTTTAAAAAGACTTCTTCGATCGCGGCGGACTCTGGTTTATATGTCTCTAGAACTTCTTTCAGGCCAGCATACAAAGCGCCTAAACGCTCGGGCAAGCCTTTGGTTGGATCACCACTCTCAATCGTCCCAGAGGCTACGTAGGTCAGCTTTTGGCCATCGACATCGATGACGCCAAAACCGGTTGTCCGTAAACCTGGGTCGATTCCAATCCAGCGCATTTGAGTTGCAGACTTTAGGATGATTTATTGCTTAGTGGCGGAAGTGACGTGTGCCAGTAAAGATCATGGCAATCCCATGCTCATTCGCTGCCGCAATGATTTCGTCATCACGCATACTGCCGCCTGGCTGAATCGCACAGCTAGCACCACCATTCACAACCACATCCAAGCCATCGCGGAATGGGAAGAAAGCATCGCTGGCTACCGCTGAGCCCTTGAGGCTTAAGCCAGCATTTTCCGCCTTAATACTTGCCATACGAGCTGAGTCTACACGGCTCATTTGGCCTGCGCCGATGCCGAGTGTCATGCCATTAGCGCAATACACAATCGCATTCGATTTAACAAACTTAGCGACACGCCACGCAAACATCATGTCATGCATTTCGCTTGGGGTAGGCAGGTGCTTGCTCACAACGCGCATTTCATTTTCGAGTACGTTTTTAGCGTCCGGAGATTGCACAAGCAAGCCACCGCCAACACGTTTGAAATCAAAAGTATTAAATGCAGCACCCAATGGGATCTCTAGGAGGCGAACATTTTGCTTTGCGGCAAAAATCGCTTTAGCTTCATCGCTAAAGCTAGGGGCAATTAATACTTCTACGAATTGTTTGGAGATTGCTTCTGCAGCAGCGCCATCACAGGGAACGTTAAAGGCAATGATGCCGCCAAAGGCAGAGCTAGGATCGGTTTTAAATGCCTTTTGATAGGCTTCAAGCGCCGTAGCACCAACCGCTACACCGCAAGGGTTGGCATGCTTAATGATGACGCAAGCTGCAGCGCCATCAGCATTGCCAGTAAAGCTCTTGACGCATTCCCAAGCAGAGTCAGCATCGGCAATATTGTTATAGGAGAGCTCTTTACCTTGTAGCTGTTTGTAATTTGCTAGTGCGCCATCAACTGGGTAGATGTCTTTGTAGAACGCAGCAGATTGGTGTGGGTTTTCACCATAACGCATCTCTTGCACTTTCTCAACGGCAAGGTGCAGAGTCTCTGGATAAGCAGTGCGCGCCTTATGATCTAAGTCATCACCCAATGCTGAGAGATAGTTTGCAATCGCACCGTCATATTGAGCGGTATGCGCAAACACTTTTTTAGCTAAAGCCAAATTGGTCTTATAAGAAACCACATTCTTGTTGGTCTTCATTTCGGCCAACACTGGAGCGTAATCTTCTGGTGAAATCAACACAGTGACATCTTGATGATTCTTTGCGGCAGCGCGCAACATGGCTGGGCCACCAATATCAATATTTTCTACCGCCTCTTGAAATGAACAGCTTTCCTTGGCAACGGTCTCATTGAATGGATAGAGATTGATGACGAGCATGTCGATCATGTCGATACCATGCTCATTCAAGGCTGCCATATGCTCTGGAAAATCTCTACGAGCCAATAGACCGCCGTATACCATGGGGTGGAGGGTTTTTACACGACCATCCAGCATCTCTGGAAACTTGGTTAAGGAAGAGACTTCAACCACTGGTAGATTATTTGCGGCCAAGAGTTTTGCGGTCCCGCCGGTAGAAATCAGTTTAATACCTTGCTCATGTAGGGATTTGGCAAAAGGTACGATGCCATTTTTATCTGAGACGGAGAGGAGGGCTGTACGGATCATAATTTTCGGAGGATTTAATTAAAAGAAATGGTTTTGTTATAAGGATTTACTTGAGTAGCTGATGTTCAACTAGCTTTTTATGTAAGGTGTTGCGATTAATGCCAAGATATTGGGCAGCCAAGGATTGATTTTGTTTGGCATGTTGCATTACTAATTCCAACATCGGTTTTTCAACAACGGCCAATACCATTTGATAAATATCAGTTGGCGCCGTTCCTTTAAGGTCATTCAGGTAGTCCTGTAATTGGGTTTCAATGCATTCGGTAATCGGGTGCTTATTAGTCATAACAATCTATCAATACAAAAACAAAAAAATAAAAATAAGAAAACTAAATTAATTCAGGTCTAAGCTGCTTCTAAAAATAATAAACGGTCAGAATGCGATTTCATCTGGTCAAAATAGTCATTGACCATTTGTAATTGGGTCTTGCAATCGTCGGCGGTATTCATGCGCTGACGGAAGGCATGGGAATCACGTAAACCTTTGCAATACCAGCCAATGTGTTTACGAGCGGTACGAAGACCAATATGCTCGCCATAAAACTCGTAGTGTTCCAAGAGATGGGCATTCATAACGGCCTGGATCTCATTGATTTCAGGGGTGGAAAGCTTACCGCCTGTTTCGAGGTAGTGATTGATTTCGCGAAAAATCCATGGACGACCTTGGGCGGCGCGTCCAATCATGATGGCATCGGCCCCGGTGATCTTTAAGACTTGCTCCGCTTTCTCTGGGCTATTGATATCGCCATTTGCAACCACCGGAATGCTTACATTGTTTTTGACTGCAGTAATAGTGTCGTATTCTGCTTCGCCGTGATATAGATCGGCTCTCGCACGACCATGCACTGTTAACATGGAGATGCCAGACTTTTCTGCGAGACGCGCGATCTCGATTGCGTTTTTATGTTCGCGATCCCAGCCTGTGCCAATCTTTAAAGTCACCGGCACTGCATCTGGTCCAATGCCAGCTGCGCTTACCACTGCTTCTAAAATTTGCTGTACCAAAGGCTCATCGCGTAGCAAAGCCGATCCCGCTGCAACATTGCAAACCTTCTTGGCTGGACAGCCCATATTGATATCAATAATTTGCGCGTCATGGTCAACATTGCTTTTTGCGGCCGCCGCCATCATCGCCGGATCAGATCACGCAATTTGGACGGCAAGCGGTTTGAATTCGCCAAGATGATTGGCGCGGCGTTGTGTTTTCTCGCTTTTCTAAAGCAGGACGTTTGACGCCACTATTTCAGAAACTGCGTAACCAGCGCCCAATTTTTCGCAAAGCTGCCTAAATGGGCGGTCCGTTACCCAAGCCATAGGGGCCACAAATAACTTATTTGCGAGGAGGTGAGGACCGATATTCATCTGACAGGACTGGGGCGGAAAGCATGACACTTTAGCACAGTTGACCTCAAGTATGCCTATTTTTTAGGCAGATTGCTTGCTATAGATCAAACGGAGAATGTTTATCTTTGGAGGGTGATTTGAGCCCTTTAGCGCCTACCAAACATCATTTGGTGAGCTAAGGCTGTTTTGACTGGTGGAAGCCATTGAAGAGCGCTCAAAGCCAGCCCACGAGCGAATACTACCGGAGCCAGATTTGAGGTAAATACTCTGGCCATGAAATCTGTGAGAACAATGGTGGTTGTTCTATCGGCTTTGCGACTTTGGGTATATTCATGGAGCGCATTTTGTAAATTGACTGACGATTGATCTTCTGCCGACCCAGAAAATACGCCAACTAATTTTCCAGCTAACAAAAAGGCGTCTCGTAATCCTAAGTTCAAACCTTGACCCGCTACTGGGTGCAGGGTTTGAGCGGCATTACCAATCCAAACTTCATTGTCTTTGGTGATTTCTTTGCGATAGTTCAAACCCAGTTCGTATAAACGACGATCTTGAATTTTTAAGAAGCGCCCAATACGCGAGCCAAATTCTTTTTGTAGCTCTGATAAAAAATCTTCATCACTAAGTTGTAAACGTTGTTGTGAAGATTCTGGTGAGCCGCACCAAACCAGGTTCAAAATATTTTGGCCGTAATGACTTGGCAGAACTGCCAGAGGGCCCTCGGCGGTGAAGCGCTCCCAAGCTTGATGGGACGACGCGTTTTCAACTTCAATTAATCCTACGAGAGCTGATTGGCCGTAGTCACGCCCAGATTCAACCCAATCTTGTTTTTTAAATAAACCACCTTCAGCATGCACAATACATTTGGCCTGAATTGCGGTCTCTTCGGCGTCCTTGTGAATATGCTTCCAAGTAAAGTGGGGACTTTTCGCCTGTATGACCCGTATGGCTTGGCGAAGCGTGATATGAATATCGCGATAGCGAATGATGTGCCCTAGTGCATCTTGATTTAGTTCTTCACGCGTCATTAACGCCCGACCAAAGCGTCCAGCCTGTGAAACATGTACGCGATGAATGTGGGCGCATTCTTTTGGCCATGCGTTGATTGTATCTAGCAATAGTTTGCTGCCGTGCGAAAGAGCAATTCCCCGACTATCAGTATTCGCTAAATCGTCATCATTGATTGGGTTGCGATCAAGCAATGTTAGTTTTGCATCAGGAAATTTCTGCAAGATCCAGGCAGTACAAGCAAACCCAACCGGACCGCCACCTTGAATCAAAATATCGCAACTAGATGAACTCATTTTTTATATCAATCAATTTAGATATTTTTCATGAGTGCTTCAATTTCATCCGCTTTGACAGGTGCGCCACGGGAAATTAACTCACATCCAGAATCATTAATGACGGCATCATCCTCAATGCGAATACCAATATTCCAGAAGGCTTCATCTACATCAGGCGCAGGTCTGACGTAGAGACCGGGTTCAACTGTAATCACCATGCCGCTCTTCAAAATACGCCAAGGCTTATCTTCGCCAGAGGGGGCGTTCCCAGCTTCACGGTAAGAGCCCACGTCATGCACATCCATGCCCAACCAATGTGAGGTGCGATGCATATAGAAACGACGATAAGCGCCGGTTTCAAGCGCGTTATTCGGTGAACCCAATTCTGAGAGCTTGAGTAGTTTTTCGTCTAGCAAGCCTTGGGTAAGCACTTTCAGCGCGGCCTCATGTGGTTGCATAAAAGTATTACCAGGCTTTGTCATAGCAATCGCAGCTTCTTGCGCGGCTAATGTGATGTCGTATAGAGCGCGTTGTGGGCCGGTAAATTTTCCGCTTATTGGAAAGGTTCGAGTCATGTCAGATGCATATCCATCTAATTCGCAGCCAGCATCAATGAGGCAAAGGTCACCACTACGTAATTCGGTTGAGCCTGCACGATAGTGAAGAATGCAGGAATTCGCGCCCCCAGCAACAATGCTGTTGTATGCCACGCTTTGCGCGCCACTATTGCGGAACTCATGCAGTAACTCCGCTTCAAGTTGATACTCGCGCATGCCAGGTTTACAAATTTGCATCGCTCGTACATGTGCGCGCGCAGAGATGGCGGCGGCGCGGCGCATGATGTCGGTCTCGTGCGCATCTTTAAATAGACGCATTTCATGAATAAGTGCTTCAACATCATGAAACTCTGAGGGTGGGTTTACTCCAGAGCGCGCTTGGCCTCGTACTTGTTGCATCCAATGACGTAAGCGCCTATCGGCTTCCGCGCTTTCCGCTAGGCGGACATAAACGGCATCTTGATCAGCTAATAGCTCGCCTAGTTTTTGATCTAGCCCGTGGTTGCTGTGAGCATACTCAATGCCTAAAGTCGCTGGGGCTACCTCAGGACCTAGACGAATTCCATCCCAGATTTCCCTCTCTGGATCTTTGGGTCTACAAAATAGGTGAGATTGCAATTGGAGATTTTTTCCTTTGCCTATCACCTTCATTACGAGCGTCGCGCCTGGTTCTTCAAAGCCTGTTAGGTAGTAAAAGTCACTGTCATGGCGATAAGGAAATTCACTATCGCGGTTGCGTGCTAATTCGGGCGCGGTAGATACAACAGCAATGCCTCCGCCAGTCTTGGCGAAAATTTGTTTTGCTAATTGATTTCTGCGAAGCTGATAAATATCCGTTTTATTCATAGGCTGCATTGAGCTCTTGTAAGCGTTGTGGTGTGCCTACATCGTGCCATGGACCGATATATTTTTCACCAGACACTTTATTTTGCTCCATTTCGGTTCTTAATAAAGGCGCGAGCTTGGAAAGCGCCCCCATTTCAAGGCCCTTGAATAGATCCTTTTGATAAATCCCAATGCCAGAAAAAGTCAGCTTTTCAGCGCCTATAGCCCCCGCGCTACTAACTATGGAGTCTTGTAAGTAAAAATCACCCTCGGGATGTTGAACGGGATTTGGGGCCATCAATAAGTGCGCCAAGGGCTTGCTGGCATCCGTTCGCATTTTGGTGATCATTTCCAAAAGCTGGGCAATTGGCAAGTTCGGGCTAAATACATCACCGTTGATAACGAGGAAATAGTCTGCAGGGGCGATGATGGGTAATGCCTTGCAAATTCGACCTGCTGTTTCTAGGGCCTGTCCCTCGGGGGAATATTGAATACGGAGACAAAATTGCCGCCCATCACCCAAAGTCGATTCAATTTTTTCGCCAAACCAAGCGTGGTTTATGACTACATTTTGAATGCCTGCCTTAGCCAAGGCATCGAAGTGCCACTGCAGCAGGGATTTATGTTGGATTGTTAAAAGTGGTTTTGGTAAGGAATCGGTAAGAGGACGCATGCGCTCACCTCTGCCAGCTGCCAGTCAAAAACAAGGAATGAGATCGCTCTGATTCATCATGTGTCGCGGATTATTCTTTTATTGATCCCGGTGGATTCAAGAATGCGGGCCAATGGTTTTAATTCGATATAACGATTTGCGCAGGCGATGGCGTATTCAAGCACTAGCGGTATGTCTTTTAGATAGCCATCTTTGCCATCGCGATGAAATAGGCTTGCGAAGATGCCAAGAACCTTGAGGTGGCGCTGTAAACCCATCCATTCAAAATTGCGATAGAACTGGCCAAAATCATTTGGCATTGGAAGTTCCGCTTTACGACCTTCTTCCCAGAATTTAATGACCCAGTCAATCACTCGCTCTTCTGGCCATGCAATATAGGCGTCACGCCACAGTGAAGCAGCATCATAAGTAATGGGTCCATAAACCGCATCCTGAAAGTCAATTATTCCAGGATGATTCTTCTCTGTCACCATCAAATTACGAGAGTGGTAATCACGATGAACATAGACCTTTGCTTGAGCTAAATTATTCTCAATAATCAGTTCAAACGATTCTTTTTAATTGCTCTGCTTGTTGTCCGCTCAGTTCAATATTGAGATGTTTCTTTAAATACCACTCTGGAAATAAATCTAGCGCTCGTTGCAAAAGAGCCGCATCGTAATTTGGCAAGACATCTGGTTTGCTTGCCAACTGCATGAGAACGAGCGCATGTGTCGCATCTTTGTAGAGAGAATCAGCTGTTTCATTATTGAGTTCAGCTAAGTAAGTGTTAGTTCCCAAATCTTTTAACAACAAAAAGCCTTCAGCAACATTTTGTTCGAGAATTTTTGGCACATTTAAACTCGCCTCCTCGAGCAAGAAATCGACCTTGATGAAGGCATCTAAAGGCTCATGTTGGGGTGGGGCATCCATTACTATCAAGGTCCCAAAATCGGGGTTTTTAGACGTAATTCGGAAATAGCGCCGAAAGCTGGCATCAGCCGAAGCGGGCACCAAAGAGTCGAGATCTAATTGTCAGTTAGCTTCTAGGGCTTTTAGCCAGTTACGGAGGGTGTTTAAGCGTGAGTCAGTCATGGTCGACTCGTATAATAAGGCGGTCTGGATCTATGAGTCATTATCGCCTTCGCGCCGGCCTTCGCGCCCCTCTTTTTTTGTATGTAACCCTGCGCGTAATGACGGGGGTGGCATTGCTTCAATTTGCCATTTGCGGACGCGCTCAAGCACCCGCTCCTTTACCTCAAAATGCGCAGGCTGCTGCTAATACCGTTTTATTGCCCGATCGTGGCAATGTCACCGTTTTGCAGTTGGACGATCAATTGCGTACGGGATTGCCTTTGGATGATGGTAAGGCTCTGACCTTTACATCAAGCGATTCGATTGATGGTGTGGTTGATCGCAAGATGAGGCTTAAAGGTCGCGCGCAAATGCGCCGCAATGGTGGAGTCATTAAAGCGGACGAAATTATTTATGATCCTGATACCGATATCGCTGACCTAGTAGGTAATGCAGAATTAAGCAAAGGCAACACCACTTTTAAAGGCCCAACTGCTAAATTTAAAGTGGATGCTCGTGAAGGTGAAATGGAAACGCCTACCTATGAACTGCGCGATAGCCGTGGCAATGGCACGGCAAAAAAACTCACTGTTGAAAACTCTGATATTTTTGTTTTTGATAAAGCAACGTACACCACCTGCACTCCGCAAAACATGGACTGGTATTTCTCGGTCAGCACCTTAGAAATTGATAATGAACAAAAAGAAATGGTTGGTACGCATGGCGTGATGCGTTTCTTTGATGTACCTATTGCTTACGTTCCTTACTTTATTGCCCCCACTTCTAATCAGCGGCGCTCTGGCATCTTGGCTCCGGTTGCTGGATACAACTCTAATAATGGTTTTGACGTAACTCAGCCGTACTACGTCAATATTGCGCCCAACAGAGATTTGTTGATACTTCCCCGTTACATGAGTGAACGTGGCTTGCAGATAGGGGCAAACTATCGCTTCCTGGATACCAAATACAGCGGCACTTTAGCTGGCGATTATTTAGCGCATGACAATAAAACGGGAACTGATCGTTGGCGTTATGACTGGCAGCAACGACAGGTATTTAGCGGCGGTGTTGGGCCTGGTGGAATACCGCTCCCGGGTGCTTGGTCTGGTTACGCTAATATCTCGCGAGTATCGGATAACTTTTATTCGACCGATTTCTCCCAAAGTATTGCTGGCGCTGTGACAAATCAATTTCGTCAAGAGGTTGGCACTACCAAGGGCTTAACGGGCAGTTTGAGTAATTGGGTTGTTTCAGCAAGAGTGCTTACTTTCCAAACGTTGCAACCAGACCAAACCCCAGTTCCGACCCCTTATAACATATTACCAAATATCACTGCTGTATATAACAATAGACTTACACCAGCCGTAGCTGGCACCAGTGGAAAGTATCTCACTCTACCGACGGGTGCTGCCACTACTTTTTCCGCCGATTACACTCGATTCGCACATAACATTGCAGGTAATGTGGCTGCTACTGCTCCAGGCGTATACAGTCAAGCCGATAGAACGGTGGTCAAAGGGGCTCTAGCTCTGCCGAAAGTGACTCCAGGTTATTACCTCACTCCAAAGTTGAGTTTTCAGTCAAATATGTACAACGCCACTCCATTTGTAGCGGCCGGGGCTCCAGTTGCACAAGGATTTACTATCCCAACCTTTAGCTTGGATTTTGGATTGGCATTTGAAAGAGACGCTACTGAGTTAAAAGGTTTTTTTGGTCGAGATATGTTGTTGACTATGGAGTCTCGCGCTTTCTATGTTTACACACCGTATCAAAGTCAAGCGCAGACACCATTGTTCGATACAGCGGATGCGGGCTTTGGTGTTGCCCAAATCTTTAGTGAAAATACTTTTATCGGTAATGACCGTATAGCGGATAACAATGCGGTCACTCTTGGCATCACAAGTCGCATGATCGAGGCGAATACTGGAGCTGAGCGCGCTAACGTAACACTTGCTCAGAAGCAGCAGTTCACTGGTCAGAAGGTTGGATTAAATGGCAACATTCTGAATCCAACAACTTATTCTGATGCCTTAGTCTCTGGTTCTGTGCGATTGCTTGGCAACTTTAGCGCTGACGTCTTTGGTCAATACAACACACAATTGAATCGCTTTGTTCGGACTACGGTTGGTGGTAGTTGGCGCCCAACTCAGGGCAGAAGTTTGCATTTCGGATACCGCAATGTTTGGTCACCTCCAGTTCAGGCATCTATTCAAAATAATCAAACCTTTGTTCCAGCGGCAACTACTATGGATCAATACAATATTTCAGGTCAATGGCCTATTACTCGGGAAATTTCTGTTTTGGGTCGCTGGGGATACGACGCCTTAACTGCCAAGACTCTGAATGCGCTGGTTGCTTTGGAGTGGAGCAGAGATTGCTGGACTTTTCGCGGCGCCTATTCTCAAGTCTTGCATACTTCCCAAATAACCACCACCCAGGTACTCTTCCAGGTCGAATTTAGGGGCTTTGGTAGCGCTGGAAGCAATCCAGTTGATATCATGAAGCTAAATGTTCCTGGATATATGCCTACTTCCAAGCCTATACCACCTTCAATATACGAGAACTATCAATAATGCTTTGTATGAATCGTTTTAAAAAAATTAGTGTTCATGCCGTTTTTCTTGGCCTGAGCTTATTTTTGCATGCTTCTTTTGCTCAGGACGCAGTAAAGACCAATGGTGTTGCCGAAAGCAAGATTCGCAATATTGATGGTGTTGCCGCAGTTGTAAATACCGGTTTCGTGACGCGTAAAGAAATTGATTATCGAATTGCCGCGTTAAAAAAACAAGGCGTCAAGTTGCCCGAGGATGGATCAGTTAGAAAAGCCATTTTGGATCGACTGATTCTTGAAAAGATTCAGCTGCAAAACGCTGAACAAGAAGGAATCAAAGTTACTAATAAAGAGTTGGACAAAATTATTGGCGATATTGCGGCTAAGAACAGGTTAAGTTATGCCGAATTTAAAGCTAAAGTCATCGCATCGGGAAGTACATTCGAGCGCTATAAGCAGATGCTGCGGGATGACGTTATTGTTACGCGTTATCGCGAGCGTGAGATTGAGGCGAAGGTCAAGATATCTGATGCTGAAATAGATAACTTTATTGCTGAACGCACGAGAGCAATGACTGCGGGTGGCGCGCCTCGATCAGCGCCTGCCGCCAAAGGTGAACTAGAAGAAATCGATGTAGCCCAAATCTTTATACCAGTTGATGCTGGAGCGGAAGCCGGTGCGCAGGCTGATGTCAAAAAGAAAGCGGATATCTTGCTGCGAGATGCTCGAGGCGATGTGGATTTCTTGCAATTGGGTGCTATGGCAGCAAAAGAAAATCCTAAGATTAAATTTCAGGAGTTAGGCTATCGCACTCCCGATCGCTTGCCGCAATTATTTTATGAAGCGGTTCGAAATACCGGTAGTGGTCAAGTGGCTAATGCAGTTGTTAAAAGCCCTGCGGGCTACCATGTGTTGAAAGTGTTGGATCGCAGGGCGGCTGGCGCGGCTCCGCCCCATCAACAAGCCACAGCAGCAGATGCGGGTTCTTCTACTCCGCAAAACATACCCATTACTCAAACTTTGTCCAGTCATATTTTGCTGAGAAGTCGCGCTGGTTTAACCGACCAAGATGCGGAGAGACGTCTGCGAGGCTATCGTGCTCAGGTTCGAGCAAAAACCGCCGACTTCGCTGAGTTGGCTAAAAAATACTCTGAAGATGGTTCGGCTGCAAATGGTGGTGAGCTAGGCTGGATGAGTCCTGGAGACTTGGTTCCCGAATTTGAACAAGCCATGAATCGCCTGCAAATTGGTGAAGTTAGTAACCCCGTGAAATCTGAAGTTGGTTGGCATTTGATTCAAGTGCTGGATCGCCGCGAGGGTCAGCTTACCGTTGAGAAACAACGTCAATTTGCGCGTGCGGCTATTCGCGCAAGAAAGTTTGAACAAGCCTACCAAGAGTGGACGCGTGAGTTGCGCGATAACGCAACTGTCAAAATCCTGAACGTGGAAGATGCGGCAAGCAGCGCTCCTCGTTAATCGGGTAATAAGCACTGGCGAACCAGCCGGCATTGGTCCCGAGATTTCTCTTGCCGCCGCTGTAGAGTTTTTGCACGAGAAGTCCGATGCTCGAATCACCTTGTTGGGCAGTAATCAGTTATTGAGGCTACCTGGGGATTTGAGTCCAGAGTTATCTGATCGATTGCAAATTCAAGATGTTGAGCTTACGACGGCTTCAGTTCCGGGAGTTCTGAATTCTCAAAATGCTCAGTACGTCATTTATCTATTGAATCTGGCTATTGACGACTGCTTGCAAGGGCGCTTTGATGCCATAGTGACCGCCCCAATTCAAAAAAGCATTATTAATGATGCTGCCACGCCCTTTACTGGGCATACAGAATATCTAGCGCAGCGTTGTCATATTGCCCATGTGGTGATGATGTTGTGCGCGCAATTGCCTGCTGGCTTTCTAGGGCTTCCATCGCCAAGGGATTTGCGAGTGGCTTTAGTCACCACTCATCTTCCTTTAAAAGAGGTGCCACAAGCTCTTAGTACTGAGCTCATATTGGATACGATTCAAATCGTCAATCGAGATCTACGAGAAAAATTTGGAATTGAGAAGCCGATGATTCAAATGGCTGGTTTAAATCCTCATGCGGGCGCGTCTGGTTACTTGTGGCGTGAGGAGCTTGATATCATCTCACCGGCAATTGAAAGCGCCAGGAAGATGGGCATTCAGGTATCCCGTCATTACCCTGAGGATACGATGTTTGATGCTGAATCGATTGCTGAAGGTGACGCGTTTATTGCGATGTATCACGCTCAAGGTTTGGCGCCATTTAAATTCGTCACTGTTGGTAATGGCGTAAATGTCACTGGAGGCTTGCCAATCATTCGCACCTCTGTGGATCATGGAACTGCCTTAAATATCGCTGGTAAGGGCATGGCTGAATCCGGCAGAATGCTTGAAGCACTGCGTTTAGCCTATCAATTGGCTGTAAATAAAAGAAAGCAACATTAATACATGCATCGTGCACGCAAACGATTTGGACAAAACTTTTTGCAAGATAACGGAATTATTTATTCCATTGTTGCGCTCATTAACCCCAGCACAGATATGCACGTGATTGAGATTGGCCCTGGTTTAGGTGCGCTAACGCTACCTTTGTTAAGCAATCTGGATCATCTAGACTTGCTGGAAATTGACCGTGATTTAGTGGCCTTTTGGAATGAAAAAAATCTTAAGGGCTTGACCGTCATTGAGGGGGATGCTCTCAAGTTTGATTTCTTAGCATGGGCGCAGAGTCGTTCAGGTAAGCAGGGCTTATGTAAGGTGGTGGGAAATTTGCCCTATAACATTTTCTCGCCTTTATTGTTTCATTTGGTATCTGCCGCGACTGCAATTGATGAGCAAGTATTTATGTTGCAAGCCGAAGTAGTCGAAAGAATGGTTGCTAAGGCCGGCAGTTCAGATTTCAGCCGTCTCTCCGTGATGCTCCAAGCCCGCTACGATATGGAGCTGGTGTTGGAAGTTCCTCCGGGAGCCTTTGATCCTCAGCCCAAGGTGAATTCGGCTGTAGTACGAATGATTCCCAGAAGAGATTTCGCCTTGAATGATGCCCAGTGGATCGCTTTGGAAAAAGTAGTGGCGGCAGCTTTTTCCCAAAGAAGAAAAATGTTGCGTACTAATTTGCAAGCATTTGCGGATAGACTAAGCTTGACTGAGGTCGAGCTCAAGGCAAGAGCACAGGATATTTCAGTAGACCGTTATATCGAGTGGGCTACAGTTCTAGCCGCTTGAAAATTTACTTATAAGCGTCGGGATCAATCACACGCATTTCAGATTCGATCCAACCTTCTACTTCTTGTTGAAGTTGTTCTGCTGATTTGTTATCCGAGCTAATTGCGGGCCCAATTGAAAAAATGACAGTGCCCGGTTGTTTGATAAAACTATTTTTTGGCCAGCAGCGACCAGCGTTATGGGCAATTGGAATCACTAAGGCATTCGTCGCGCTTGCAAGACGTGCGCCACCCTTGCGGTATGGTTTAGTTTGTCCGGTCGGAGTCCTGGTGCCCTCGGGAAAGAGCATGATCCATTTGCCTTCGCTCAGACGTTTGCGGCCTTGGGTGGCTACTGAATGCGCTGCAGTTTGCTTATTGGAGCGATTAATGTGGATCATTTTGAGTAAGGCTAATGCCCAGCCAAAAAATGGGATCCAGAGCAACTCACGCTTAAAGACAAAACAAAGTTGCTTGGGCAATAATGCGATATAAGCAATGGTTTCGTAAGCGGATTGATGCTTGCTGAGAATAATGACGCGTTCGTTGATTGCCGCCTGCATATTTTCCATGCCACGGATCTCGTAATGAATGCCGCACAGTGGCTTTAATAAAGCGATCACGACTTTGTTCCAGAGTCCAATAAAGGTGTAGCGATTTTCAGGACTTAAAAACGGGAAAGCGATCATGCATAACACTGACCAGATTGGCGTGAAGATGATGAAAAATAAGGCAAAGAGGATCGAGCGAATCAATTTCATGCTGAAGCCTGATTGTCTAGAAGTGCATTTGCAAATGCCAAGAGATTGGCATGAATTTGCGTGCCATCAGGTAAGTTGCCTGTTACGAGCGTTTTTTCACCTTTACCGGTGAGCACTAAATGTGGGCTTGCTCCTAAAGCGATTCCAGCCTGGAGGTCACGTAATGAGTCTCCAACAATAGGCACTCCTATCAACGGCTTAGTGCTATCTACTTTCTTGTAGCGCAAAGCAATTTCTCTCATCAAACCTGGCGCTGGCTTGCGGCAATCGCATTGATGTGAATCTTGGTGAGGGCAGAAAAAGATGCTATCGATTCTCGCACCAAAAGGCTTCAGCAAGGCATCCATTTTGCTATGCATCGCATGCAATTCATTGATAGAGAAATAACCTCTCGAAAGGCTGGATTGATTAGTGGCAACAGCAATTTGATAGCCCGCTTGGTTCAATAAGGCAATCGCTTCCAGACTCCCGGGGATTGGCACCCATTCGTCGACCGACTTCACGTAATCATCGCGATCTTCGTTGATCACACCGTCGCGATCCAGAATGATTAATTTAGAAGAGCTGGTGCTCATGCTAATTTGCCGAGATCGGCAACGAGATTCATTTTCTGGTGAAGTTGTTGCAGGAGGGCTAAGCGGTTATCGCGTAGCTCAGGATTAGGGTCCATCACCATCACATCGGCAAAGAATTGATCAATTGGACCGCTTAAAGCTACGAGAGACTTTAAGAGCTCAACAAACTGACGTTTTTCATAGGCCGCAGTAAGAGCAGGAGTGACTGCTTCCAATGCCTGGTGTAAAGCAGCCTCTGCTGGAATTTGCAGCAATTTTGCTGAACAAGCCGCGGGAATAGCAGTAGTTGTTTTCTTGAGGATATTGCTAATGCGCTTATTGGCGGCCGCGAGTTGGGCGGCTTCTGCAAGGGCGTTAAATTCTCGCAAGGCAGTTAAGCGTTCGATTAAGTCGTTGATGTGTGCTGGATCTTGGCTGAGAACCGCGTCAATCTCGGCGCTGGTAAACGCTTTGCCAGCAACTGCTTGGTCACGCAAGTAAGCGCGTAAACGATCAATGATGAAGGCATAGGTATCGGCGGCCTTCGCTTTTTCTTGCACATCAGCTTGCGGAAACTGCGCACGAGCTAGTTCGATTAAGTCCGGCAAATTGAGTGAAAGATTTTTTTCTAAGAGCAAGCGGCAAATGCCAAGGGCGTGTCGACGTAAGGCATAAGGGTCTTTGTCGCCTGTTGGTGCCAGACCTACACCCCAAATACCAACCAAAGTCTCTAGTTTGTCGGCGATTGCCAGGATAGTTCCGGTTTGGGTTTGCGGTAATGTGTCACCAGCAAATCTGGGCATATAGTGTTCGCTGCACGCGCTAGCGATATCCGCGTTTTCGCCATCGTGCGTAGCGTAATAGCGACCCATAATTCCCTGGAGCTCGGGGAACTCACCAACCATATCAGTTAATAAATCTGTTTTCGCAATTTCAGCGGCACGGGAAGCTAATTTTTCATCCGCACCCAGTTTTTTGGCGATCCCAACTGCAAGTCCTTGAACGCGCTTAGTACGATCGAGCTGAGTACCTAGTTGGTTGTGATAAACCACCTTACCTAGATCGGGTGCGCGAGAAGCCAATGGACGTTTTTGGTCTTGCTGGAAGAAGAAGCGAGCATCTGATAGGCGGGGGCGTACAACGCGCTCGTTACCAGAGATGATGGCATCCGGCTTATTGGTTTCAATGTTAGAAACAATCAAAAAGCGATTCCGTAATTTGCCTTGCTTATCTGTCAATGCAAAATACTTTTGGTTGGTTTGCATTGTCAAAATCAAGCATTCTTGTGGTACTTCTAAAAACTCTTGATCAAAATGGCATTCATAAATAGCTGGCCATTCAACTAGCGCGGTTACTTCATCCAAAAGACTATCTGGCATCAAGACTAGGTCGTCGCCAGCTGCCTTCAATAGAGCAGTTTCAATTTGGGCACGACGTTGATTAAAGCTAGGAACAATCTTCGCTTTAGATTGCAGATCTGCTTCGTATTGATCCGCATGGGTCACTGTGACATTGCCGGGCGCCAGGAAGCGATGCCCTTCAGTTAAATTGCTGGCATGAATACCCAAGGCGCTGATATTGAGGATGGTGCCACCATGGAGCGCAATGATGCGGTGAGCGGGGCGTGCGAATTGCACATCCGCCAATTGATCATCCTTCTGTAGCACTTGGTAGTGCATCATTTTCGCAATTGGCAGCTTATTTAATGTTTGTTCAAGAGCGGCTTGAGCGGTTTGTTCAAGTGCAGCACCCTTGGCAATAACGTTTAGGTAGAGAGCTTCATTTTTGCCTTCGCCAGCTTTTTCTAAAGTAGCGAGATCCACATCGACATATCCAAGTACGCCTAATTTTTTTAGCAGGGGAGCTGTTGCTTTTCCTTCGGTATCAAATGCAATGCTAGTAGGCAGTAATTTTTCTCTCACAGGAAAGTCTGGCGCTTGATCCAAAACATTTGTTACTTGAACCGCTAGGCGACGTGGTGTAGCAAAACCTGTCGCTTTGGATGCGTCGGACGCTAAACCAGCTGACTTGAGAGCGGTAAAGATGCCTTCGCTAAATGCATCGCCTAAGCGGCGCAAAGACTTCGGGGGTAATTCTTCGGTAAATACTTCAATCAATAAAGTCGCTGATTGAGGTTTTGAATTGGATGTGCTCATAGATGGAATGCGGAAATCTCGATGTGCTTAAGCCTGGACTTTAGCTTGACGTTGACACATTGGGAAACCCAGTTTTTCTCTTGACTCAAAGTAGGCCTGGGCAACAGCGCGCGAGAGATTGCGAATGCGTCCGATGTAGGCTGCACGCTCCGTGACGGAGATGGCACCGCGGGCATCTAGTAAGTTAAAGGTATGCGCCGCCTTCAGGACCATTTCATAAGCTGGCAACGCCAGCGGAACTTCCATCAAGCGCTTAGCTTCACTCTCATAGTTGGTAAAGTTTGCAAAGAGTAAATCCGTATTGGAGTGTTCAAAGTTGTAGCAAGATTGCTCAACTTCGTTTTGATGGTAGACATCCCCGTAAGAGATGCCATCCGCCCACACCAAGTCATAAACATTAGAACAATTTTGGATATACATTGCCAAACGTTCGATACCGTATGTGATCTCGCCAAGAACAGGCTTGCAGTCTAGGCCGCCGACTTGTTGGAAGTAAGTGAACTGCGTCACTTCCATGCAGTTCACCCAAACTTCCCAGCCTAAACCCCAAGCGCTCAGAGTTGGGTTTTCCCAGTCATCTTCCACAAAGCGAACATCGTTTTCTTTGAGGTCGAGTCCTAATGCGGCGAGGGAGTCTAGATAGAGGTCCAGAATATTTTCGGGGGCGGGTTTGAGTACTACTTGATACTGATAGTAGTGTTGTAAGCGGTTTGGGTTCTCGCCGTAGCGACCATCTTTAGGTCTGCGTGACGGTTGAACATAAGCGGCTTTCCAAGGTTCTGGACCAATAGCGCGCAAGAAGGTTGCGGTATGGGATGTACCAGCGCCCACCTCGAGGTCGATAGGTTGCAATAGGGCACAACCTTGTTGGTCCCAATAATCTTGAAGTTTGAGAATGATTTGCTGAAAAGTAAGCATGATTAACCTGGCTAAGCCATTGATTTTACATGGCTAGAGCACTCC
The DNA here is from genome assembly GCF_900095215.1 of Polynucleobacter necessarius. NCBI lineage: Bacteria > Pseudomonadati > Pseudomonadota > Betaproteobacteria > Burkholderiales > Burkholderiaceae > Polynucleobacter > Polynucleobacter necessarius. The sequence goes on along the minus strand of NZ_LT606949.1, from coordinate 1,455,800 downwards.
GGAGTTAAACATGCCTAAAAACGTCTATAGCGAATCAAGCCCAAGAGCATCAGCAGGCAAGAAACACCCAGAATAGGTAAATTGCCCCAAATAACGTAAGGCGTTTTTCCAGAATAGGGTTGAACTTGGGCGCTGAGGGTGGTCTGGGTAAATTCTGGAAGTGTTTGCAATACTTTGCCGTCAGAGCCTAAGACTGCCGTAATACCAGTATTGGTAGCACGTAAGACTGGAAGGCCGGTTTCTAATGAGCGAAGCTGGGAGAGTCTGAGTTGTTGACTCGAGGCCTGCGACTCTCCAAACCAAGCAAGATTAGTCATGTTGATGAGTAGGTTGACGGGCTTCTCACTCTGTCGAATGCGAGAGGCCAGCTCACCACCAAAGACATCTTCATAGCAAATCGTAATTGCCGCGTAAATATCCAATTGATCTCTACGCTGAATCGCAAATGGAGCTTGATCTAAGTTGCCTCTAGCGAAATCACTCATCGGTACATGAAAGGCTTTCACAAACCACTGGAAACCTGGAGGAATAAATTCTCCGAAAGGTACGAGGTGGGATTTGTCGTATTGATAGGGTGGCGCGTTGGGAGATAGTCCTGTAGCCCGATTGGAATACTGCATCCCATTTGCCCCGGACACCTCTCCAATTAAGCCTAGCAGAATATTGCTTTTGCTGCTGTTGGCAAAACCTTGCAAGTAATCCAATAAACCGATTGGCAAATTAGGTATTGGCCATGGAAATGCGGTTTCGGGAATGATGATGAGGTCAGCTGCTTGTTTCGTAATTTCAGCGGCATAAAAATCAATTTGCCGACCAATCGCTTGAGGATTGAATTTGAGACTTTGTTCAAAATTACCCTGAATCAATCGAACACTTATAGGCTCTCCAGTTGGCTTGGTAAATGTAAATATACCGGCAGACTGAGAGGTCGCAATGACTATTGCTATCAGAGCTACGCTCGAAGTGACATGCTTGCGCAGTTGATAGATTTCCCAAGATGTCCATACTGCGAGGAAGGTGCAGGCCAATCCACCGAAGAAAGGCGCTATTGGAGCGAAAGGGCCATTGAATTGGGTTTCAGCAAAGCCCATCCATGGACAGCCCGTAAAGATATAGCCGCGCAAGAATTCCGAAAGAACCCAGCTTGCTGCCAGAAATAGGCCAGTGCATCGATTCTTTTTAAGTAGGGGAATAGCCAGTGTGGCGCATGAAAAGTAAATGGCCACATAAGTCGAGAGTAGAAATACACCCATACACGCGAGTAGCGCATTCATGCCACCAACATCATGCAGGCTAATGTAAAGCCACCAGAGGCCTACAACAAAATAGCCGACTCCAAAACACAGACCTAAGGCAAATTGTTTTTTGAACGTGACGGGGGTGTGGGGGTCAAGGCGCCACCAGAGCAAACTTAAAATGGGGATCTGTATCCACCCACCATAAGGCAGCTCAGCAACGGTTGCGAGCACTGCGCCCAACACAAACAAAGTCAAGGCTGAAAATATTTTGATGCTCATGCTATGTTGATGTGGATGCCGATCAAACAAGATCAATCTCAATCGGATTTTTTATTGATTTGTCGCGCCAGCAAAATATGAATTTGTCTTGGGTCGGCGCGCTGCACTTCAAATTCAATGCGATCAATTGTAATAAGCTCACCGATCTTAGGAACGCGTCCTAAATGTTGGATCACCAAGCCAGCCACCGTCTCGATATCTTCTATTTCGAAGTGAGTGCCCAGTGTTTTGTTGAATTGCTCAAGCTCTGTAATGCCTTTAACGCGAATATCGCCATTGTCTAAAGCGATGAGGTTATCCGCTTCTTCATCAACATCATGCTCATCCTCAATATCGCCAACGATTTGCTCTAGCACATCCTCGATCGTAATGATTCCCGCAACACCGCTGTACTCGTCAACCACAATCGCTAGATGATTGCGATTGTCTTTAAGGTCGCGCAATAAGACGCTAAGACGCTTAGATTCTGGAATAAAAACCGCTGGACGTAGCCAATCTCGCACTTGAAAATCTTTTTCAGTAGCGTGACGTAGTAAATCCTTGGCCAGCAAAATACCGATTACATTATCTCGATTGCCTTCAAAGACAGGAAAGCGTGAGTGCGCTGCTTCGATTACGTGCTTAATGATTTCAGGAAGGGGTTGACTGATATCGATCCAATCAATTTGGGCGCGAGGAACTAAGATGTCACGCGCGCACAAGCGCCCTACTTGAAAAACACCCTCAATCATTGACAAAGCATCTGCATCGATTAGCCACTCGGCCTGGGCTGCTCGTAGGGTGTCAATGAGCTTTAGTCGGCGTTTGCTGGGTTCGGTTGGCTGAGGGGTTAAAAAATCAGCCAAGCGATCTAAAAGGGATTTACTGGGGTCAGGCATATAACGCTTAGAAATAAGACAAATCATTTGTAAGGGTTAGCAAAGCCCATTTTTTGGAGAATTTGGATTTCCAATGCCTCCATCTTTTTGGCGTCCTTGCTGACTTCATGATCGTAGCCTTGTGCATGAAGGCAGGCGTGCACAATTAAATGCGCTAGATGGGCCTCGAGCGGCTTACCTTGCGCTTTTGCTTCTCTTCGTATCACTGGGAGACAAAAAATCACGTCCGCCACTAAAGTATTTTTTGAGAGCTCGTAAGGAAAGGTTAATACATTGGTAGCGTAATCTTTTTTACGAAAAGCCAAGTGCAATTTTTTACCTTCTGCGGCATTGACAAAGCGCAGCGTCATTTGACCGCTAAGTGGTGTCACGTTTTTCACCCATCTTTTTATCGGGGTGGCTGAGGCGATATTGCCAATCGCCGCTTCAATTGCGGGGCTAGCGTACTGTAGATCTATTGCCAGCTTTGATGGAGTTATTGTCTTAATGAGTGGCATGCGCTTCTGCTAATTCACCTCTGAGGGTGTAGTTTAGGACTTCGGTAATGCGAATATCCACCATCTGACCGATCAACTTCTCAATATCTTGATCGGGTGCTGTGAAATGAATGACGCGATTGTTCTCGGCGCGTCCTTGTAGGTTAGTGCCATCCTTGGCAAGACCTTCAATCAGCACCCTTTCAATATTGCCCATCATCTTTTGACTGATTTGATTTGCTTGGCCTTCAACCAGCGCGAGTAAGGTTTGTAAACGCTTGAGTTTGACTTCATAAGGCGTGTCATCATGCAGATTGGCAGCTGGCGTTCCTGGGCGTGGACTGAAGATGAAGCAAAAGCTGTTATCGAAATTGAGTTCTGCCACCATCTTTAACAACTTCTCAAAGTCAGCTTCTGTTTCGCCTGGAAAGCCCACAATAAAGTCGCTTGATAGTGTGAGGTCAGGGCGAACAGCTCTCATTTTGCGAATAATGCTCTTGAATTCCAATGCTGTGTAGCCACGCTTCATTGCTGACAACATGGCATCTGAGCCGTGCTGCACGGGGAGGTGTAAGTGGTTCACTAGCTTGGGTACTTTAGCGTAGACATCAATGAGTCTTTGCGTGAAGTCTTTTGGATGACTGGTGGTAAATCGAATGCGCTCAACCCCTGGAATTTCAGCGATATATTCAATCAACAGCGCAAAGTCAGCTATCTCATCAGTGTTGCCCATCTTCCCTAAATAAGCGTTGACGTTTTGACCGAGAAGAACAATTTCTTTTACGCCTTTGCTGGCAAGTCCAGCCACTTCCGTCAGTACGTCATCAAATGGTCTTGAGACTTCTTCACCACGGGTATAGGGCACTACACAGTAGCTGCAATATTTGGAGCAGCCTTCCATGATTGAGGCGTATGCCGAACCACGAGTTTGGCGTGATGCGGGAAGGTGGTCAAATTTTTCAATTTCAGGAAAGGAGATATCTACTTGCGATACGCCTGTTTTGCGGCGCTCAGCAATCAGGTCCGAGAGGCGATGCAATGTTTGCGGCCCAAAGACAACATCCACATAAGGCGCGCGACTCACAATTTGTTGGCCCTCTTGGCTGGCAACGCAGCCGCCAACACCAATCAGTAGATTGGGCTTAGTTTTTTTGAGTTCACGAAGTCGACCTAAATCTGAGAAGACTTTGTCTTCGGCTTTTTCTCGAATAGAGCAGGTGTTGAGAAGTACTACGTCAGCATCTTCTGGGCGATCTGTCATGACCATGCCTTCATCGGCATGCAAGAGGTCGGCCATCTTGCCCGAGTCGTACTCGTTCATTTGACAGCCGAAGGTTTTGATATAGAGCTTTTTCATATGCCGTTCTCAGGTTTATAGCTGGGGGCGAAGCTCAGATTTTACCGCTGAAGTCCGATAAAGATCTCAGAGGAGTCCATATGCCAAGATGGCGACGAATGTGGGCGGAAGGGCAGCTAGTAACAAATAGAGGGCGGATACTGCGCCATTTGGAAAATGCTGTCGCAAGATGGCGATCCCTGCTGGGTTGGGCGCATTGGCGATGACGGTTAAACCACCGCCCGCTACCGCACCACCTACCAAAGCCAATTTGAACTCTGGTGAAGTGCCGGTAACCAAGGAGCCTAAGTAGGTGAGAGCGGCATTATCGGTTAATGCGGTGAGAGCAAGACTGCCATAAAAGACAGCGGTAGGGCTCATCATTTCGAGAATAGGTTTTAGCCACCAACCTTGCAAAGCGCCCAATACCACTAAGCCACCTAAAAAGAAGCCAACCAGTAGCGCCTCTTTCAGAACCAGAGGGGTTTGGTGTTTTGGGTAAGCCGTGGTGTATCCGATAAAGAAAAGCAAAATCCACATAAAAATGATTGGATCGTGCGCAAACACAACTACTCCAGCCAAAAAAAGTAAGTGCATCAAAATAACAGTTAGAGGCACGCGAGCTTCTTTTTTATCGGTATTTGGCTCAATGAGTTGGCGATGAAACAAAAGCGTGGCCGCGAGCGCATTAATAAAAATCGCAATGCAAGACTTTAGGCCAAAATTAGTAAACATAAATGCAGAGCCCCACTCCCAAGTGGACGCCACCATTAAAACTGGCGGTGCCGCAAAGTTGGTTAGTGTTCCGCCGATCGAGATATTGACAAAGAGCACTCCAAGAGTTCCAAACAGAAGCGCTTTAGAGCATTTGTGGCGATAAACCAAGTCGCGCAGCAAAAAGGCCGCTAAGGTCATGGCGGCAGGCTCTGTGATGAATGAGCCTAGGAGCGGCGTGGCTCCAAGCGTTAGAAAATATAAGACCGGAGCACTGCGGATACGGAGTGCCGATTGCAGTGCATGGGCTAGCAAATGCAAAATTTGGGTGGAAATATACAGAATGGGTTTTGTGCCAGCCACAATCATGATGGCAAAAACAAAGAGTGGTTCAGTGAAATTACGTTTGTTTAAAAAGTCTTTGGCAGTATTCAAATCCACGTAGAGGGAAATAAAAATAACCAAGATAGCGGCCCAAAAACCAAAAACAATTTCGACTTCACCAAGAAGATGCCAGAGACCAGCATGTCGTGGAGATTTTTTGGCAAGTGCTTCAAAATAACCAGTACAAAAAGTGTGTAAAACTGCGATTGCAAAAATAGCGCTTGCGCCAAGTTCGATAGGGGTAAAGCTCATAGCAGAATGGTAGCAGGTGCTTGGCAAGAATGAGGCATGATTAATGTAGGAGATTTTGTTGAAATTAAAGATTGGATATCAAGAGCTTATTCAGAGCGCTATGTCTGAAATCGAGACGCTTCCCTTAGAAAATGCTCAGCAATTATTGGCGGACCCGAATGTCGTGTTTTTGGATATTCGTGACATTCGTGCATTAGAGCGGGAGGGGATGATCCCAAACGCGTTTCACGCCCCTAGAGGGATGTTGGAGTTCTGGGTTGATCCTGATAGCTCGTATTACAAGCCAATTTTTGGCGAAGGCAAGCGTTTAGTGTTGTATTGCGCTTCAGCCTGGCGGTCGGCTTTATCGACCCAGCAATTACCGAGAATGGGCGTTCCAAATATATGTCATTTAGAATGCGGTTTTAGCGGATGGAAGAAAGCGCAGTTACCAACCATAGAAAAAGCAAGTAAACCCGATTCCGGTTAAAGTCGGCTTAAATGATGTTCCAACATTATTAGTAATTTATTGGGGATCTTTATGAGAAAAGTAATCTCACAATTTGGCGAAGGCCCGCTTCAGCAGAAATTAAGCACGGGAGATATTCATTTTTTATCAGATGCGGAAATTGCTAAGGGGGGTTCTGGAACTGGGCCAAGTCCTCATGAGTATCTTGGTGCTGCCTTAGCGGCCTGTACATCGATGACTTTAAAAATGTATGCCGGTCGCAAGTCTATGAATTTAGAGAATGCGATTGTGACGGTGGATATCGACCGCGTAGGTGATGTAGAAACATTTTCTCGCGAGATTGAATTGCTGGGAAATTTAACCGCGGAAGAGAAAGAGCGCTTGCTGGAGATCGCAAATAAATGCCCGATTCATAAAGCACTAGTAGGACAGATCCAAATAAAAAACCCAGCTGGTAAGTTAATACGAGCTGGGTTCGGTATTGCGTCACTGGTCTGGAGCGACCAGTGTTTAAAGCTTAGTTAGGCTGATTATTTTTGCCAGCGTTGTAGTTAGCACCTTCATTTTTCTTGTAAGCATCATAAGCGTAGCCGGATGCCGAGCCAACTGCCGCGCCGCCCACAACACCACAAATTGGGTTGCCGTGGAAGATGGCTGTGCCTACGCCGCCCACAACTCCGCCAATAGATGCGCCTGATAATGTGCGTTGTTCAGTATTGCTCATACCAGAGCAACCAGTAATAGCTACAGCTGCTGCTGTCATTGCGATAATTTTTTCATATCGACTGATCCTTAAAAAATATTGAATTGGCAAAGGGTTGTGGATTACTTTTTGCCGCAAGGAAAGCGGTTGGCCAAAAATCCTAAGAAAACACCTGCAGCAGGTTTATCGGTAGTTTGTGGATTTTCTCCAGCCCATTTAACAAAATCTGCGATCACGGCGTCACGTTGTGGAGCAGGTTGTTTTACGCAGATAAAAGGCTTCGCGCGTTGCGGGTGACGAGTCATTCAATAAGTATCGTAGACGCTGGTGGTGTAGCCAACACAGAAACTACGTGATTCTGGGCTTGCCGGCAGTTTGCAAACGTTTACAAGCTCTTGTGCGCTCAGTACTTGAATTTTTTATTCGGCTTGCGCTAAGCCAGAAAAAGCGCCGATAGCGGCCAAAATAACCAGGACTTTTTTTCATGGGTTCTCCCTTAAGTGTGTTTAAAACCATAATAAATAGGCTCTTTTATGCACTAAATAAGTGCAATCTGAGCTGACGGTAGGTTTTGCATTCCCCATAATGAGGCAAAAAATTAGAGGGGAAATTTCATTGAAACTTTGAAATCCGGCAGTGATGCTTTATTTATTTTGCTCGGCGCCATCATGGTTCCTGCTATGCATGCGGGATTTGCGTTCTTAGAGCTAGGAACCGTGCGTGAGAAAAACCAAGGAAATGCTTTGGTCAAAATTTTGGTCGACTTCGCAATTTCAACCATTGCATATTTTTTTTATTGTCTACAGCATTGCGTATGGCGTGAATTTTTTCTCTGGCGCGGAGTTTCTGGCCGAGAAGAACGGTTATGAGGTAGTGAAGTTTTTCTTCTTGCTTACCTTTGCCGCGGCAATCCCCGCCATTATTTCAGGCGGCACTGCGGAGCGCGCTAAATTTAATCCGAAGCTCATCGCTACTTTTGTATTGGTGGGTTTTGTATACCCCCTCTTTGAAGGCATTGCCTGGAATGAACACTTTGGCATTCAGGCTTGGATAAAAGGTTTGACTGGTGAAGAGTGTCATGACTTTGCCGGATCGGTGGTAGTGCATGCGGTGGGTGGTTGGATTGCTTTGTCTACCGTGATTCTTTTAGGCGCGCGTCGTGGTCGCTATACAAAAGAAGGTCGCATTTCTGCGCATTCGCCATCAAGCACGCCTTTCTTGGCTTTGGGCGTCTGGATTTTGGCGGTAGGTTTGTTTGGTTTTAATGTGATGAGCGCGCAGACGATCGACAAGATTAGTGGTTTAGTGGCGATGAATTCTTTGATGGCAATGGTAGGTGGCACCTTAGCTGCTTGGGTGGTTGGTCGTAACGATCCTGGCTTTACCTATAGCGGCCCCATTGCTGGCTTAGTTGCAGTGTGTGCTGGTTCGGACTTAATGCATCCACTTGGCGCTTTGTTTGTTGGATTGGTTGCTGGTGGTTTGTTTGTGTATATGTTCACCTTGGCGCAGAACCGCTGGAAACTGGACGATGTTCTTGGTGTTTGGCCGCTGCACGGCTTGTGCGGTTTGTGGGGTGGTTTGGCTGCCGGTATTTTTGGCACCAAAGCGTTTGGCGGTATCGGCGGAATTACTTTTACAGGCCAACTCATTGGGAGCGCAATGGGTGTTGGCATAGCCTTAGTCGTCGGTTTTGTGGTCTACGGCTCCCTGAAGGCTCTCTTGGGTATTCGGATGTCTCAAGAAGAGGAATTTGAGGGCGCTGATTTAAGCGTGCATCGCATCTCTTCCACACCGGATCGCGAGCCAAACTGGTAATTCTCGGCAGGAGGCTTACCGTTCATCTATAGCCAGATTCATACCTATAATGAGTCATAGCTATATTTGAACTAGACGGAAATGCCCATCATTTAGCGGGCGGCGCTTGGGTTGCCGAGAGCGCGGAAGTGATCGGCTAAGTAGAGCTCTACCAAGATGTGAGCATTTGGCCAAAGGTGGTTGTCCGTGGCGATAACGACCTTATTCAAAGCGGTGAAGGTAGCAATGTGCAAGATGCATCAGTTTTGCACGCTGACCCCGGTTACCCACTCATCATTGGCAAGCATGTCACCGTTGGCCATCAAGTGATGTTGCACGGTTGCCAGATTGGCGATGGCAGTTTGATCGGCATAGGCGCGGTTGTGTTGAACGGCGCCAAGCTTGGCAAAAACTGCTTAGTGGGCGCGGGCGCTCTAAGTTACCGAAGGCAAAGAATTTCCCGATGGTGCCATGATTTTTGGAGCACCCGCTAAAGCCGTGAAAGAGCTGACTGCGGAACAAATAGCGGGCATTCATGACATTGCGGGGCGCTATGTTAAGACATTGAAAAAAATTTCCTAATCTTCTACTTTCTCCCGTTAAATATTTTGCTCTACGTATTTAATGTAGTCCTGCCAGTTTTTTTGTTGATCCTGATTGGGTATGTTGGTGGGCGTGCGGGCAAGTTGGGTGTGAATTCCTCCATCGAGTTAAATCGTTTTGTCGTTTGGATGGCTCTAGCGGCTCAGCTCTTTAACTTTGCCGCCAATAGTGGCTGGCAAACGCTGTGGCAGCCTGGCTTTATAACCGCATTTTTCCTGAGTTGTTTAATTGTTTTTGCCTTAGTGCTCCTGGTTATCTGGATACGTTATCGAGACTTGACGGCAGCCAGCTTTGATGGTTTGAGTGCCTCTTATTCAAATACGGGATATATGGGCATTCCATTGTGTGTTCTCGCTCTTGGTCAGGATGGGTTGGCGCCAGCCATTATTTCTACCTTCATTGTTTTGGTGATGTTTGCACTGACAACAGTTTTCATTGAGATTGGCATCTTGTCGCACAAGAAGACTCATGAGATAGCGCTGAGCGTGATCAAGTCTTTGTGTACCAATCCATTGTTTATCGCCCCAGTCGCTGGTTTGATGTGGGCTTCCAGTGGATTGACTTTGTATGACCCGATCGCGCAAGTCATCACATTTTTAGCTGTCGCTGCTACGCCATGTGCTTTGGTTTCAATCGGCTTATTTCTCATGCAAAAAAGTGCTGCTAATCCAAGCAGAGCTTGGACCATTAGTTTGGCAAAGTTAATTCTTCAGCCTTTAATCGCTTGGATCATTCCCGGTCCTATCCTGGGTTTGTCTGAGCTATGGATTAGCGCAATCATTATTTTGAGCGCACTTCCCACAGGCACAGGACCGTTTATGTTGGCTCAGTATTACAAGGCAGATGGGAGCGTCATGTCTAGGGTAGTACTCATTACAACCGTGAGTTCTTTATTAACCCTCTCATTATTTCGGTGGTGGAGCAGTAGGGTTTAAACCTTCCGCATCCATTTGTTTTTCCCAGGATGCATCGATGAAGGCGGGTAATTTCATGCACTTATCAAAGATGCGCATTAGGGTGGGGTAGCTTCCTACGTCAACCTGTGAGCTTAGGGCATTAAATATCTGAGGCACCAAGCAAACATCGATCAAACCTGGCCCATCGCCATAAGCAAATCTTCCGACTCTGGAATCTTTGCTTAATTGTTTTTCAATACTTTCTAGTCCTACTTGGATCCAATGTCGGTACCACTCATCTTTGGCTTCATTGCTGATGTCAAGTTTTTTAATGAGATAGCGTAGTACGCGTAAGTTATTAATGGAGTGAATGTCGTTCGTGATATCCATGGCGAGAGAGCGTACCCAAGCGCGATCGATAGCCAATTTCGGCAGTAGTGCAGGCTCTGCTTGCGTGTCTTTAAGATATTCAATAATCGCGAGTGATTGGTGAATACTTTTTTCGCCTATCTCTAATAGGGGTACTAGGCGATTGGGGTTTTGATGGCCATATACCTCACCCATTTGCTCGCCACCATTTTTGCTGAGATGCACTGGGATTGTCTCGTAATCCATGCCTTCCAGGTTGAGGACAATACGCACGCGAAATGCGGCTGAGCTACGCCAAACGCTATAAAGCTTGGGGGCCATATCAACACCTTATTTGAACTCGTGGCTAACAGTATATTGAGGAAGGATATTTCCGTCTGCGCGCTTGCAAAGTGCTTTAGACTCTTTGCTATGGAAGAGATTAATTTTTGGATTGGCATCATCGCGACTATGGCCTTTGCCGTGACTGGCATACTTGCGATTGCGGATCGTGGCGTTGATCTCTTTGGTGTTTTAGTTCTTGGGCTCATTACCGCTATCGGCGGCGGTACTATTCGTGACATTATTTTGGAAGCCCCCGTTTTCTGGTCTGAGAATCAAATGTATGTTTGGCTTGCTTTAGATGCTAGCGCACTTACTTTCTTTGCAGAATCATTTTTCACTCAGCCACAAATTTATCGTTGGATGCTGTATATCGATGGTTTTGGTGCGGCGCTATTTGCGATTCAGGGCGCAGATAAAGCTTGGAATATGGATTTTGGATTACCTGTCGCGCCAGTGATCTTGGGCGTTGTTACTGCGATAGGCGGTGGGTTGCTGCGCGATGTTCTGGCAGGCAGAAAAACCTTACTCATGTCACATGAGCTTTATGCAATTCCCGTCACTCTGGGTTGCTGCGCTTATGCTCTAGTGCTGAATTTTCTTCCTCAATATGTAGTCGAGGGTTCAGTAATTTGTATGTTTGGAATATTTGGGTTACGCGCAGCCGCTATTTACTGGGATCTGCGCGTGCCCAAAATGTTTATTACTAAAACGCGCTAACTGCGCCATCGCTGCGGGGATCCCATCCACCTCGCAATGTGCCAGATGGGTCGCGAATGATGCACCCCGCATGTCCCACAGTTGCGTCAAACGCATCGAGCATTTCTATCTCATGGCCTAGGGCATGTAATTCCTTCGCTACCCAAGGGATAAAGCGAGACTCTAGCTTTAGGCTATCGCTTCTTTGACCCCCAGTGCGACCGCGCAACCAGCGCGGACGACTAATCGCATCCTGCGGATCGAGGCCATAAGTAGCAGTGCGGGTAAAGACGGCGCATTGTGTTTGAGGTGGCCCATCGCCACCCATCGTGCCATACACCATTGAGCGACCATCTTTGAATAAAGCCATTGCTGGATTGAGTGTGTGAAATGGTTTTCGGTAAGGCTCAAGGTGATTGAGTGTGTTGGGATCAATAGAAAAACTGCAGCCTCGGTTTTGCCAATTCACACCAGATTTTGGGAGAACAATACCCGCGCCAAACTCGTGATCAATACTTTGAATGAAGGCAACGCAATTGCCATCCCCATCAATTACACCCCTCCAGATAGTGTCAGCCGGCCCTTTGCCTTGACCCCACGGCAACGCTTTATGCGGATCAATATTTTTGGCAAGTTTTTTCAAAAATGCAGGCGACAAAAAAGATTGCGCATTCTTAGTCATCTACGAGGGATCTGTCACAGACTGATCTCGAATCTGAAACGCTTGCTTAGTTGCTTCAACACATTGATGCACATATTTGGTGCTATCGACCTTAAAGCGTTTTAAATTCAATTGATCCAAGATGCCAATAATCATGAGGGAAACAACACCCTGTGTTGGTGGGGTCATGTTGTAGACCGTACCTAGACTATGTTTAAGCTCCAAAGGGTCAATGCGTTTTGCATGGTGACGCTGTAAGTCATCTAAGCGCAGAGGGCTGCCCATATCCGTTAATTCTTTTGCTAGCAATTGCGCAAGATCACCGCGGTAATAATCATCCGTACCCTTGCTGGCGATTTGTCGCAGGGTTTTGGCGAGACGCTCCTGTTTAAAGATGCTCCCTAAAGCTGGCGCTTTGCCATTCACGAGAAAAGTTTTGGCGAACCCAGAGGTGGGACTGAGCTCCTCACGTTTTTTGGCTGTCAGACTGGACTGACTATAGGTAACAGATACACCTGCTTCCGCATAATGAATCGTATCAGCCAATAGGCGAGCAAGAGGAATCTTTCCGCCAAGGCCTTGCTTAGAAAGTTTATGAGCAGCACCCCAACCTGAAATCGTGCCGGCAACTGTGTTGGCCGCAACTGCGCTGCGAAAAAGAATGTCTTTAGTAATGCCGCGCTCCGCATACCACTGCTTAGTGGCTAGGCCTGCAGCAGCGCCACAAGCATCAATACCTCCAATGGCCTTACCAGGAGAGTGCACCACCCAGAAAGAGTCGCCACCAATGGAATTCATATGTGGGTAGACCACAGCGATGGTTGCGGCAGCCGCGATCATGCCCTCTAATGCGTTGCCGCCCTCACGCAGTACCGCTAGCGCTGATTCAGCAGCAAGGGAATGGGGAGCCACCGTCATTCCTCGAATCCCCCATTTTTGTTGCATGGTTATTTGTCTCTAAATATGTATATATCGCTCAAAGCGTCTCTTACTCTCGGTTAAGTATTAGACGCTAAGCTAATGTTTGTTGTGTAATTGCCTGTAGTTTCCTGATTTCTCGGGAAAACCCCGATCCTATTTGATGAGGAATTACCCTAACTATTTGATTTCTTTGAATTTTTTCAAAGCATAATCGATCCGTTGTTTTTTATTTAATAAAAATAGTTAGGAGCTGCTGATGTCAACATCAACTAAAGCAGCCCCAATGACCGCTGAAGAACGCAAAGTTATTTTTGCTTCCTCTTTAGGTGCGGTTTTTGAGTGGTACGACTTTTACTTGTACGGTTCACTTGCGGCAATTATTGCTAAGCAATTCTTCTCTGGTCTAGATGCAGGCTCTGCCTTCATTTTCGCTTTGTTAGCGTTTGCTGCTGGTTTCATCGTGCGCCCATTCGGCGCGTTGGTATTCGGTCGCTTAGGCGATTTGATTTGGCGTAAATACACTTTCTTGGTCACCATCCTTTTAATGGGTGGCGCAACCTTTATTGTGGGTATTCTGCCTAACTACGCAACTATCGGCGTTGCCGCCCAAGTAATCTTGATCGCATTACGTATGCTGCAAGGTTTGGCTTTGGATGGCGAGTACGGCGGTGCTGCTACTTATGTTGCAGAACACGCTCCTCATGGTCGTCGTGGTGCTTACACAGCTTGGATTCAAACAACTGCTACTTTGGGCTTGTTCCTTTCCTTGCTCGTGATTTTGTTCACACGTGAATTTACTGGTCCAGACTTTGATGTTTGGGGCTGGCGCGTTCCTTTCATCGTTTCTATCGCATTGTTGGCGATCTCTGTATGGATTCGTTTGTCCATGAATGAGTCTCCAGCTTTCAAGAAGATGAAAGAAGAAGGCAAATTATCTAAAGCTCCTTTGTCCGAGTCATTTGGTCAATGGAAGAACTTGAAGATTGTTATCTTGGCATTGTTTGGTCTGGTTGCAGGTCAGGCGGTGGTTTGGTACACAGGTCAGTTCTACGCTTTGTTCTACCGCACACAGGTGTTGAAAGTAGATCCTAAGACTGCAAACTTGTTGATTGCTGCTTCATTGGTAATCGGCACACCATTCTTCGTGATCTTCGGTAGCTTGTCTGACAAGATCGGCCGTAAAGTGATCATCATGGGCGGTTTGTTATTGGCTGTAATTACTTACATCCCGAACACTACAGTTTCCGTGTTTAACGCTTGGACACACTACGCTAACCCAGCGTTGGAAAAGGCAATGGCAACTTCACCAGCAACTATTACTGCTGACGTGAATGAATGTACATTCCAGTCAACCCAACTGGTACGGCGAAGTGCATGAGTGCTTGCGATATCGCAAAACAAGTGATGGCATCTAACTCTGCTAGCTACAGAACGATTCCTGGCCCTGCGTGTGGTTTGGCTGTTGTGAAGATCGGTGATGCAGAAATCACTGGCTACACACCAGTAGGCATGGACCCAGCAGCTGCTACAGCAAAAGATGCTGAGTTCAAGAAGTAAATTCGTGACGCATTGAACGCGGCTGGTTACCCAGCTAAGGCTGATCCAGCTGGCGTGCACTACGTTGCTGGATTGCTCTTGTTGGTGTACTTGGTGATCTTGGTCACCATGGTTTATGGCCCAATGCCGCGATGTTGGTTGAGATGTTCCCAACCCGCATTCGTTACACCTCTATGTCCTTGCCATACCATATTGGTAACAGCTGGTTCGGTGGCTTGTTGCCAACGATCTCCTTCGCCTTGGTTGCGCAAAACGGTAACATTTACTACGGTCTCTGGTACCCCATCATCATCGCTGCGATGACATTGGTAATCGGTACACTGTTTGTACGTGAAACCAAAGACGTAGATATCTACGCACGTGACTAAGCAGTTTTAGTTCGCATCAAATCAGAAACCCGATCAGAAATGGTCGGGTTTTTTATTCCCACAAATCTTTTTGATTGCGGTTGTTTAAGAGTTTTTGATTTTGATGGGTACTCGATACTTCTCTTCCGCCAGGGATGAAAGTGATTTCGGCGCCAGCCGTCAATACCCCGGTTTTTTTAGAACACGCAGATACCAGCCACTAAAGCCAGATTGCAGCATCGTTTTACCAGCGCCTTTATGGCCAACTGCGGCGTTGAATTTAAAACAAGGCTCACGTAGCTTGACCACAGCGAACTCAAGGTCACCAATGATTAATTTGTCGCCAACAAAGACATCAGTTTCCACTAAGCCCTCGATAGTGAGGTTTTCGCCGATAGCGCCATGTTGCAGGCTAACTGGCACTTTGGTTTCTCTACTGAGTAGTTCATTCCAAAAGGCGTAATGTTCAGCGGTATAAACATAGACGGCTTTTTCTATTCCGACATGAACAGATAAGTCAGCTTGCTCGTCACCCTTGACGCCAAGGACTGTAATATCAACTTGAGCGGTATTTTCTAAAGTGCTTACTACTTTCTTGCGGATAGCTGAAGTGACCGATTTGTAGTTGGGATGGTGATTACCAAGTAGCGGAGCCACGTTTCCTGCGGAGATGGATATAAGACGCATAAGGGTAAATGACTGACAAGATCAAACGATAAATCAAAGAGAGTAAATCATGCGCTTTTATAGATTGCTTATCGCAACATTGCTTGTACTGATTCTTAATCCAGTAGCTTACGCCAAATGGGATGAAGAGCGAGATATGACGACCAATGGCAAAGAAGAGCTGATCTACACTACTATAAGACTAACGAGCAGGGCCAAAAGCTGATGCTGGACAAATATGTAAAACGCCTCATTTTTATACGTCCTGACAAGTTTTATAAGCGTTCTATAAGGCAAATCAAGATTGATGGGGTACCAGTGGATGTTACTAGTGATCCCTTTTCTCGCTATCCAGAGCAGACGGCCATTGTTTTTGATAACAAGGATGAAGTCTTAAAAAAACTCTTTCTAGCTAAAAAGATCGAATTTAATGTTTTGTATGGCCGCGAAGAGGCTGTCAGCGCTTTCCCAATTAAATAAGCGCGCAACGATGTTTTAGGGATGAGCCCCGCTTACTGTATAAGGTTTTTCTGGGTAAAAGTGTTCTGGTGTATAGCTTGGAGTGGGCGGCGATGAAGTCATTGCTTTATCGCCTGCTGATTCAATGGTTGGGGTCAAATTGGGTAAAGAAAAAGAAGCTACCGAGCATAAAATGATTCAATCCATCATCGAGGGAAAATATGATGATGTATGGGTTGATGCTACTTTGAAGCAAAAAGCGCGCAAGTATTGGTAATACCAATATTTTGTTATGAAGCAGCAAGTGTAGCTATAGTTTTCCTATTTTGACGCCGCCTTTGAGCGGTTTTTAAGTTACAAGATGCAGTATGAAATTTAAGGAATGGCCATGGGTGGCACTTCACAGTGGGAACGATTAAAGGTTGAATTAACAGAGGCTTTAAGAGACTCTGTGCATTTTGATGTGGCGCACCAGGCGGTATACGCATCCGAAGCATCGAATTATCGTCAGATCCCAATTGGCGTAGTTACACCGCGCAATATCGAAGAGTGAGTAAAGGGCGTAGAAATTTGCCAGCGCAATCAAGCGGCAATGCTCATGCGCGGTGCTGGCACTTCAATGAATGGTCAAACCGTTAACCACCCCGTGGTGTTTGATATTTCCAAGTATTGCAATCACATTCTTTCTTTAGATCCTAAGGCGGGTCATGCTGTAGTAGAGCCTGGCGTAGTTTGTGATTCACTCAGAGATGCTGCAGAAGTGCATGGTTTGACATTTGCACCAGACCCATCTACACATAGCCGTTGCACACCGGGTGGCATGGTTGGTAATAATTCTTGTGGCGCTCATTCTGTGACGGCAGGAAAGACACTTGAGAATACTGAGGCGCTGGAAATTCTGACTTATGACGGCGAGCGTTTTTGGGTCGGCCCAACATCCGATCAAGCGCTAGAAGAAATCATTACTGCTGGCGGTAGAAAAGGGCCGATCTACAAAGATCTATTGAGTTTGCGTAATCGTTATGCTGGTTTAATTCGCACCCGCTTTCCTAATATCAAGCGAAGAGTTTCTGAGTACAACCTGGATCAGTTGTTGCCAGAAAATGGATTTAATGTTGCTCGGGCATTGGTCGGTACCGAAGGTACCTGTGCGCTCACCTTATCTGCAAAGATGCGACTGGTAAAGAGTCCTGCAAAACGGGTTGTGTTGGCTTTAGGGTGTGAAGACATTTATGTTACTGGTGATGCTGTACCAGAGTATCAATCATTTAATCCCCTGGCGATTGAAGGTCTTGATTACAAAAGCATTCGGGGTTTGCAAGCAAGAAACTTAGCAAAAGCAGAAATTGATTTATTGCCAGCTGGTAATGCTTGGGTTGTCGTAGAGTTTGGCGACGATATGCTAGAAGGCGCAATAGCCCAGGCGCAAAAGGCTGAATAATGCTTTAAGGCTAGGTCAAAGGGTCCCAAGCCATCGACCTGGGTTGTGCCAGATCCTCTAATGCAAAAACGTATTTGGTCCATTCCTGAGAATGGGGTATCTGCTACACATTTATCAATTGATCCAAACGCTCCTGATCCCGTAGTTGGATGGGAAGATGCTGCAGTTGATCCATCACGTCTAGGCGATTACTTACGAGCCTTCCAAGCTCTAATTGATTCTTATGGCTATGAGACTTCTCTTTATGGCCACTTTGGGGATGGTTGCGTACATACGCGGATTACTTTTAATTTACGTACTGCCGAAGGCATTGCTAAATTTAGATCTTTTATCCGTGACGCATCAATATTGGTTGCTTAGTATAGTGGCTCATTGACTGGTGAGCACGGTGACGGTCAAGCAATGGCAGAATTTTTGCCGATTATGTTTGGCGAAGAGCTAATGGAAGCTATGCGTGAGTTCAAGCGCATTTGGGATCCAGAAAATAGACTCAATCCTGGAAAAGCAATGAATCCCTATCGTGTCGATGAAAACCTGCGTATGGGTCCAGAGTACAAGGTAGTCAATATGAATACCCGTTTGAATTTCTTAAGCCAAGAAGGTAATGGTTTCCAAAGAGCAGTAGAGCGTTGTGTAGGTATGGGTAAGTGTCGTAGCGAAAAAGCGGGCACGATGTGTCCAAGCTACCGCGCTACCAAAGAAGAGTGGTTCTCTACCCGTGGCCGTTCAAGACTCCTTTTGGGAGATGATTCAAGGCGAAGTCATTGGGGATGGCTGGGATAGCGAGGAGTTAAAAGAGGCGTTAGATACCTGCTTGGCTTGCAAGGGGTGCAAGAGCGATTGTCCTGCCCACGTAGATATGGCCTCATATAAGGCAGAGTTTTCATCGCACTATCACGAACAGAATCGTAGGCCGCGTCAAGCATTGACGATGGGGCGTATTGGGGATTGTGCTCCACTAGCCAGTAAATTTGCTTGGCTGATTCATGGTGTTATGCAAACCCCAGTTTTATCCAGTGTTGCCAAGTGGGTTGGAGGCGTGGCGCAAGAGCGCAGTCTGTCTGCCTTTGCTGATGAAACGTTTAGAAAGCAATTTGTAAAATCTCAACCGAAAAAAGTAGGGCAGAAGAAAGTCATGCTTTGGGTTGATACCTTCTGCGAGCATTTCCATCCAGAGGTCGCTCATGCTGCCGTAGAGGTACTTGCTCATGCGGGGTTTGAGACAATTTTACCTAAAGAGCCCTTGTGCTGTGGACGACCTCTTTATGTTTATGACTATGGCTGCTTGGATCTGGCAAAACAAAATCTACAAAAGATTTTGGATGTTATTGGCGATCAAATCAAAACGGGGGATGATTCTCCAATAGCAGTGGTCGGCTTAGAGCCCGGCTGTATTTTTTTAAAGATGAGCTCTTCTTTCCAAATGATCCGCGAGCACAGCCCTTGGCATCAAGCGCCTACTTGTTAGGCGATTTTTTGCATGAGCAGGGTTATAAGCCGCCAAAATTAAATGCCAATGTATTAGTGCATGGACATTGTCATCAAAAATCTTTTTTTGGAACTAAGGGCGATGTTGCACTATTAGCAGAGCTTGGAGTTCAAGCGAATTATATTGATAGCGGTTGCTGTGGCATGGCCGGTTCTTTTGGCTGTAATCCAGAGCATATTGAGATTTCCAAGGCGGCTGGTGAATTGGTCTTATTGCCAGCGGTACGTTTTGCAGATCAAGAAACCATTATTTTGACTAATGGTTTTAGTTGTAGAGAACAAATTGAGCAGGAGACGGGGCGAAAAGTAACGCATCTAGCGGAGTTATTGAATATAGCCATTAAGATCCAAAATTAATAGTTAAGTAGCATTGCTTTTAGACTTGGATTGGATGGCGTTTGCTTTCACCCGACTCAAATGCTGATGTCGTTTAAAACGACAATTTCTGTACATAAGATGTGTACCGTGGATTTGCCGCAAAAACACCGTTTTTCAGGGGAAGAAGAATCTAGGCGGCTCGAAATGGCTCTCAAGGCTAAATTACGATAAAATAATGAGTTCGGCGAATTAGCTCAGCTGGTTAGAGCGACGGAATCATAATCCGCAGGTCCGGGGTTCAAATCCCTGATTCGCCACCAAACCCAAAGGCCACTGCCCCTATAGCAGTGGCCTTTTTCATTGGATTTGGCCCTAATTGAGGGTGGCCTAGCTAAAAATCCGTAAATTCGGTTGAAAAGTCGCTTGCAAAGAGTACTGTTTTTATATACAGTAAATCCTAAGTTGTTACACAGAGTAGATAAAACTTCGGAAAAAAGCCCAGTACATAGCGGAAAGGGAATCAAAAATGGCCTTGGATGACAAAAGAAAATCAGCCTCTTCAGAATTTGAAGGAATGAGTGGAGACAAGCAAAAAGCATTAACAGCCGCACTGGCGCAAATTGAGAAGCAATTTGGTAAAGGCTCAATCATGCGCTTGGGCGATGCTGAAATTGGTCAAGATATTCAAGTGGTATCTAGCGGTTCACTCGGATTAGATATCGCTCTTGGGGTTGGCGGTCTTGCGCGTGGTCGCGTCATTGAAATCTACGGCCCAGAATCTTCCGGTAAAACAACACTCACATTGCATGCGATTGCAGAGATGCAAAAGCTCGGCGGCACTTGCGCATTTATTGATGCCGAACATGCTTTAGATGTTCAGTACGCTGGCAAGCTTGGTGTCGACGTTCATAATCTGTTGATCTCTCAACCAGACACTGGTGAGCAAGCATTAGAAATTGCTGACGCACTCGTGCGCTCAGGCTCTATTGATTTAATTGTGATTGACTCTGTCGCAGCCTTAGTACCTAAGGCCGAGATCGAGGGCGATATGGGTGATTCATTGCCTGGCTTACAGGCTCGTTTGATGAGCCAAGCTTTGCGTAAGTTGACTGGCGCAATCAAGCGCACCAATACCACTGTGATCTTTATTAACCAGATTCGCATGAAGATTGGTGTGATGTTTGGTTCACCAGAAACCACTACTGGCGGTAATGCTCTGAAGTTCTACGCCTCTATGCGCTTAGACATTCGCCGTATTGGTAGCATCAAAAAAGGTGATGAGGTTTTTGGTAACGAAACTCGCGTGAAAGTGGTGAAGAACAAAGTTTCTCCTCCATTCCGCGAAGCCATCTTTGACATCATGTATGGCACTGGTATTTCTAGAGAAGGCGAAATCATTGATATGGGAGTTGAAGCTGATCTCGTAGAAAAGTCAGGATCTTGGTATAGCTATAACGGCGATCGCATTGGCCAAGGCAAAGACAATGTGCGCGAGTTCTTAAAAGAGAATCCAGCCATTGCTAAGGACATCGAAGCCAAAATTCGTGAGAAATTAGGTGTTAAGGTTGGCTCAGCAGTAGTCACTGATGTACTGAGCGAGGAAGAGGAAGTCGAATAATCGCGCTGAACACTCAATGTCAGAATTAAGTAGCAATAAGAAACCCAAAAAAAGCCCGAGTCTCAAAGCTCGGGCTTTGCGTCTTTTGTCTTTACGTGAATACAGTCGTAATGGGTTGGCAGTCAAGCTGGCTGAATCAGAGGCAAGGTGGAGTAAGTTGGGTGGCGATCAAGCTGAGCAAACGCCGGAATCTAGAAATGCTCAGATTGAGGCAGTTTTAGATGACTTTGAGGCCAGGGGTTGGTTGTCGGATGAGCGTTTTGCGGAAGCCTTGGTGCGTCGTCGTAGTGAGCGCTACGGGATGCGCAAGATTGCCGACGAGCTCGATAGGGCAGGAGTGGATTCCAATCAGTCGGCTAAGTTACTCGGAGATCTCAAAGAGACCGAATTTCAGCGTGTCTATGATCTTTGGGCGCGCAAATATGGCCAACGCGCCACAGAGCAGAAGGAGCGAGCGCGTCAATATCGATTCCTGGCTTCCAAAGGATTTGGGTCTGATGTTGTCGCCAAAGTCATTGGCGGCCAAACCTCCGATTAGGGCAATTACGGATCGGAAAACCTTATTTGCGGCGTTGCAGCATGATAGACTTACGGAGTCGGTCAAGCCGTTCGCATTTATTCAAATTTGGCATATTTAGCCAGTTCTAGAGTAAGTATGAGATTGTGGCGACATCGGTTTGACTAATCCTCATCGCTTGCTAAAAAAGATACCGTTTCGGAGTAATTATGAAAATTCACGAGTACCAAGGCAAAGAACTTCTTCGCCAATTCAATGTGCCTGTTCCTAACGGCATTCCCGCATTTAGTGTTGATGAGGCAGTGAAAGCTGCTGAGAAATTGGGTGGCCCAGTTTGGGTTGTAAAGGCGCAGATTCATGCAGGTGGTCGCGGTAAAAGCGGCGGCGTGAAATTGGCTAAAAGCATGGATGAAGTGAAGAAATACGCTTCTGAAATTTTGGGCATGCAGCTCAAGACGCATCAAACTGGACCAGAAGGGCAAAAAGTCAATCGCCTTCTCATCGAAGATGGCGCTGATATTAAAAAAGAGTACTACTTCAGTATCGTTACAGACCGTGGCACACAAAAGAATGTGATCATGGCTTCAAGCGAAGGCGGCATGGATATTGAGGCAGTGGCTGAAACTCATCCAGCAAAAATTATCAAGGTATTTGTTGATCCATTGGTTGGTTTGACAGATGCGGATTGCGACAGTGTTGCTAAAGGTATTGGCGTTCCTGAGGCGTCTATTCCAATGGCGCGTGATGTATTCAAAAACTTGTACAAGACTTACTGGGATACCGATGCTTCATTGGTTGAAATCAACCCATTGATTCTTGAAGGCAATGACAAGATCAAGGCATTGGACGCTAAGTTCAACTTTGATTCTAACGCATTATTCCGTCATCCAGAAATCGTTGCTTATCGTGATATCGATGAAGAAGATGCTGCTGAAATCGAAGCTTCTAAATTTGACCTTGCTTACATTTCTCTCGAAGGCAATATCGGCTGTTTAGTGAATGGCGCAGGCTTGGCGATGGCCACCATGGACACCATTAAGTTGTTCGGCGGAGAGCCAGCAAACTTCTTGGACGTTGGCGGCGGTGCTACAGCGGAAAAAGTAACCGAAGCATTCAAGATCATGTTGAAAAACAAGAGCGTTGAAGCGATTTTGGTAAATATTTTCGGCGGCATTATGCGTTGTGATGTGATTGCTGACGGTGTTGTTACTGCATGTAAAGTAGTCAACCTCACAGTACCTTTGGTTGTGCGTATGAAGGGTACAAACGAAGAGCTAGGCAAGAAGATTCTTGCTGACTCTGGTTTGCCAATTATTAGCGCCGATTCAATGGCTGAAGCCGCTACTAAGGTAGTTGCCGCTATTGCCAAAAACCAATAATCCAGGAATTTCAATATGTCTATTTTGATTAATAAAAACACCAAAGTCATTACACAAGGTATTACTGGTAAGACCGGTCAGTTCCATACTGAAAAATGTCAGGAATACGCAAACGGTAAAAACTGTTTTGTTGCCGGTGTAAATCCTAAAAAAGCAGGCGAGTCTATTTTTAACATTCCAATTTATGCGACTGTTAAAGAGGCTGCTCAGCAAACTGGCGCTACTACTTCTGTTATTTATGTTCCGCCTCCAGGTGCTGCTGCTGCGATTTGGGAAGCGGTTGAAGCTGATCTCGACTTCGTTATCTGTATTACTGAAGGCATTCCAGTGCGCGACATGCTTGAAGTGCGCAACAAGATGTATGCGAAAGAAGCGGCTGGCGGCAAGAAGACTTTATTGCTTGGTCCTAACTGCCCAGGCATTATTACTCCTGACGAAATCAAGATTGGCATCATGCCTGGCCACATTCATAAGAAGGGTCGTATTGGCGTAGTTAGCCGTTCCGGTACTTTGACTTATGAAGCAGTGGGTCAATTGACTGCGATTGGATTGGGTCAGTCCACAGCGGTAGGTATCGGTGGTGATCCAATCAATGGTTTGAAGCATATCGACATCATGAGAATGTTCAACGAAGATCCAGACACTGATGCAGTGATCATGATCGGTGAAATCGGTGGTCCAGACGAGGCTGAAGCGGCTCGGTGGTGCAAAGACAATATGAAGAAGCCAGTTGTTGGCTTTATTGCTGGCGTAACAGCCCCTCCAGGCAAACGTATGGGTCACGCAGGCGCATTGATTTCTGGTGGTGCTGATACTGCGGATGCCAAGCTTGCCGTTATGGAAGAGTGTGGCTTTAAGGTAACAAAGAACCCATCAGAAATGGCTGCTTTATTGAAAGCCATGTTGTAATTAGTGGCAGGGAAAAGGACGATGATAAAACAGCATCCTTTTTGCGGTATCTAGCAGTCAAAAATAAAACATCAAAAACGTAGGAGACATCATGGATTTTTTAGTATTTTCAGGGCCAGCATTTTGGGCTGCTCTTTTATCAATTATCGTAGCCAATATTCTGTTATCAGGCGATAACGCCGTAGTGATTGCGCTTGCGTCACGCAATTTGCCGCCAGCCCAACAAAAGAAAGCGATCTTTTGGGGTAGTGCTGCAGCGATTATCTTGCGCGTAGTTCTCACGATCACCGCGGTTCAGCTATTAACCCTGCCGTATCTCAAGATTATTGGTGCTATTTTGCTTCTCTATATCGGCATTCAGCTTTTGGCGGATAGTGGCGAAGAAGAGGGTATGCATGCTCACCCAAATATTTTGGGTGCGATTCGCACTATCTTGGTAGCCGATTTGGTGATGAGTTTGGACAACGTTTTGGCTGTGGCAGCGGCAGCTCAAAAGGGTCCAGAAGAAACTCGCTTGGTATTGTTGATCATTGGCTTGGGTTTATCTATTCCATTGATTATTTTCGGTAGCGCCATGCTTTTGAAGGCAATGGATCGCTTCCCTATCATCATCACTCTCGGTGCTGGTTTGTTAGGCTTGCTTGCAGGCGGAATGTTGGTGGAAGATCCTGCAATTAAAGAGCCAGTACAGGCCGCGCTGGAAGATGCGCACATGATCTTTGAGGGTATTGGAGTCGCCATTGTGCTTCTGGTTGGTACATATCTTAAAAAGAAACAGCAAAAGAAAGAAGCGGCATAATTTCTCCGCATTAAATCAGATAAGCCGGCAGTCAAAGCCGGCTTTTTTGTGTTCCACTTCCTTGCGTGTGCTCTGCTGAACTTGAATCATGAGGCATTTCACGAGGAGGTTGAGAGGATGCAGAATCTGATCAAAGACATTCAAAGCGGAGAGCAAAATCAAGATGCGGGATTTACCTTGATTGAAGTGATGTTTGTCGTGGCCATCATTGGTATTTTGGTTGCTATAGCGGTACCGCAATATCAAGACTATATTGCGCGAAGTCGTGTAGTAGATGGCATGAATTTATCCTCTAGCGCTAAGCTGACAGTAACCGAGGCATTTGCCAGCAGGGGAACGGTGCCGATGGATGATGCAACCCATGGATCTTTTACGTTTACACCTACTCGCAGCGTCAAGCTAATTGAAATTACACCCTCGGTAGCTATCGCGATTGATTATCAAATGAGTGTCGCCCCAGATGGCAAGAACACCTTGCATCTAGTCCCAACAAATGAGCCTGATGCCAACGTTCCCAAGCCACTAGACCTATCAAAGTCTGAAGGTTCCACATGGGCTGGTCGATGGTCTTGCAGATCCACGGAAACGAATTTGATTTCTCAGTTGTTGCCTTCAGAATGTAGGATAGGAAAATAATCCACTACCCGCCCCAGGGCCGCTTTTGTATAGTAGAACTTATGAAAAAGATATTTCTGAAGTATTGCCTGGCCGCTTTACTTATATTGTTATTGGGCTTTAGCTGGAGCGCTGAGCTTGCTTTAAGCGCATGCAATATTGAAGTAAAGACGGCTCCAGTTGGCGGTGGCACGATTGAATATCTACAGGCGGGTAATGGCGCACCTATTCTTTTATTGCATGGTCTTTTTGCGCAGAAAGAGCAATGGTCAGAGCTTGCATGTCAACTATCTGCAGCCGGCTATCGTGATTGCTCCTGATTTGCCGGGATATGGAAAGAGTACGCATTTTCCAATCGTTGATTACAAATTAGAAAATCAAGCTGGAATACTGCATCAATTTACAAATGCTTTGCATATTCAAAAATTAGACCTAGCTGGAAGCTCGATGGCAGGCGCTATTGCGAGTATATATGCTCGAATGCATCGTTCTCAGGTGCGCTCGCTTGCATTTATCGGGGCACCTCTAGTGGTTGGTGATTGGAGTACCCAGGTCAAGAGCGCACTCTATCAGGGTATAAACCCGTTCATCCCTATCTCGGTCGATCAGTTAAATCTAGAAATGCAGTTATTGTTTTATAAGCCGCCAGTTTTGTCAGAGGCCGTCCAACAGGGGTTAATTGCCGACTATCAAAAGGCTAATCGTCACTATCAGCAAGTGTGGGACATCGTTAACTTGTATATGAATGAGATTGAAATAAATTCCTGTTCACCGATTCCGGCACTCATCATGTTGGGAAGAGAGGATAGCATTTTTGAAGTCGAGGATATACGGAAGTTGCAACAAAAATATCCTAAAAAAACCGTCACTACATTGTAGAAAAAGCAGGTCATTTACTCATGCTTGAAGAAGCAAAAGAAGTGGCGACCGCTTATGTGCAGTTTTTAAAGCCGAGGTAATTCAGTTACGAAGCGTTGCTGGCCTTCCACTATCCGCTCTTGCTTGACAAGTAATGCTGCTTTTTTTGGGATTGGTGGCAAATTCAAGGCTAACGTGAGTAAGGGCTAGGGGGTGGCAAAGTGGGATAAGGTCTGCCGTTCTCTTGGATGCTTGAATACCGGTAATTCTGGCAATTCCGAGAACATCCCCTTTTTTATGGGAGCCAACCGACACCATCTGAAAAGTCTCAGGTAGCATGGTGATCTTGCCGGTAGCGATGGCAATGCGATGGGTGTTTGGTTTATCGCCAACATTTACCATGTGGGCTTGCCCGCTGGCATCAAAATGAGTTAGTTTGTTCGTGGGATAAGTTTTACCATATAGAGATGCAATACATAAAGTCAGTTCCAAAAACCTCTTTTTTGCGCCGCACCTTGGCTGTTCAGCTGATGTTGGGCCTTGCTTGCTCTGGATCTCCCGTGTACGCCGCTCCTGCTGGAGATGTTTCTGTGGAGGGTAATTCAGCTGCCATTCAGAATATTGGCAGGGCAATGCAAGCGCCCGATGCGCGTCCGGCCAATGCTCCAACTCGTAACACTATGCGTAGTCAGCCAACCATCGTTTTGCCTGATATGGGCGATCCAGGGGGCGATGCTCTGAGTCGGGTTGACGAGCGCAAGTATGGCGAGATGATCATGCGTCAGATTCGTCCTGATGTTGATTATTCGAATGATTTACCCATTTACGATTTTTTAAATCAGATGGAGCGTCGTTTATTACAGGCCGCAAAGACACTGCAATTAGGCGGGGCTAATGAACAGGGTAGTGGTGCCTATAACTTCGAAGTGTTTGCCGTTAAAGACAGCAGTATTAATGCGTTCGCATTGCCTGGAGGCTTCATCGGTTTTCATACAGGGCTGATTGTGAGCGCTGAATCGGATTCAGAAGTTGCTTCAGTTATGGGGCATGAAACAGGCCACGTATTCCAGCGTTATCTCGCTCGCCAAATGGACAAGCACACTACCAATATGATGATTGCGTTAGCTGGTATGGTGTTGGGTGCTTTAGCCGCATCCCGCAATCCTCAGGTCGCAGCTGGCCTCATGCAGGGTGGTCAAGCGGCGGCTATTAATAATCAACTCTCCTATTCAAGAGATGCTGAGCGTGAGGCCGATCGTATTGGCTTTCAGATATTGGATGCTAGCGGCTACGATGTGAATGGCGCTCCAGGATTTTTCCAGCGCTTGCAAAAAGCGACTGGAATTATGGATCAGGGTGTCCCCAGTTATGTGCGTACCCATCCCTTAACAACTGATCGAATTGCCGACATGCAAGATCGGGCGCGTACGGTTGCATCGCGTAATGTGCTAACTTCAGTCGAGTTTTATTTCATTAAAGCCCGGGCTCGTATGGAGCAGGCAGGCACATCTAGCGGTATGTATGACCTCAAGAATACTTTTGATAGCTTGAGTAAGCAGCAGCCAATTGGCAAACAGTTAGAAGGTTTTTATGGCTTAGCTTTAGTAGCGCAACGCCAGGGAAAAATTGATCAGGCGGAAGCGGATTTACAGCAGGCGCGCAATTTGGCTCAGAAGGCTAGCGCTCCAGGATCCCCCATTCAAAGGCAGAGCCTTTCTTTAGACGTCACCGCTTCTGAGTTGGCGCTGGCTAAAGGTAGGGGTGATGAAGCGTTGCAAATAGCCCAGACTACTTTACGAGCCTTTCCTCACTCTTATGCGGCAGGGGCAGCAATGATTAATGCTGAACTCAAACTCGGTCGCACCAACGACGCTATCAATTGGTTAAAAGCGCGCACAAGAGCGCAGCCTAGCGAAATAGTATGGTGGAATTTACTCTCTACGTCCTACGATCAGGCTGGCAATGTCCCAATGCGTCACTATGCGCTTGGCGAAAAATATGCTCTGGAAGGAGCATGGCCTTCGGCGATTGAGCAACTTCGCATTGCACGCTCAGCTGGTGGTGCTGATTTTTATCAAGGATCTAGTATTGACGCGCGTTTGCGAGAAATGCAAAGGCAATATCAAGATGAGCTCAAGGAACAAGGCAAGCAGATGCCAGGCTAAGGCTGTGGTTTTGCTATGTAGTTAAAGCGGCTAGCCAATTCGCTGGAGTGTATGGGGTCAAGAGGAAGTTGTTTTCCTTGCCAAATCCAGGATCCAGAAAAACTACAAGCGTCTTCACGTAGTTTGGCTAATGCAGAGAAATGATCTAGATCATGATCGTGCAAAAGAGCGATTGTTTGTGAATCTCTTTTGATAAATTGATCTCGCTTATCGCTCTTGCTTTCATAAATCGTTTGACTTACTTTTCCAACAATATAAATATTGCCGTTTTCATCGCTTCAGGCTGAATCTGGATCAAGAGCGTTGTCGCATTGAGTAAGTAGTTGAGAGCCTTCTTCGCTTGGAATGATCCGGGATACCCATGGTGTGGCGTCAAGGGTAATAAAAACACGCTGCGGACCATTTTGAAAAAAGCATCTACCGAGTTCATCGCATGCATAGTTGCGGGCGATAAAGTGATTAAGTGCTATATGTTGAATTACTTGTCCGGGAAGATGATTCTGTTGAGTAAATTCATCGCGCATTCGCCATTGGCCACGGCGATCTAAGGCAAGCCAACCAAAGCAATTAGGCACGTTGGGTCACTTCATCAGTGACAGCAGTACTTGATCATCCATAGTCTTTAGTGCAAGCTGTGTGGCGCTGATGGGGGGTCGAAAGTTGCGTCAGTCGAGTGGCTGGCGTGCAAGTGCGCGATGCGCCAACCCTGACTATCTTGTAGCAGTACGAGCGTGATATTGAGAAAAAATCCTGCTTCTACTTGATATACCCATAGGTGCACTGCTTCAGTAGTGTCATACATTGTGGCACCTAAAACAGAGTGACTAATACAAGCAATTGGCTCTAAAAATAAGGGTTGTTTTGCGAGCAATCTTTCTAAGCCTTCGCGAATTTCCGCATGACCAGTCAGGCGATGCCTTCCGGCAAAACGCATATAATGGAATCATCGTCCAGCCAAATGTCTAAAACGCTTTGAACGTCGCGCTGGCTAAGTGCGTCTCGCCAAGCCTCTACGACATCATCGGCGCTATGAAAGAGTATGGCAAGTTTAGGCATCGCTTACTTTTCCTGAGTTAGGGCTTCAATGAATTCAGCGTAGCGAATACCTGCGCCGGCAAAATATCGTTTAAGCACTGCAAATGCCCTAAAGGACATTCTCTTTTATGACATGGACTGCAAGCCAGATTAAGCCAGATCACCTTGGCCTTATCGGAAAAAGGCGGAGTATGGGCTGGATCGCTCGATCCAAAAATGGCGACTTGAGGAGTTTTGAGGGCTGCCGCAATATGCATCAAGCCGGAGTCGTTGCTGATGACTGCCTTGGCTTGGCTGATGAGGGCGATTGCTTCGTCAAGCGAGGTATCGCCACACCAGTTATGCATTCGCTGATTTTGCTTGGTTTGGGTGTATATCTCCTGGGCAAGCGCATGATCGCCCTTGCCTCCCACGAGAATGACCTGCGCACTTGGCTCGCTGGCAATGATGTTCAGGGCTAATTCTGCAAAATGACGAGTGGGCCAGCGTTTGGTTTGCCCATATTCGGCGCCTGGACACAGGACATAAATATCCGAAGCGGTGATGCGGGTGTTTTGTAGTTTTGCTTGCACCGAGTGATTGGCTGCAGCTGATACATTTAACTTTGGTGTCGGAGTGGTGTTTACTAATCCAGTTGGTTCGCCATCCAAAAGCCCGTTTAATTGAAGATAGTGCTCGACCATGGGTGGGCGATTCACTTTGCTTGGATTGTCTAGGGCGACATTAATTAAACCAAAACGGAATTCGCCGCGATAGCCCACTCGAAAAGGGATGTTGGCAAGCCAAGGAATTAGCGCTGATTTAAAGCTATTGGGCAATACAAAACAGGCTTCATATTTTCTTGTCGCAAGTTCTTTGGCTAACTGTTTGCGTAAGCCCAACTGCAATTGCTTGTGCTTAAACTTGGCTTCAATGACTTCATGCACTTCAGGGCAAGCACGATAGATAGGGGCAACCCAAGTGCTAGCAAGTACATCAATTTTTGAATCTGGATATTGGGATTTGAGACTTGCCAGTAGAGGCTGGGTCATCACGCCATCCCCAATCCAGTTGGGGGCGATGATCAGAATACTGTGCATGTGATGTATTCCGACTCAGCACCTCATGAAGAGGTGCTGATAAGACTTAGTGACCGTGCGGCTCAGTGCCGGGAATGAGCTTGTACTCTGTGCCACAGTAGGGACACTTCGCTTCGCCGGTTTCAGTGATATCTAGGAAGACGCGTGGATGCGAGCTCCAGGTTGGTGTTTTATTGGTGGGGCAATGCAATGGTAAATCTTTGCCATCCACCATTACCACTTGAGCTTGAGTCATATGCTATTTCCTAATTCCTGCAATTATTTAACGTAAGTGAGCCAAGATTTGTATTTATCATTTCTGCCGTATACCGCGTCGAAATACGTCTCCTGAATTTTTTCAGTGATCGGACCACGCTTACCATCACCAATGGTGCGGTCATCCAATTCACGAATTGGAGTAACTTCAGCAGCGGTACCAGTGAAGAATGCTTCATCAGCTGAATACACTTCGTCACGAGTGATACGTTTTTCGCGAACTTCATAACCAAGGTCTTTGGCAATTTGCATCACGGAATCACGGGTGATGCCATCCAAGCAAGAGGCCAAGTCTGGTGTGTACACAATGCCGTTACGAACCATGAAGAGGTTTTCGCCAGAACCTTCGGAAACATAACCTTCGGTATCTAGTAATAAGGCTTCGTCGTATCCATTAGCGGTGACTTCTTGATTGGCCAAGATGGAGTTGATGTAGTAGCCGGAAGCTTTGGCACGCACCAGGGATGAATTAACAAAATGGCGGGTAAAAGAGGATGTTTTGACCCGAATACCCTTGTTAATGCCATCTTCACCCAAATAGGCGCCCCATTCCAAGGCGGCGATCGCGGTATGAATACTATTGCCTTTAGGCGAAATTCCCAGATTTTGGGAACCGATAAAGATAATTGGACGGATATAGCAAGCTTCTAGCTTATTGCTGTTAACCACGTCAATAATGCCTTTGGTAACCTCTTCCTGGCTGTAGGGCATATTCATTTGGAATATTTTGATGCCATTAAATAGGCGTTTTACGTGCTCCGGAAGGCGGAAAATGGCTGTTCCTTTGGGGGTTTTATAGGCTCGGATGCCCTCAAATACGCCCATTCCGTAGTGCAGGCTATGTGTCAACACATGAACATTAGCCTCACGCCAAGGGCTTAGCTTCCCATCAGTCCAAATAAAGCCATCGCGGTCGGACATCGACATTTTTTTTACCTTTTGTGCCTATTCATTAGCTGCAAAAACGGTTTAAGCAAGGCATTTGGCCGGTCGTTTTTGGTCTTTCGGCTCAGAATGCATTGCAGTGCTTTTATTGTAGAGCAGGCTGGGCGGTCTGTCGGCTTGAATCCTTGGGGGTAGGTAGGTCGGAGCCTTTAGAATGGAGCATTCCCCATAAACCATCTTATTTACCCAGACTCATGCCGGCATCCTTATTTAAAGTTAAGCGTTTAAGCGAATTAGCTCAATCAGGCCAATTAAAGGGTAATCGGGTTTTAATCCGCGCTGACCTGAATGTCCCTCAGGATGAATCTGGAAAGATTACTGAAGACACTCGAATTCGGGCATCCATGCCGGCGGTACAAATGTGTTTGGATGCTGGAGCAGCCGTGATGGTGACTTCGCACTTAGGACGCCCAACAGAAGGTGAATTTAAACCTGAAGATAGTTTGGCTCCGGTTGCCGATCGCATTGCTAGTTTGCTCAATCGTAAAGTGCCTTTAATTAGCGATTGGGTTGATGGCGGATTTGAGGTTAATCCTGGCGAGGTAGTGTTACTGGAAAACTGTCGCTTAAATGTGGGCGAAAAAAAGAATAACGATGGGTTGGCAAAAAAGATTGCTGCCTTGTGTGATGTCTATGTCAACGACGCATTTGGCACTGCGCATCGCGCCGAAGCAACTACTCATGGCGTTGCAAAGTTCGCTCCCGTAGCTTGTGCTGGCCCTTTGATGGCTGCTGAATTGGATGCACTCAGTCGCGCATTGGCAAGCCCTAAGCGTCCTTTGGTGGCCATCGTAGCGGGGTCTAAAGTTTCTTCGAAGCTCACTATTCTGAAGGCTTTGTCAGAAAAAGTAGATGAGCTGATTGTTGGTGGCGGCATCGCTAATACCTTTATGTTGGCTAAAGGCTTGCCTATTGGCAAGTCACTTGCAGAGCCGGATTTAGTTGATGAATCCAGAGAAATTATGGACATCATGGAAAAGCGTGGCGCTCATGTCCCTATTCCGGAAGATGTTGTTGTTGCGAATGAATTGTCTCCCTTGGCCCGTGCAAACCGTGTACCCTCGGATCAAGTGGCGGAAGACGACATGATCTTAGATATTGGTCCAAAGACTGCCGCGCGTTTATCCATCATGCTCGCTCACGCTGGCACCATTGTTTGGAATGGACCGCTGGGGGTGTTTGAAATCGATCAGTTTGGTGGTGGCACCAAAATGTTGGCTGCAGCCATTGCGCACTCACCTGCTTTCTCGATTGCTGGCGGTGGTGATACTTTGGCAGCAATCGCGAAATATGGCATTGAGAATCAAGTGGAGTACATCTCTACTGGTGGTGGCGCCTTCTTAGAGTTTTTAGAAGGCAAAGCTTTGCCAGCCTTTGCAGTACTTGCCGAAAGAGCGAAAGACTAAATATGTTGAGAGCGACAAAGATCATTGCAACCCTAGGGCCTGCGTCTGAAAAGCTCGAAGTTTTGCGTGACATGATTCGTGCTGGCGTCGATGTAGTACGCATGAATTTCTCTCATGGAACTGTAGCTGACCATAAAGCGCGCCATGACTTAGTGCGCGCCATTTCTGCCGAAGTAGGTAAAGAAGTGGGCATCATGGCTGACTTACAGGGTCCAAAAATTCGCGTTGGTAAATTTGTAGAAAACAAAATTTTGCTCAAAGAGGGCGATAAATTTACTTTGGACATCGCTTGTGAATTGGGCGACCAAACCAAAGTGGGTCTTGATTACAAAGAGTTGCCGGGTGATGTAAAGCCGGGTGATCGTCTTTTGCTGAATGACGGCTTAGTTGTTTTGACGGTTGAAGGCGTTAAAGGCGGAGAAATTTTTACGATTGTTGAGCAAGGCGGACCGCTCTCGAATAACAAGGGTATCAATCGTGCTGGCGGTGGTTTAACCGCTCCTGCGTTAACTGAAAAAGATATTACTGATTTAGATGCGGCGATTGCCATGGGTGTGGATTTCTTGGCAATCAGCTTTCCGAGGGATGGCGCCGATATGGCCTATGCCCGCAAGCTGGCCGATGCCGCTAGCGCCAAGCATGGCGTTGGCAAAGTCAGAACTATTGCTAAGGTAGAGCGTGCGGAAGCGATTGAACCAGAAGCGCTTAAAAGCATCATTGCTGAGAGCGACGGCATTATGGTTGCCCGCGGTGATCTGGCAATTGAAGTGGGCAATGCCGCAGTGCCAGCGCTACAGAAACGCATGATTGCTTGGGCGCATGAGGCGGATAAATTTACGATTACCGCTACGCAGATGATGGAGTCCATGATCAATGCGCCAGTACCTACACGTGCTGAAGTAAGTGACGTGGCCAATGCAGTGTTAGATGGTACTGATGCCGTGATGCTTTCTGCTGAGTCTGCCGCAGGGATGTATCCAGTGCAAACAATCAAGGCCATGGCGGAAATTTGTGTGGAAGCTGAGAAATCCGATCTTTTGAAATTCGATACTGATTTCTTGGATCAGACTTTTACCCGAATTGATCAAACGATTGCGCTCGGCGTCCTCTTTACGGCTCATCATTTGAATGCCAATGCGATTGCGGCTTTAACGGATTCGGGCTCAACTGCTATTTGGATGAGTCGTCATAATATTCATGTGCCGATTTTCGCGCTGACATCGAAAATAGCTACTCAGCGTGCACTCAGCACCTATCGCAATGTGACACCAATTGGTTTGGACTACACCAAGGATCGCGATACCGCTTTGCAAGAGGTAGAAGCCTGCTTGAAAAAAATGGGCGCAGTCAAAAAAGGCGATACCGTTGTTTTGACTTCTGGTGAGCCAATGGGAGAGCCCGGCGAAACCAATACTCTCAAGATTATTCACGTCAAGTAAGTCACGCGAGACATCAACCAATTTATCTATAAACCAAATTACTATTTAATTAAGAGAACATCATGACTTTAGTATCTTTAAGACAACTCTTGGATCACGCTGCTGAAAATGGTTACGGGCTGCCCGCATTTAACGTGAATAACTTAGAGCAAGTGACTGCGATTATGGAAGCGGCGAATGAAGCGGATTCCCCGGTGATCATGCAAGCTTCCGCGGGTGCTCGTAAATACGCTGGTGAAGCTTTCTTACGTCATCTCATTTCTGCCGCCGTTGAAGCTTATCCCCATATTCCAGTCGTCATGCATCAAGACCATGGTCAAAGTCCCGCAGTATGTATGGCTGCAGTTAAGAGTGGCTTCACAAGCGTGATGATGGATGGTTCTTTAGAGGCTGATGGCAAAACAGTTGCTAGCTACGAGTATAACGTGGATGTCTCCAAAGAGGTGGTGAAGTTTTCCCACTCCATTGGAGTTACTGTTGAAGCCGAATTGGGTGTATTGGGTTCACTAGAAACCATGCAGGGCGACAAAGAAGATGGCCATGGTGCTGACGGCAAAATGACTCGTGAGCAGTTATTAACTGATGTTGAGCAAGCTGCTGATTTTGTGAAGGCAACCCAGTGTGATGCCTTGGCAATCGCGATTGGCACTAGCCATGGCGCATACAAGTTCAGCAAGAAACCTACTGGCGATATCTTGGCCATCGACCGCATTAAAAAAATTCATGCGCGTATTCCGAATACACATTTAGTGATGCATGGCGCTTCCAGTGTTCCACAAGAGCTGTTAGCTGAGATTCGTGAATTCGGTGGCGATATGAAAGAGACTTACGGTGTTCCTGTTGAAGAGATTCAAGAAGGTATTAAGAATGGCGTTCGTAAAATTAATATTGATACTGACATTCGCTTGGCAATGACTGGTGCGATTCGCCGTTACTTTATTGAAAAGCCATCGAAGTTTGATCCCCGTGATTATTTGAAGCCAGCGCGTGAAGCCGCTAAGAAAGTTTGTATTGCTCGCTTCCAAGCTTTTGGTTCCGCTGGCCAAGCCTCCAAAATTAAATCGATTTCTTTAGAGAAGATGGCTGAGCTATATAAGAGCGGCAAATTAACTCAAATTGTGAAGTGATTTAAATATGCCCGCTTTATACACAACCTCGATTAAGTCCTTGCCTTTGTTATCTAAAGGGAAGGTGCGTGATGTTTATGCATTAGATGATGACAAGTTGTTAATGATCACAACTGATCGCCTTTCCGCGTTTGACGTGGTGATGGGTGAGCCTATACCTGAAAAGGGTGTGGTCCTTAATCAAATGGCTAACTTTTGGTTTGATAAATTAGCCGCCGTCATTCCCAATCACCTGACTGGTATTGATCCAACAACAGTAGTGGCTGCTGATGAAGTGGATCAGGTTAAGGGTCGCGCGGTAGTGGCCAAGCGTCTGAAGCCAATTTTGGTAGAAGCGGTAGTGCGTGGCTATTTGGCGGGAAGTGGTTGGAAGGATTACAAAGAAACCGGCAAGGTCTGTGGAATTGCATTACCGGCATGTTTAGAGCATGCTCAGAAATCACCAGAGCCCATTTTTACTCCAGCAGCTAAAGCAGAATTTGGCCAGCACGATGAAAATATTTCATTTGAAAAAGTAGTAGAGCTCATTGGTGAAAAATTAGCCAATCAAATTCGAGAAGTCAGTATTCGTTTATACAAAGAAGCTTCTGAATACGCCGCTACTCGCGGCATCATCATCGCGGATACCAAGTTTGAGTTTGGGTTAGACGCTAACGGCCAATTGGTCTTGATGGATGAGATTCTGACCGCCGACTCCTCTCGTTTCTGGCCGGCTGAGACTTACTATGTCGGCTCAAAT
Source organism: Polynucleobacter necessarius (assembly GCF_900095215.1). Lineage (NCBI taxonomy): Bacteria > Pseudomonadati > Pseudomonadota > Betaproteobacteria > Burkholderiales > Burkholderiaceae > Polynucleobacter > Polynucleobacter necessarius. Next base: position 1,419,664 of record NZ_LT606949.1, on the reverse strand, counting down.
CCACCTTCTTATGACAAGCAGTTTGTCCGTGACTGGTTGGAAACAGTCCAGGTTAATGGCAAGCTCTGGCCTAAAACAGCGCCTGCGCCGCAATTGCCGGCCGATGTGATTGAGAAGACCGCTGAAAAGTACCGTGAAGCCTTAACTAGGTTAACGGAGAAGGCTTAATGCAGAGGTTTCACTGCAGGCTTAACTCGGAGATAATGGAGTCCCTGAGAAACGCGTAGTTAAGATTGAGGTATTTGGAGAGGTAAATGAGCAAGAAGCCAGTTGTCGGAATAGTGATGGGATCCAATTCAGATTGGGATACCATGCAACACGCCGCTCAAATGCTTGAGCAGTTTGGGATTGCTCATGAAGCTAAAGTGCTCTCCGCACACCGCATGCCAGATGACATGTTTCAGTATGCCGAAAAGGTGCAAGCTAATGGCTTGCAGGCGATCATCGCTGGGGCAGGTGGAGCAGCCCATTTGCCAGGCATGCTTGCATCCAAAACCATTGTTCCAGTCTATGGTGTGCCAGTAGCCAGCAAATATTTGCGTGGTGAAGACTCGCTCTATTCGATTGTGCAAATGCCTAAAGGCATTCCGGTGGCTACATTCGCCATTGGTGAAGCTGGTGCGGCCAATGCCGCTTTGCATGTTATCGCTGGTTTGGCTTTGCATGATGTGGAGCTGGGCAAAAGATTAGAAGAGTTCCGTGCGAAGCAGTCTGATACCGCGCGTTCAATGAATTTGCCGGGATATTAATTACATGGCAGAGCGTATGGAACCCATTTTGCCGGGTTCATATTTAGGAATATTAGGTGGTGGTCAGTTGGGTCGGATGTTTACGCAAGCTGCTCAAGCAATGGGCTACAAGGTTTGCGTACTTGATCCCGGTTCTGACAGTCCTGCAGGTTCTATCGCGGAAAAATTTATTCAAGCCGAATACACAGACTCTGCCGCCCTAAAAGCAATGGCTGCGCTTTGTGACTCAGTAAGTACTGAGTTTGAAAACGTGCCAGCTCAAGCGCTTGATGAGTTAGAGGCTTTAGGTGTATTTGTGGCGCCGCGCAGTAGCTGTGTCTCCCTGGCGCAGAACCGCGTCGCCGAGAAAAATTTCCTCTCTACCTGGAAATCAGAAACCAATATTGGTCCTGCGCCAAACTTTGTGATTGAGCATGATGCCGATATCGCGCACATTCCGGCTGATTTATTTCCTGGAATATTGAAGACTGCGCGCATGGGTTATGATGGTAAGGGACAGATTACTGTTTATACAGCTGCTGATTTGCCAGTGGCTTGGGCTGATTTTGGTAAAGTGCCTTGTGTATTAGAAAAACGGATGGATTTGGATTTTGAGGTTTCCGCATTGGTTGTGCGTGGCTATGACGATGCGGTAGTGGCTTATCCAGTCTCCCAAAATATTCATCGCGATGGTATTTTGCATACATCGACTGTGCCAGCGCCCTCACTCAATCCTGGACAAGAGAAAAAGATTGTTGAAGCGGCTAAAGCGCTCATTCGGAAGATTGATTATGTTGGCGTGCTTTGCGTTGAGTTCTTCGTATTAAAGAATGGCGACATCATTGCCAATGAGATCGCTCCACGTCCCCATAACTCTGGCCACTACACCATGGATGCTTGTGTTAGCAGCCAATTTGAGCAGCAGGTTAGAGCGATGGCGCGCTTGCCTTTAGGTGATACCCGTCAATTAGCTCCTGTATCAATGTTGAACTTGCTCGGCGACCTTTGGTTTGAGGGTAGTGAAGATCAATCAAAAGAGCCTGCTTGGAATAAAGTGTTAGCCCATCCGGATGTAAAACTCTATTTGTATGGAAAGTCCGAACCGCGCATGGGCCGTAAAATGGGCCATATCAATTGTCTTGGTGAGGCTTTGAATGAAGCACGCCAAAATTGTGTATCCGTTGCTACTGAATTAGGGATCGAGCCCTAGAAATGTCTACGGACTGATCTGGCAGTACGCCACTGCAATCATCCGCCGTCATTAACGAAGCAGTACAAACCTTGCGTGATGGCGGTTTAGTCGCCTTTCCTATCGAGACGGTATATGGTTTATGGGCGGATGCCAAAAATCCACAGGTGATTCACAAAGTATTTGCCACTAAAGGTAGACCATCGAATCATCCTTTAATTGTGCATTTGGCTGCGCCAGATAGATTTGACCAGGCGCAAGTGGATTGGGTTCCAATCTTGGCACCTTGGACCAGAGATTTATCTGAAGACACCTTAAAACTGATTAACGCATTTTGGCCGGGATCTTTAACGCTAGTCTTTAAGAAAGATAAAAGTGTTCTGAATGATTTAACGGGCGGTCAAGATACAGTCGCCATTCGTGCGCCTGCCCATCCGATTGCTCAAGAGTTGTTGCGCAAATTTAAAGGTGGTGTTGTAGCGCCATCAGCTAATCGCTTTGGCAAGGTTTCACTTACAAGCGCCGCAGACGTCCGTGCTGAATTTGAAGATGTGCTCGATTTAATGATCTTGGATGGTGGGGATTGTGAGATTGGCATTGAGTCAACCATTATTGATTTGTCATCCGGTGATAAAGCGGTATTGCCCAGACCCGGAGCGATTACACCAAGTGAGATCTTGGCAAAGACAGGGGTGAATGTCTATCAGCCTAACGAACTCAAGAGTGATGAAGCTATGGAGGATCTTCCCAAGATATCCGGAAGTCTGAAGGCGCATTACGCACCAACTACTCCTTTGCGTTTATATGCTCCAGGTCGCGTGTTGGATGCTTTAAGCGAGTTTCCGGATATTAACTCTCGTGTGGCTGTGGCGGTATGGGATTCTGAATCCTCATTAAGTGAAGACGGGCATCGATCGGCACACTGTGAAGAGATTGAAGTGCCAAGTGATAGCACTGCTTTTGCCAGTCGCTTGTATCGCTCTTTGCGTGACTTAGATCAGCCAGGGTGGGATTTGATTTTGTTTCCAGAGCCTCCAGCAGGTGAGAAGTGGGATGGCGTTAGAGACCGCCTTCAGCGGGCGTGTTTCGGCTCAGGACCATCTTCTAGCGGCCACGTTAACACCTGATCGTGGGCTTCAAGACCTCTCCAGGCATTGGGGTGGTTAATAAATGAAGTCACTGCATACATCTTTCCGGATTTACTCAAGACATAACCCGAGATTGCGCGTACATCCGCCAACGAGCCGGTTTTAATTCGGGCTTCAGGCTTCTTCTTCAGATGCAGGAATTTACGCAATTGATTCATGAGGCGGTTGCGCATCGTGCCGTCAGTGCCGGCTATCGGTAGGCTGTTATAAAACACTTCCGCCACAGGTAGATTGCGAGCACTTAATAGGAGTTGATTCATCTGCTCTGCGGAGATAGCTTCGTTGCGGGATAAGCCGGAGCCATTTTCAATCACCAAGTCTTTGAAGTTCAAACCGTTTTGCTTCAATCAGCTCTGAATAACTAAGTCGCCATTGGCAGTGGTGGCTGGCTTACCCATTTTTTCCAGTGCCACAGTCAAAAGAACTTGGCGAGCCATGACATTGTTGGAATACTTATTAATATCAACTACATCATCAGCCAGCTTGATACCCTCAAGCTGCAGCAGGAGTCGTGCGGCGAGAGGCACGGCACCATCTTTGCCAACAGGAGGCTGAGCCCAGCTACCACCAGCTAATTCCCGGGCGGCCGCACAGCCTTGTGTTAAGAAGGTATTGGCATCTAAGGCAACGATATTAAAGTTCACGCCTTTACAAGTATTGGGAAAAGCGCCTGAGAACTGCGCAGTCAAGGCTTGATCGGTATTGCTAATGCCCTCGGGATCTAAATTAAAGCGGATACCACTTTTCCAGTTATCACAAGAGCGATCGACTAGCTGCATTTGATTGACTACCTTCAATTGCGATAGTGCTGGCGTGTAACTAATGTCAATAAAGTCTGCGGTGCGTGATTTTCCTAGCTGAAAGGACAGGGTTCGGAAAGCATAGAGTAATGGATCTGGCGGTACGTTGTAAGCGCGCAAAGATTCGCCATCAATGGTGTTGTGCTCCATGACGCTGGGTGCATATGCGCTGCGATCAAAAATAAATTGCCATCAATCTTTTGCACACCAAGACTCTGCATATCTTTCATCATCTTCGCGAGCTCTTCAGGCACTACCTTCGGATCACCTGTGCCCTGCAAATACAAAGTGCCCTTCCAGACACCCTGACGAATAACACCATCGGTATAAAGATTGGTGCGCCAACGATATTGGGGTCCCAAAATATCTAGGCCCGAAAGGGTAGTGAGTAGCTTCCTTGTTGAAGCGGGATTCATGGCTACTTCAGAGCGCCAGTCCAGAATATTCTTGGCAACGTGTTTGCCAGGCTTGCCTGGTTCAATCTCAATCACCGAAATGCTAATGGCATCTTTCGGAATTTGGTTGCGTTCAAGACTGCTAGCTACGGATTGAGGAAGGGCTAAAGGCGTCTGTTGATTGGTGGCAGCAAAGGAGTTGGCGAAGCAGAGTGAACTTGCTATTAAAGCTGGGGTACGAAGACAATAAGGGCGCATGCCCCATAGAAGAAACCCACCCAATCAATGGTGGGTATTGCCGCAAACACTAGCATGCCGCATATTGAGACTTATGACTTTCAATTACTTGGTTTTGCTTCTTTAATAATTGAATAAAGGCATTGATCCCGGCGTTTAAATCATCTTCTCGCTCTAGGGCTTCGCAGGCGTTTGCAAATGATTTGGCGTCCAATAGTTGTGAACCACCTTTCACCTTATGAACCAGCATTTGGAAAGCTTCTTGATCGTGGTTTTCGTTTTTTAGGACTTGAAGGGTTTCATCATGCACCTTCTTAATTTCATCTAGGATGACTAAAACGTGATCAGGGTTTTGTTTTAGGAGATTGGCAAATGCTTCAAATGAGTATTCTTCATTTCCGATATTTTGAGCTTCTTTTTCGCTAAGTTCCTTCAATACGAAATAGCGGGTTAACTCATTTGCAAGGGTCATGAGACTCAGTGGTTTTATTAGGACACCGTTCATACCGGCTGCAAAGAATTGGTGACGTGAATCCAGGGCGTAGATATCGGCTGTTATGCCAATGATGATGAGATCGCGATGTCCTAAATCGCGAATGCGTTTCGCTAATTCTGAACCTTCCATGCCTGGAATAGATTGATCGGTTAGCAAGAGATCAAAATTGCTCTGGGTGATGAGCTCTAGAGCAGCATGGGCGTTATCGCAAACCGTTACCTCGATGCCAAACGCTTCTAATGGCAGTGAAATAATTTGCCTGCTAGCAGGATGATCTTCCACTACTAAAGCACACAAAGCCTGATTCGATTCGCTGCGATATGTTGAAACAAGCTTTCTGGAGCTTGTAGTGTTCGTTGGTTTGTTTATGACTGCGGCAATGCTGGTGCGAGGAAAGGCTACGCAGAAATGAATATTGCTACCAAGCCCAGGGGCGCTATCGAAATAGAGTTGACTATCCATTGAAGTGACCAAGTGGTTGGTGATTGTGAGGCCGAGACCAGTGCCATTGCGTTGTTCGCTAGTGCCCGGTATTGGTTCGAATGCTTGTAATGCAAGCGTAATATCTTCCGACCCAATCCCTACGCCGGTATCAATCACCCTAAACTCAATGAGCTGCCCTGCATGATCATCCGCTAGGACGCTGATAGAGAGGTAAATCTCCCCTTGATCGGTGAATTTAATGGCGCTGCTGATTAAGTTTTGTAGGATTTGCCGAAGACGTAGAGCGTCAATCATCAACACCTCGGCAATTCGGGGGTCTTTAGAGGTGTGGAGGGTGAGACCCTGTATCTGAGCAACCGCTGAAAATGACGAGTCAATACCGTCAATTAAAGAATTCAGGTTGCAAGGCTCTAAATTTAGTGTCAATTTGCCCGCTTCAATTTTGGAAAGATCTAAAACCTGATTCAGTATTCCCAAAAGAGACTCCGCTGAGGAATGCGCGCTTTTGAGTAATGCCTTTTCATTTTTAGGAAGGCGGCTGCTCAGCAATAGCTCCTGCACCCCTAATATGGCATTCATGGGTATGCGAATTTCATGACTCATTGTTTCTAGCAAGGAGGATGTGGCAGCATTTGCTTTTTCAGCAAGTTCTTTAGAGTTCATCAAGCTCTCGGTTTCTTGTGTATGTAGTTCGTTTTTCTTTGCATGCGCCAAACCAAAAAGATTCCGCCAAAGCGTGTCGTTATGGCGGATAACCACGCAAGTTTTTGATAATTCGACTGGTTTGCTTGGACTAGATTCTCATCTTGGTAGGCATCAAAGAGATTGCGTGACTCTATTGGGTGCAGACCATTGCGAAAGCGCTCAAATACGGTATGCAATGGCTCATCTTGATGAGAAATCAGCCAGTGATATTCAAAGGGTTCGCGACTATAGAGCCCATTCAGTCGTAATTGATCATCATTGACCTTCTGAATCAGCTGTCGCGCTAAACGTAGCGGCATGACAAGCGCTTCAATATCACTTTTGAGTAGATCAAAAAATTAATTTGTCGGCATAACTCGAAACGTTCGCCTGAGCATGCATCGGTGTTGGGGGATTTTCATAGCCACGATCAAAGTAGGCGATATTGATTGGCTCAATAGGCGCATCACTTTTTGAGCGCCTTGTCACAATAGCGTCGTGACCCCAAAAGATCGCTTCAGATAAAGAGCCAAACTGGAGATGTTCATCATCTAGTGTGGGTGGATCAATGATGAAGTCGACTTCCCCATTAGCTAATTGTTGTAAACCTTCCTGATCGCTTTTACGCCACTGCGGCAGAAATTCTTGATTGGTAAATTCGCTGAACTTGCTTAACAGTGCATGAAAAACCCCAGATTGGCCTTTTTCCTTGAGTTCTAAATAAGGGGCATATTTTTCATGAATGCTAAAACGTACTACAGGACGGGCATCGATCCACCTTTGCTCGGATGGGCTCAGTAAATTGGCAAAGGCATTGCCAATGAATCCACTGAACAGGAGAAATAAAGCAATCCGCTTGATAGATCGACGCATACTCGTTTAGCTTTCGATGATCTTATTCATACGGCAGAACAAAATGAGATCGGCAATCTTGTTAATTACTAGTTTGTCAAAGACTCTCGTTTTGTATGTGGCTACGGTCGTATTGCTGATATGCAGTATGTCTGAAATCTGTTGCTTGGTATTACCTTGACCAAGGTATTTCATGACTTGCAGTTCGCGATCTGAGATGAGTGCGAGCTTATCGTTATCACTTAATGAGCTGTTGCCATTTTTGCCGTGCGTGAAAAAGTTATAGCCTTGGGAGATGGCAACGCAGGCTGGTAAGATGACATCGGCCCCGGCGGTTTTATTGACAAAGCCATGGCCACCTAGTGAGCGTACTCTGCCTCCATATACCGCCTCATCCATACTAGAGAGAGCTAACATACGAACATCGGGATACAGTAGTCCGATGCGGCGGATAACGTCAAAGCCACCGGTCTTGGGCATATCCAAATCCAGGATCACCATATTCGGGTTAACTTCTTTCATGGATCTTAGGCACTCTTCGCCATTCTGAGCTTGTCCCGCAATCTCAAACAACAACTGGTCTTGCAACATACCTTTAAGGGCCATCAGCATTGCTGGATGGTCGTCTACCAACATCACGCGTTTTCTTATTACTTGTCTCCATTGTGGTTTAGGCGTTGATGAGGATGCATCGAAAAAATGGCTTTAGTGATTCGACTATCGTTAATTTGCCGCATCTGATGGCGACTCAGTGGCGCCATCATCAGGCCTCCATAGGCATGATCCGCAATGAGGGTTGAAGCGTTTTCTAAATCTGTGACTAGCCCAATATTGCTCGCATAGAGTTGTGTGGGTGAGCAGGGTGATTGCCTTAATTGGGAGCGTTCATTGCTTGCTAGATCGTGCTCGCGAATCGTCCTCATATCGATATGCACCCCCTCTAATTGCATCTCCGTAATCCAGTGCAGCTCTGCAATGCTGCCCGAGTAATTGAGGAAATGAAGTAAGACACCCAGTCTGCGTAAGCGGAGTAATCCCTTTTTGCAGGCATCGAGATTTTCTGATCCTGGAATGGATGACATACCAATTGCCACCAATCCAACAGGCAGGCGCGAGTTCAAAATGAGTTCACTCATGGCATCTACATACCCGTTTGAAGCAAGGGTATGTGTTGGGATTGGCAAAATTCCAGGAATAAAGCGACCACTGCGATGCCAATAGGCGATGGTGTCTAGGCCTTCCATAAAAAGACGCAGTAATTGCCTGTCCGAAGTCGTAAGCAATGGTCTAAATAAAGATCCTGTCAGTTTTGTTCCCTTGCAGTTAAAAAATGGGTTCATGGCTAATCGCTTGTCGTTTAGACCAGGATTGGTGTTCTTCGAGTGCTTGGCTACTCAAGCCAAACCAGGGGTCGCCACAGGCGTCTCGTACTTCGTTGAAGGGTTTGTTCTTCCATGCCTTTACAAGCGTGTACATCCGTGATTTCGGGCTCATCAGGATTCTCCAAGCGGTGACTATCCAGTCTAGGCAGGACGGATTTGAGCGGTAAGGGCTTTGGACTGATTTATCTGTAGGAATCGACCTATCTGCCTGTCCACAGTATAGATAGGGGCGAAATCCCCAAAGAATTTATGGTGATCTGCCCTTGAAATCCCGGGAATCAGACCTATATAATCAGCACTCCCTACATGCGAGTGCTAAAAAGGTAGTTTATTTGAATTTGTAAGTTACCCTTGAATTCCGTGTAATGAGATTGTAAAGCATTGCTTTATATAGTTTATTTAAATAGTTAACACTTACTAACATAGGAGAAGAGAGATGGATTTGCGTCCCTTACATGATCGCGTAATCATCAAGCGTTTAGATCAAGAATCAAAAACTGCTTCCGGAATCATCATTCCTGACGCTGCTGCAGAGAAGCCTGATCAAGGTGAAGTATTGGCAGTAGGCCCAGGCAAGCGCGATGACAGCGGCAAATTAAACGCACCTGACGTCAAAGTAGGCGATCGCGTGTTGTTTGGTAAATATGCAGGTCAAACAGTAAAAGTTGAGAGTGAAGAACTCATCGTGATGCGTGAAGACGACATCATGGCTGTTGTACAGAAGTAATTTTGGTATTTAAGAGAGGAATCTAATCATGGCAGCAAAAGACGTTGTATTTGGAGATATCGCCCGCACCAAGATGGTTGAAGGCGTCAACATTCTTGCTAATGCAGTGAAGACAACTTTGGGACCAAAAGGTCGCAACGTGGTGATCGAGCGTTCATTCGGTGGACCAACCATCACTAAAGACGGTGTATCCGTAGCAAAAGAAATCGAACTCAAAGACAAGCTCCAGAACATGGGCGCGCAGATGGTTAAGGAAGTTGCTTCCAAAACTGCTGACATCGCTGGTGACGGTACAACTACCGCTACTGTTTTGGCTCAGTCCATCGTTCGTGAAGGTATGAAATACGTAGTTTCAGGCCATAACCCAATGGACTTGAAGCGTGGTATCGATAAAGCTGTAACAGCTGCAATCGAAGAGCTCGCAAAAATCAGCAAGCCTTGTACAACCAGTAAAGAAATCGCTCAAGTAGGTTCTATTTCTGCAAACAGCGACCACAGCATTGGTCAGCGTATTGCTGAAGCAATGGAAAAAGTAGGTAAAGAAGGCGTTATCACTGTTGAAGATGGAAAGTCTTTGGAAGATGAGCTCGAAGTAGTTGAAGGTATGCAATTTGACCGTGGCTACCTCTCTCCTTACTTTATTAATCAACCAGAAAAACAAGTTGCCGTATTGGAAAACCCATACGTTCTCTTGTTTGACAAGAAGATTTCCAACATCCGTGATTTGCTCCCAGTACTCGAGCAAGTAGCAAAGTCTGGTCGTCTATTGTTGATCGTTGCAGAAGATGTTGAAGGCGAAGCCTTGGCAACTTTGGTTGTGAATAACATTCGCGGCATCATCAAAACTTGCGCTGTTAAGGCCCCTGGTTTCGGTGACCGTCGTAAAGCCATGCTGGAAGACATCGCGATTTTGACTGGCGGCACTGTGATCGCTGAAGAAATCGGCCTCACACTCGAGAAAACTACTCTTGAGCACTTGGGTCAAGCGAAGCGTATCGAAGTAGGAAAAGAAAACACAATCATTATTGACGGTGCTGGCGATGCTAAGGCGATCGAAGCTCGTGTGAAGAACATTCGTGTTCAGATCGAAGAGGCGACTAGCGACTACGACAAAGAAAAATTGCAAGAGCGTGTAGCCAAGTTGGCTGGCGGTGTTGCTGTGATTCGTGTTGGTGCCGCTACCGAAGTTGAGATGAAAGAAAAGAAAGCTCGTGTTGACGACGCATTGTATGCAACTCGCGCAGCTGTTGAAGAAGGTATTGTTCCTGGCGGTGGTGTAGCCTTGATTCGTGCAATGCAGGGTATCAAAGGTCTGAAAGGCGATAACGCTGATCAAGACGCAGGTATCAGCATCGTATTGCGCGCTATACAAGAGCCATTGCGTATTATCGTGAGCAATGCTGGCGAAGATGCAGGTGTTGTTGTGAATGCTGTGCAAGAAAGCAAAGGCAATAACGGCTACAACGCAGCTACCGGTGAATACGGTGATCTCGTTGCACAAGGCGTTATTGATCCAACTAAGGTAACCAAAACTGCATTGGTAAACGCAGCTTCTGTTGCTGGCCTCTTGTTGACTACTGATTGCGCTATTTCTGAAGCGCCAAAAGATGAGTCTGCTGGTGGTGGCATGCCTGATATGGGCGGCATGATGTAATAGCCCATCTCCAGCTAGCTTGCTGTAGAAACAAAAAGCCCGGTTCAAAAGACCGGGCTTTTTTTTATTGAATCCCAAAATCCAAGCAATAAAAAAACCGACCGAAGGCGGTCTTTTATTTAAGGTATTGAGTTGAATTACTCAACTGTCTTAACCATCTCTTCCACGACCTTCTTCGCATCACCGAAGACCATTATCGTTTTGTCCATGTAAAAGAGTTCATTATCTAAGCCAGCGTAACCAGCGGCCATAGAGCGCTTATTCACAATAATGGTTTTTGCTTTAAATGCTTCTAAGATTGGCATACCAAAGATCGGGCTACCTGGTGTACGTGCCGCTGGGTTGACAACGTCATTAGCACCAAGTACCAACACCACATCAGCTTGACCGAAGTCGCTATTGATATCTTCCATCTCAAATACTTGATCGTATGGAACTTCAGCTTCAGCCAAAAGCACGTTCATATGGCCAGGCATACGACCTGCAACTGGGTGAATTGCGTACTTCACAGTAACGCCATGGTGAGTTAACTTCTCAGTCAATTCTTTTAAAGCATGCTGCGCGCGAGCTGCTGCCAAGCCATAACCAGGAACAATAATGACGGTGTCCGCATTTTCCATAAGGAAGGCGGCATCTTCAGGTGAACCTGATTTGTGGTTCTTAGGGCCGCCGTCATCGCCACCACCTGCGGCTGCTTCGGCGTCAAAGCCACCAACCAACACAGCCAGAATAGAGCGGTTCATCGCTTTACACATAATGTAAGACAGGATGGCGCCAGAAGAGCCTACGCAAGCACCGGCAATAATTAACACTGGGTTGTTTAGGGTAAATCCAATACCCGCTGCCGCCCAACCAGAGTAGCTGTTAAGCATGGACACAACCACTGGCATATCGGCACCACCAATTGGGATGATTAAGGTCACGCCCAATACCAAAGCAATCGCGCACATCGCCAAGAAGGCTGCGTGGCTATCACCCATGTAGTAAGCGATAGCGGCGCCAACCATCGACACGGCCAATATCAAATTGAGGAAATGTTGACCAGCAAAACTGACTGGCTTGCCACTGACCTTGCCGGATAACTTGCCAAATGCAATGATAGATGCGGTAAAGGTAATGGCGCCAATAAACGCGCCGATAAAGAGTTCAATCTTCTGTGCGCCAGTATGGTCATGAGCGGGATTGAAGACGGCAGCGATTGCAATTAAGACTGCGGATAAACCCACGAAGGAGTGCATCAATGCAACCAACTCAGGCATCTTGGTCATTTGCACACGCTTAGCAGCAATCGTTCCAATAATGGCGCCACCGACAATCGCAGTGCCGATCAAAGAGATGGCTGGCTTGAAGTCGGGAATGAAGAAGGTCGTAACAACGGCTAACAACATACCAATCATGCCGAAGGTATTGCCTTGGCGAGAAGTTGTTGGTGAAGATAAGCCACGCAAAGCGAGGATGAACAACACCGATGAAACGAGATAAGAAATAGCGGTTATGTTTGACATAGTTTTGGTCTCTGTATAGGTCTTGTTCTATTTATTTAGCAGCATCAGCTGCATTTGCCTTAGGCGCTTTTTTCTTGAACATTTCAAGCATACGACGGGTGACCATAAAGCCACCAAAAATATTGATAGACGCGATGAACACTGCAACCGCACCAATGATGCTGGTTAGAGTGATTTCATCGCCACCGATGACTTCAGTTTGAAGTAACGCGCCAACGATGATGATGCCAGAGATGGCATTGGTCACCGCCATCAGAGGCGTATGTAATGCTGGGGTAACGTTCCACACTACGTGATAGCCAACAAAAATGGCCAGCACAAATACGGTAATGTTTTGAACGGTGAGGATGCTTTGAAAGGCAGCGAGATCCATAATGTTTCCTTAGTATTTTTTACTGTTAGTTTTTGCGGATGGCTTGGCCATCGCGACACATCAAGCAAGCGGTAACGATGTCATCGTCCGTTGGAATAACCAACTTGGCTTCTTTATCGACAATCAGTTTCATGAAGTCGAGCAAATTGCGTGCATACAGTGCTGAGGCATCAGCGCCAACCATGCTGGCTAAATTGGTGTAGCCCACAATCTTCACGCCGTGCACATCAATCACTTTATCTGCTTGAGTGAGAGGGCAGTTGCCTGAGCCGTTATCGCCTTTGCCGGCAGCCAAGTCGATGACTACAGAGCCTGGCTTCATATTGGCAACTGTGTCACTATGCAAAAGGACTGGGGGCTTACGTCCTGGAATCAATGCGGTAGTAATCACAATGTCATCTTGTTGCGCGCGTTCAGCAACCAAAGCCGCTTGACGCTTCATCCAAGCTTCAGGCATTGGGCGGGCATAGCCGCCAACGCCTTGAGCGATCTCGCGCTCTTCATCAGTCTCATAGGGAACGTCAACAAACTTAGCACCCAATGACTCGATTTGTTCTTTAGCTGCTGGGCGTACATCAGACGCTTCAATCACAGCGCCTAAGCGTTTTGCGGTTGCAATAGCTTGTAAGCCGGCAACACCAGCACCCAAAATGAGTACGCGTGCCGCTTTAACAGTTCCTGCCGCAGTCATCAACATAGGCATAAAACGTTGGTATTCATTGGCGGCAACGATTACTGCTTTGTATCCGGCAATATTTGCTTGAGAGGATAAGACGTCCATGCTTTGCGCACGTGTTGTGCGGGGCGCAGCTTCTAGAGAGAATGCAGTAACGCCTTGCGCAGCCATTGCGGCGATCATGTCGTTATCAAATGGATCGAGCATGCCCAAAAGCACAGCGCCAGATTTAATTTGCTTTAGTTCAGCTGCTTCGGGTGCGCGTACTTTGAGAACAATCTCCGCGCCAAACGCGTCAGCTGCGCTACCAATAGTTGCGCCAACAGCTTCATATGCAGAGTCAGGTTGACTCGCTCTTACTCCGGCGTCTTTTTGAATGACGACGGTATGACCTTGGCCGATGAGTTTTTTAACGGTTTCTGGTGTGGCGGCTACTCGAGTCTCCAAAGGCCTTGTTTCCAGTGGCACTCCTATGTGCATGACATGTCTCCAAAAGCAAAATTTTTCAAAAAATCTATTTTAGTTAAATAGGCCCAATTGAACCTATCTACTTACCCTTAAGTCCGCTTGCTTGGTTTTTGCCTAAAATCCTGTGAAATTAGGCTAAGACTTCTACAATACGGTCTGTCAGCTTATATTGAATTCTCGCATTTTTTGATGATCCAGCTCAATTCTTCCTCAATCCCGTCTCCCCAGACCAAGAAAGTCGTTATTGGCATGTCTGGAGGGGTAGATTCGTCGGTGGCGGCCTGGATGCTCAAGGAGCAAGGCTTTGAAGTGATTGGCCTTTTTATGAAAAATTGGGAGGATGACGACAACAACGAGTACTGTTCTGCTCGTCAGGATTGGTTGGATGTGGTTTCGGTGGCTGACATGATCGGAATTGATGTTGAAGCGGTTAATTTCGCTGCTGAATATCGTGAACGGGTATTTGCTGAGTTTTTGCGTGAATATGCTGCAGGGCGAACCCCTAATCCTGATGTTTTGTGTAACGCTGAAATTAAGTTTAAAGCCTTCTTGGATCATGCCATGAGCTTGGGGGCGGATGCTATTGCAACGGGTCACTATGCCCGTGTGCGCCATGAAGGTGGGAAAGTGCAGCTATTGAAAGCGGTTGACGCTAGCAAAGACCAAAGTTATTTTTTACATCGTTTAACGCAGCAGCAGTTAGCGAATGTCATGTTCCCGCTTGGCGAGATTCCGAAAACGGAAGTGAGAAAAATTGCAGAACAAATTGGTTTACATAACGCCAAAAAGAAAGATTCCACTGGAATTTGTTTTATTGGTGAACGTCCTTTTCGGGAATTCTTGAATCGCTACTTGCCACGTGTGCCAGGCCCTATTAAAACTCCAGAGGGTAAGGTTGTTGGTGAGCATATGGGCTTAGCATTCTTTACTTTGGGCCAACGTAAAGGCATTGGCTTGGGCGGCAGTCAAGATGGCAACGGCGATGCATGGTATGTGGCCCGCAAAGATATTCCGAATAACACTTTGTATGTGGCGCAAGGCCACGAACACCCGTGGTTATTGGCTAACAGGCTTTCCGCAATGGATGCTAGCTGGGTGTCTGGACAAGCGCCAACGCCGGGGGGTTATTCCGCTAAGACGCGTTATCGTCAAGTCGATTCTGCATGTACTTTTATGGCGGGCAATGACGCGCTCAGTTTTGAATTGACTGTTCCAGATGCGCAGTGGGCAGTGACACCAGGACAATCTGCCGTTCTCTACAATGGCGATATTTGTTTGGGTGGTGGAATTATTTCCGCATAGATTTCATTAGCAGACAGCGAATACAAAAATGCCAATCAATTTTGATTGGCATTGTTAACGAAGCGAAAAGTGAATTAAGCGGCTGGTGGTTCAGTTTCAATAAACGAAGGTCGCTGTAATAACTTTTGATACAGATGATCTAAGTTTGGATACTGCGTTTGCCATTTGACTGCTGGAAAGCGAAACAAGAGATATCCGATTGCGCAACCGACTGCGATATCCGCTAAGGTCATTTGCTTGCCATGACACCATGCGTTTTCGCCAAGCTGTTCAGACATCTCGCGAAGGGCGGCATCAATTTTGCCAATTTGGCGATCAACCCAGGTTTGGCTTTGCTCTTCTGCTGGGCGCGAGGTACGCTCTAAGCGAGCCAAAATTCCGGCATCCATAATTCCATCAGCTAGCGCTTCCCAGGTCTTGACTGCGGCACGTTCGCGGTTATCGGTCGGAATTAGTCTGCTGACAGGGCTTAAGCCATCCGCGTATTCAGCAATGACTCGGGAGTCATAAATAGCCTCGCCATCGTCAGAAATCAGGCAGGGAATCTTCCCTAGGGGGTTCTTAGCGCCAATTTTGGCGTCTGCGGCCCAGACATTCTCTAATTCAAGGTCGATATTGACCTTTTTCTCGTTAAAAACAATGCGTACTTTGCGTACGTAAGGGCTAGTGGGGGATACGATAAGTTTCATTGGCTCAAGTATAGCCATCCTATTTAGCCTTTGCAGGGCGCCAAACACATTAAAATTAGCTTTTATTGACATCTTCAATGCACAGGCAATATTCGTGAGTCAGCCGTTTTCTACCCTTAATGCTCTTTCCCCCTTAGACGGTCGTTATGCCGGAAAACTAGATGCTTTACGTCCTTGGCTTTCTGAAGCAGCTTTTATGCGTCAGCGCGTTTTTGTGGAAATTCATTGGTTATTGGCTTTGGCTGCTGCCGGCTTGCCTGATGTGCCCAAAATTAATGTTGCCGATGAAGCTTTCTTACTATCCCTGCCTGAAAACTTTTCAGATGCCGATGCGCAGCGCATTAAAGATATCGAAGCAGTTACCAATCATGACGTTAAAGCGGTTGAGTATTTCCTAAAGGAAAAAGTAGCGGGTCGACCAGACTTATTAAAAGCAAGTGAGTTCATTCACTTTGCTTGTACCTCTGAAGATATTAACAACACCTCTCATGGTTTGATGTTGCGTGGTGCGCGTGATGAAGTGCTCGTGCCACAACTAAGAAAAGTTCTTTCAGTGTTAACTGATTTGGCGATTGAGCATGCCAAGGTTCCACTACTTTCTCGTACGCATGGTCAACCGGCTTCACCGAGCACTCTCGGTAAAGAGATTGCCAATATCGCCAAGCGTTTAGAGCGCGCGATTGACGCGATCGCGGCAGTGCCGCTATTAGGCAAAATGAATGGCGCGGTTGGCAACTACAGCGCGCATTTATCTGCTTACCCTGATTTTGATTGGGAACATTTCTCGAAGAATTTGGTGGAAAAGCGTTTTGGACTTACTTTTAATCCCTACACCATTCAGATTGAGCCGCACGATGGCATGGCGCAACTCTT
The DNA here is from genome assembly GCF_900095215.1 of Polynucleobacter necessarius. Taxonomy (NCBI): domain Bacteria; kingdom Pseudomonadati; phylum Pseudomonadota; class Betaproteobacteria; order Burkholderiales; family Burkholderiaceae; genus Polynucleobacter; species Polynucleobacter necessarius. Next base: position 1,403,042 of record NZ_LT606949.1, on the reverse strand, counting down.
TGATGCGATTGCTCGCGCCAACACTATCCTCTTGGATATCGATCGTGATTTCTGGGCCTATATCTCTCTTGGCTACTTTAAGCAGCGCACTAAAGCAGGTGAGATTGGTTCCTCAACTATGCCGCATAAAGTGAACCCAATTGATTTTGAAAATTCTGAAGGCAACCTGGGCGTAGCTAACGCATTACTACGTCACCTTGCAGAAAAATTACCGATTTCTCGTTGGCAACGTGACCTCACTGATTCCACCGTATTGCGTAATCTAGGTCCTGCATTTGGGCATAGCGTATTGGCTTATGACAGTGCTTTGCGTGGCCTTGGCAAGTTAGAGGTGAATCTTGCTGCAATCGCTGCTGACTTGGACGCTTGTTGGGAAGTATTGGCTGAGCCAGTACAAACCGTGATGCGTCGTTACGGCATCGAGAATCCCTATGAGCAACTCAAAGAATTGACTCGCGGTAAGGGCATTAATCAAGCAGATTTACAAACCTTTATTCGTGGCTTGAAGATTCCTGAAGATGCAAAAGCGCGTCTGCTGGATATGACTCCATCTTCCTATTTAGGCAAGGCGGTCGAATTGACCGAACGTCTGAAAAAGTGAGTTTGACTACCAATTCAGAATACGGGGCCAAGCCCCGGATCTGGTTTGCTGTTTATCAACTGCTGTGGCACCTCTTGCTGCCGCTGGCTTTCTTGCGTTTAGTGTGGCGCTCTCGCCATGCTTTTTCTTATCTACATCATATTCCAGAGCGGCTCGGTTTTGGTTATGGCAAGCCAATCACCCAGGGCGCGATTTGGGTTCATGCCGTATCGGTAGGTGAAACTCGCGCTGCTCAACCTTTGATCGATGCTTATCTGGCCAGAGGCGAATCTATTTTGCTGACGCATATGACTTTGAATGGGCGTCGCACTGGTAAACAGTTATTCGCTAAAGCGATCGCTTCAGGACAAATGCGACAAGTCTATTTGCCTTATGACATTTGTTGGGCTGTGGAGCATTTCTTGAGCACTTTTAGGCCGAAGCTTGGCTTGTTTATGGAGACTGAAGCTTGGCCAACGGTGGTCTTTCGTTGCAAAGAGATGGATTTACCTCTTTTCTTGGTAAATGCCCGTTTATCACAGCGAAGTGCGCGTCGCGTAAATCAATTTGGCGAGGCTGGACGGGCTTTGTTTCAGGCATTTGCGGGCATCTTGGCTCAGACTGAATTTGATGCCCAACGTTACCGTAGCTTAGGCGTCACCAATGTGCAGATTGTCGGTAATCTCAAGTTTGATGTGCCATTGGATATCAATCTAGTAGAGCAAGGAAAGCGTTGGAAAGAAGCATTGCATACTGGTGATCGTCTCATGGTGTGTGCTGCTAGCACTCGTGATGGTGAGGAGGTCGTCATTCTGCAGGCGTGGAAAGATTTGCTCTTAAACCATGCCTTCCAAATTCCTCCTCTCCTTTGTTTAGTGCCGCGTCATCCAGAACGTTTCTCTGAGGTGGCAGAGCAGATCAACAATACTGGCTTAAAGTTTCGCAGACGCAGTGAATGGCCCGGCATTCCAAATGCATCTCCTGATTTAGATATTGTTTTAGGTGATTCCATGGGTGAGATGCCGATGTATTACAGCGCTTCTGACTTGGTGCTGATGGGGGGAAGTTTGCTTCCTTTTGGGGGCCACAATCTGATTGAAGCCTGTTCTGCGGGATGTCCTGTGTTATTGGGTGAGCATACCTATAACTTTCAGCAGGCTGCCTTGGATGCGATTGCTGGCGGTGCAGCTAAGCGAATTAAGGGTGAATTGCTCTTATCCGAGCCGATTGCTTTAATGGAGTCTCTAAAGGAGCTGCTTCTGAATACTGCCGATCTGGCAAAGATGAGTGTGTCCGCTAAGACTTACTCAATTGAACATCAAGGCGCAACCAACAGAATCTTAGCTGCCCTTGATTAACAAAACTTTTCTCTGAGCTAAAGCGTTGTTTAGTGCAGTTTGCGTTTAAACGCGCGCCCCGTAGTTAGGGTCATCGTTGCTGGCATTGTCATCCGGCTTTTTGTCGCCCTTTATTAAATCTTCACGTGTAACACCGAGCCACATCGCTAATGCCGCAGCAACGAAGACCGAAGAGTAAATACCAAACAAAATACCAATGGTTAGCGCCAAGGCAAAGTAGAAGAGTGTTGGGCCGCCAAAGATCAGCATAGCCAAAACCATCATCTCAGTACTGCCGTGAGTAATAACGGTGCGGCTGATAGTGCTAGTAATCGCGTTATCAATTATTTCACGGGTATTCATCTTTCGGTATTGGCGGAAGTTCTCACGAATGCGGTCAAAAATCACCACAGATTCGTTGACTGAGTAGCCAAGCACCGCCAGAACCGCCGCCAATACCGAGAGGGAGAATTCCCATTGGAAGAAAGCAAAGAAGCCCAGGATGATGACGACGTCATGTAAGTTCGCGATGATGCCGGCAACTGCAAACTTCCATTCAAAGCGGAAGGAGAGGTAAACCACGATGCCAATGATCACGAAGACCAAGGCCTTGAGGCCATCAATCGCCAACTCTTGACCAACCTGTGGCCCCACAAATTCAACGCGCTGAAGCTTCACGCCAGTTATTGCTGGATTTAATGCCTGCATTACCGCGGTGCTTTGATCGGCCGATGAAATGAGCTTGTCTGCGGCATCTTTTTGCAGCGGCAAACGAATCATGACATCGCGTGAACTACCAAAGTTTTGAATCTGAGTATCGGCATAACCCAGCTTCTCAACTTTCGCACGAATGGAATCCAAAGGCGCAGTTTGTGGATAGCTGACTTCCATGACCGTACCACCGGTAAATTCGATGGAGAGGTGTAGGCCGTTATGCCAGAGCAAGAAAACTGCTGCTAAAAAGGTAATTAAAGAAATCGCATTGAGCACCAAAGCATGGCGCATGAAGGGAATATCTTTTTTGATGCGGAAAAATTCCATGGCTTACTTCTCCTGTGGACGCCAAACTTGGCCAATAGCGAGTTTTTGAATCTTCTTGTGTCTGCCGTACCAGAGGTTGACAAGGCCGCGTGAGAAGAAAACAGCCGAGAATATTGAAGTCAGAATGCCAAAGCAGTGAACTACGGCGAAGCCCTTAATAGGGCCTGAGCCAAATGCTAACAAAGCCAAACCAGCAATTAATGTGGTGACGTTGGAATCTAGAATGGTTGCCCATGCCTTATCAAAACCAACAGCAATCGCTGTTTGTGGTGAGGCACCATTACGTAACTCTTCACGAATACGCTCATTAATTAATACGTTCGAGTCGATCGCCATACCTAAAGCCAATGCCATCGCAGCGATGCCTGGCAAGGTGAGTGTGGCTTGCAACATGGATAGCACAGAGATGAGGAGCAATAAGTTCACTGCTAAAGCAACAACAGAGAACGTGCCAAACAAGAGATAATAGGCAACCATAAAAACAGAGATTGCGCCAAATCCAATTAAGAGCGACTTAAAGCCCTTCTCAATATTTTCCGCACCAAGGCTTGGGCCGATTGTGCGTTCTTCAATGATTTCCATGGGGGCCGCTAAAGAGCCAGCACGCAAGAGAAGCGCTAAGTCATTCGCGCTCTCGGTAGTTGGTTGTCCGGTGATCTGGAACTTAGAGCCAAACTCAGTTTGGATCGTAGCAATGGTTAGAACCTCGCCTTTGCCCTTCTCAAACAGGATCATGCCCATTGGCTTGCCAATGTTTTCACGGGTGACTTCTTGCATTACGCGACCACCAGCGGCATCCAGGGAGATATTGACGGCAGGGCGTTGGTTTTGATCAAAGCCTGCGCTGGCATCCGTAATACGATCACCGCTGAAGATCACTGATTTTTTAAATACGCCTAAGCGATTTTCACCAAAGCGGAAGGTATCCATGCCTGGAGGCGGGGTTTCGCCTAAAGCAATTGTGGAAACCAGTGGGTCAGCTAGACGCGATTCCAGTGTGGCGGTGCGGCCAATAATATCTTTCGCGCGGGCGGTATCTTGTACCCCTGGCAATTGCACAACAATGCGCTCGGCACCTTGTTGTTGAATGACTGGTTCTTTAACGGCCAGTTCATTTACACGTTTATTCAATGTAATGATGTTTTGCTTTACCGCGTTGTCTTGAATTTCTTTTAATGCGGCTGGTTTAAATTCACCAACTACTTTTGGTGAGAGGCCAGTAGGCTTCACTTGCCAGACTAATTCTGGTTGAGCAGTGAGTAAAACGGAGCGGGCAGCTTCTGCATCGGCAGTGCTGCCAAAAGTAATGGAGATGAAGTCCGCGCCACGCTCACTACCTTGATGACGAATATTCTTATCGCGTAATTGGCTGCGAATATCGGTTGCGAGAGAAGTCACCTTTTTCTGAACTGCACCCTTCATATCCACTTGAAGCAGGAAGTACACGCCACCACGTAAGTCAAGACCCAATGGCATTGGCAGGGCATTGATTGCGTTGAGCCAGCCTGGAGTGTTGGATAGCAAATTGAGCGCAACGGTGTAATTGGGATCGTTTTGCTCCACATTCAATTTTTGTTGCAAGAGATCGCGTGCGCGCAATTGAATATCAGTGTTGTTAAAGCGTACTTTGATAGAGCCCACATTGCCGGCGACTTCAAAGAAAACGCCGGTGTTATTAATGTTGGCTTCAGTCAGAATCTTTTCTACACGAGACTGCGTTGCCAAATCAACCTTGATGGTTGGTTTGGCAGACGAGACTTGAACTGCTGGAGCCTCACCATAGAAATTGGGTAGTGAATATAGTCCGCCGATGAGTAGTGCGACAGCGATAACTAGATATTTCCAGAGAGGGTAGCGATTCATATTGAGATACTTTTACTAAGACGTATTAAGCAAATGCATTAAGCAGACTTCAGCGTGCCTTTTGGCAATACTGTAGTGATAGCGCCTTTTTGCAACTGCACTTCAGTACCGGCGGAAATTTCAAAAGTAACGACTTGGTCCTTCAACGCGGTTACTTTGCCCATGATGCCTCCAACAGTCACCACTTCGTCACCAACGCCTAATGATTCAAGCATGGCTTTAGTTTCTTTTTGACGCTTCATTTGTGGGCGAATCATGACGAAGTAGAAAACCGCAAACATCAAAATCAAAGGGAGGAAGCTCATCAAGCCACCGGAATCTGCGCCGGCTGCAGGAGCTTGGGCAAAAGCGTTACTAATCCACATACAAAACCTCCATTAATTACCATTTAAAAACTGCTGTGTTTTTCGACCTTTACATGCTTGGCCGTAACCCGCAATTCTAAACTGTGTGGGGCTTTGGAGGTGTTTTGCAGGGGGTTTTGCCCCCTGTAGGGCTATTAGTCCTGTCCGGGCTCAACACCACGCTGGCGATTACTGTGAAATTCCTCGCGATAGGCGCTAAAACGGTCTTTACCAAGGGCTTCGCGAACCTCCGTCATGAGCTGGAGGTAGTAAGACAGGTTGTGGATGGTGTTAAGTTGAGAACCCAGGATCTCATTCGCCTTTTGGAGGTGATGTAGATAGGATCTTGTGAAATTTTGGCAGGTGTAGCAGACGCAAGTAGGGTCAACCTGGCGATCATCGTCTTTATACCCAGAATTACGCAGTTTTAGGTCGCCAAAACGGGTAAAGAGCCAGCCATTGCGGGCGTTACGGGTGGGCATTACGCAATCGAACATATCGATGCCTAGACTAATGCCCAAAATCAAGTCTTCTGGAGTACCTACACCCATGAGGTAGTGTGGCATGTGTTCTGGCAGCTTTGGTGCGGTGAAATTGAGGATGCGCTCAAATTCTGGTTTTGGCTCCCCAACTGAGAGACCACCAATAGCGATCCCATCAAAGCCTTGTTGACTAACCGCATCTAGTGAAACTTCACGTAGGTTCTCGAACATGCCACCTTGCACGATACCAAAAAGCCCATTACCGGTATTGAGTTCGCGAAAGCGTTTGAGGGAGCGATCACCCCAACGTAGCGACATCTCTAGTGAAGCACGTGCTGTTTTTTCAGAAGTTGGTTGACCTTTGATTTCGTAAGGAGTGCACTCATCAAACTGCATGGCGATATCACTATTGAGTACCGCTTGAATTTCCATTGATACTTCTGGCGACATAAATAATTTGTCGCCATTAATTGGTGATGCAAAAGTGACGCCTTCTTGGGAAATCTTACGTAGAGCACCAAGGCTAAATACTTGAAAGCCACCAGAGTCAGTCAGGATCGGCTTGTCCCAGCCCATGAAGCGATGTAGACCACCATGTTTTTGAATCACATCCAAGCCTGGTCTTAACCATAAGTGAAATGTATTGCCTAAAATAATTTGCGCCTTAGCTTCATTCAGATCGCGTGGCGTCATTGCCTTTACCGTGCCATAGGTTCCTACAGGCATGAAGATGGGTGTTTGCACGCTACCGTGCGGTAGATCTAGCTGACCAAGTCGCGCGGGGCTTGGGGAGTCACGCGCCAAGATATTGAAGTGAACGGGTTTGGTCATGGATTTGTATTCTCGAATCGACAAAGAAACATGGCATCTCCATAACTGAAGAAACGATATTTCTGGTGAATGGCGTGTTGATAAGCAGCGCGAATATGATCCATTCCCGCAAAGGCGCTCACCAACATTAATAAAGTGGATTTTGGCAGATGAAAGTTGGTTAACAAACAATCCACCGTTTTAAATTGATAGCCTGGGGTAATAAAGAGATTGGTTGCGCCATTATTTTGCCCAGTGGCCGCTTGGCTTTCCAGGGCGCGCAGACTAGTGGTGCCAACCGCGATCACTCGCCCCCCATTTTTCTTAGTGGCTTCAATTGCCTGCAAGGTCTCAGTGGGAATGGAGAACCACTCGTAGTGCATCTTGTGTTTTGAAAGATCTTCTTCGCGCACTGGGGTAAATGTGCCGACCCCCACGTGTAAGGTGACACTTGCTTGATTGACGCCTAAATCTTTGATTTTTTGAAAAATAGATTCATCAAAATGAAGGCCTGCTGTTGGGGCTGCAACCGCTCCAGGATTTTTTGCTACTACTGTTTGATAACGCTGTGCGTCTTCGCCGTCAGGTTGATGTTTGATATAAGGGGGGAGTGGGAGCTCTCCAAAGCGTTCAAGCAAGGACAATACATTTTCCGGAAAGCGGACTTCATAAAAACGCCCGTCATAGCCAATCATTTCGACGGTGAAGGATTCGCCAGTCTGGTTATGAATGTGCACAAAAGTACCCGTCTTTGGCACCTTGGAAGCTCTAATTTGTACCCAAGCCTGCTTCTCACCGCTGATTCGCTCAATGAGCAGCTCAACATTCCCGCCCGTCTCTTTTTTGCCATGTAGACGTGCTGGAATGACCTTGGTGTCATTAAAGACTAATAAGTCCCCTGACTTAACAAGGCTAAGAATGTCCGTAAACTGTCGGTCTACCAATTGGATGTGATTTACCCCGTCTGCCTTGACCTCTAAGAGGCGGCTATCGGTTCTATTCGCCAAGGGATGTTGGGCGATTAGTTCGGTGGGAAGTTCGTAATTGAAGTCAGAAAGTTGCATAGCATTACCATCAGGTATTAGATTTTAACGATGACTACTAAACAAGCGCCAAGCACACTCCAAAAGATGGGTTTAGACAGCCCTATGGCCCTTGCTTTGCACTTACCGTCCCGTTATGAGGATGAGACTGAGTTGCTCACTATTGAGGAAGCCTTGCATCAGGGTAGATTTGCCTCGGCTCAGACTCAGGGTGTAGTCATTCGCAATCAAGTCCTGTTTCGCCCTAGAAGACAAATGCTTGTCACCATTGAGGACGAGACTGAGACTTTAAATCTTCGCTTTCTCAATTTTTATCCTAGCCAACAGAAACAAATGGCAGTTGGGGCTCATATTCGAGTTCGCGGGGAAGTGCGTGAGGGTTTTCAGGGCCCTGAAATGGTCCATCCAACTGTGCGTGCTGTAGTGCCAGATGCGCCATTACCCGCTAGCTTAACGCCAGTTTATCCAGCTAGTGTCGGTGTATCACAGACCATTATTCGCAAAGCGGTTACTCAAGCTTTGCGCGACCCTAGTTTGCGAGAGAGTTTGGCGGAGTTTTTGCCCGGCAAGCTCAAGGCGGAATTATTGCCAAGTCATGATTGGCCCAGTCTGCAAGCAGCGATTACCTATTTGCATCAGCCACCAGCCGACGCTAATACACAATCATTATTAGAGCGCACCCACCCGGCATGGCGTCGAGTTCAGTTTGAAGAATTGCTGGCTCAACAAATTTCTCTAAAGCGAGCGCATGCGATTCGTCGCGAGCGAAATGCCCCCAGTTTTGCAAAACGCGAAGGTGAAGCTAAGGCAGGCAAAGGGAAAGAAACAAAACACAGTCTTGAAGAGGGCTTGCTGCGAGTGTTACCTTTCAAGCTAACGCATGCTCAAGAACGTGTTTGGTCAGAGATTGCTCATGATCTCTCCCAATCTTTCCCGATGAATCGCCTTCTACAAGGGGATGTCGGTAGCGGCAAAACCGTAGTGGCTGCTTTGGCTGCAGCGCGGGCGATGGACCATGGCTTTCAGGCCGCCATCATGGCGCCAACTGAGATATTGGCTGAGCAACACTATCTCAAAATGAGGGAATGGTTTGAGCCCCTAGGCGTTCAGATTGCTTGGTTATCCGGTAGCTTAAAAGCAAAAGAAAAAAGACTTTCTCAAGAAAGGATTGAGAGCGGGCAGGCTCAGCTGATTATTGGTACGCATGCCTTGATTCAAGAGCAGGTAAGTTTTGCCAAACTAGGTTTAGCAGTCATTGATGAACAACATCGTTTTGGCGTGAGACAGCGTTTAGAGATTCAGCAACGTGTTGGATCAGAATTGTTTTACTGTCATCAATTGATGATGTCGGCAACACCTATTCCGCGCACCCTAGCAATGACTTACTACGCCGATTTAGATGTATCGGTCATTGATGAGTTGCCGCCTGGTCGTAAGCCGATTGCGACCAAGGTAGTGAAAGCCAGTCGTCGCGATGAGGTAATTGGTGGTTTGCAAAGTTGGTTATCAAAAGGATTGCAGACGTATTGGGTGTGTCCTCTCATTGAGGAGTCTGAAGTGCTACAGCTGCAGACGGCGGTAGAAAGTTTTGAGCAGCTCACACAAGCTTTGCCCGACTTTAAAGTGGGCTTGGTGCACGGTAGATTAAAGGCTGAAGAAAAAGCTGCAGTAATGGCTGCTTTCAAGGCCAATGAGATTCAGCTTTTGGTTGCCACCACGGTGATTGAGGTGGGGGTGGATGTGCCTAACGCGGCATTGATGGTAATTGAGCATGCAGAGCGTTTTGGGTATGCCCAAATTCATCAATTGCGCGGGCGCGTTGGAAGAGGATCCGCAGACTCTGTCTGTATTTTGATGTATGCCGAGCCCTTATCCATGGCCGCCAAGGAGCGTTTGCAAACATTGCGTGAGGCATCCGATGGATTTGTGATTGCCGAGCGCGATTTATCGCTGCGGGGCCCAGGGGAATTGCTAGGCGCCAAGCAGTCAGGAGATGCCATGCTGCGCTTTGTGGATTTGCAGCGTGACGCTTGGTTGATTGAGTTGGCTCAGCAGGCCGCTGAGCGCTTGCTAGCTGAGCATGCGGATTTAGTGGAGTGTCATTTAGAGCGCTGGCTTGGATCTCGGGCTGAGTTCTTAAAGGCTTGATAATTAAACGATGACTTTAAAAGAGCGCTTCATTTCTTATGGATATTTAATTAGGCTGGATAAGCCTATTGGCACGCTTTTGCTATTGTGGCCTACGCTCTGGGCGCTTTGGTTGGCAAGTAGCGGCGTGCCTGATTTATCAGTTTTACTGATCTTTACTGTAGGTACGTTTTTGATGCGGAGCGCAGGTTGCGCAATCAACGATTATGCGGACCGAGACTTTGATCGCCATGTCAAAAGAACGCAAGGGCGTCCAGTAACGAGTGGAAAAATTTCTGGAAAAGAAGCGGTGGCAGTGGCTGGCGTTTTGGCTTTCATTGCTTTCTTGCTACTCCAACCCTTAAACGCATTTACAAAGCAACTCTCAGTCCTTGCGCTGGTGGTCGCCTTTATCTATCCCTTTACTAAACGATTTTTTGCAATCCCCCAAGCTGTCCTGGGAATTGCCTTTGGATTTGGTATCCCAATGGCGTATGCGGCGATTTTGGATTTCATCCCGCTAGAGGTTTGGATCTTGTTTATTGGCAACATCTTCTGGGCTATTGCCTATGACACCGCCTATGCTATGGTTGATCGGGATGATGATCTGCGTCTAGGCTTGCGTACATCCGCCATCACTTTTGGGCGGCACGATGTCATTGCGATTGCAATTAGCTATGGAATATTGTTCTTAAGCCAATTATGCGTTTCCCAACTAGCGGGCTTGAGCAATTATTTTTTAGTGGGCTGGTTTGCGGCGCTAGCTTGCACTATCTATCATCTTAAATTAGTGTCCACTCGCAATAGAGAGGATTGCTTTAAAGCATTCCGCCACAATAACTGGTTGGGTGGATTTTTATTTTTGGGAATTGTGTTGGGCTTAGGTTTGAACTAGTAAGTCGTCAACTTTTACCTAGCTCGTCGCCCATCGCTTTACCGCGTTGACTGGCTGCATCAATCGCCTTTTCTAAAATCTCATGCCAACCTTGCTGCTTCATCACATCTAGTGCTGCTGCAGTAGTGCCGCCTTTAGAGGTCACTCTTTCACGCAATACGCCCGCATGTTCATCGGAGTTATGAGCCAACTGTGTAGCTCCTTCGAGGGTTGCGTAAGCTAGTCTGCGGGCTGTTGCCGCGTCCAGTCCAAGCTTCTCACCAGCAGATTGCATCACCTCAAGGAATGCAAAGACATAGGCGGGACCGCTACCGGAAACGGCGGTGACCGCATCCATCAGCTTTTCTTCCGATACCCATACCGCTTGACCTACGGCATGGCAGATCGTTTCAGCTAAAGCGCGGTCAGTTTCATCAACGGCGGCATCCGCAAAGAGTCCGGTAATGCCTTTGCCAATTAATGCTGGTGTATTAGGCATAGCTCGTACGCAACGCGTGTGATCTAGCCAGCGACTCATATCTTTTAAGCGAATGCCAGCAGCCATACTCAGAATTAATGGCCCAGGTGCGGTGGCATGCTTTAGCTTTGACGCCAACCCTTTAGCAACAACATTAAAGTCTTGTGGCTTGATTGCCATAACAACCACATTATTTTTGGTGAATTCAAAAGCGATTTGCTCTATGGCACCAATGCCTTGCACTTCAAAGTCTTCGTACAGTTTTAAGGCGGTAGAGGCGTTTGCTTCTACAACCGATATTTGATTGGGTTCGAAGCCGTTGGCAAGGATGCCGCTAATCATGGCGCGCCCCATATTGCCACCACCGATAAATGTAATGTGGACATTGCTATTGTTTTGCATGGTTTTATTTGTGCTCATGTGTTTATCTTATCGCGCTTACGGAAAATGGCCGTGCCAACACGAGCCATCGTGCTCCCCTCCAGGATGGCAGCCTCTAAATCATCTAACATGCCCATCGCAAGGGTGTCGAAAAATTGATATCCCAACTCAGTGGCGTGTGCAGTTTGAATTTGTTGGACACAGTCACGTACAGCAGCAAATGCTTGGCGTTGCTGAGTTGAATCAGGGTTATGGACGGGAATAGCCATTAGGCCTCTCAGTACCAAATTGGGCAAAGTGGTAATGGCATTACAAAGCGCTTCGACTTCTGTCAAAGCAACACCGCTCTTACTGTCTTCTTGGATGACATTGATTTGTACGCAAACCTGCAATGGAGCCAGGTCTGGAAATTCACCTCGTTGCGCAGCTAGACGTTCCGCGATTTTGAGGCGATCAACACTATGAACCCAGTCAAAGTGCTGAGCTACTTCTCTGGTTTTATTGCTTTGAAGGGGCCCAATGAAATGCCAGACTAGCCAATGGCGTAATTTGGCAAGCTTCTCAATTTTTTTCAACAGCCTCTTGAGCATAGCTTTCGCCAAAAGCGGATTGACCGGCATGCATTGCTTCCTCAACCGCTGAGGCGGGAAAGGTTTTGCTAACCGACAGAAGTTCAATTTCTTCAAGCTCACGCTTTTCCGCCAAGGCGGCGAGTTCAATTCGCTCTCTGACTTGCATCAGATTTACAACAATGGAATTCATGAGGCTCTGGAAGATTTGCTGACTAGCTGGTCTACGATTTCGATCCAATGCACTACTGGCGTGTCTTCTTGCTGTAGATGGGTAATGCATCCAATATTTCCGGAAACAATGACTTCAGCGCCAGATTCTTCGCAAGCAGCGTTTAAGTGGGTTAACTTATTTTTGCGTAGTTGTTTGGATAATTCTGGTTGAGTCACTGAATAAGTGCCGGCGGAACCGCAGCAAAGATGACTGTCTGCGCACAAACGTACGCCAACACCAATGCGTGAAAGCAGCCCATCAACCTTACCGCGAATTTGTTGACCATGTTGTAGGGTACAGGGTGGGTGATACACCACGCCTGGCTTGGGATCTACCCCCACAAGTTGTACAAGTTCATTTTGCAATGAGGGAAAAATCTCAGAGATATCTTTGGTTAGGTCGGAGATCTTTTTTGCTTTAGCGGCATAAGTAGGATCATTTGCAAAGCGGTGACCATAGTCTTTCACTATCACACCGCAACCAAAGGCAGTCATCAGAATCGCTTCGACACCGTTTTCAACTACAGGCCACCATGCATCAATATTTTGCTTGGCATTATCCAGGCCACCAGTTTGATCGTTGAGGTCATAACGTAGTGCGCCACAGCAAGTCGCATTCGGGGCGCTAATGAGTTGAATCTTTAACGCATTCAGTACGCGCGCTGTCGCGGAATTAATAGTCGGCAACATACAAGGCTGTACGGCAACCTTCTAATAGAAGCATTTTGCGTTGATGCGCGGTTGTAGGTCTTGCATGCGGATCAGTTGAGTTTGCTAACGCTTTATTGACGGTCACTGGAATCTTGCGTTGCATGCCGATTGGCATGAGCGGGCGCACTAGATGCCCTAAGGCCATTGCCGTATTAAATAAAGCGGGCTTGGTTAGGCCTTCTTTTAAGGCCCAACGCGTAAGTCTTTGCGTTAATGGGCGTGCAGGTGTATTTTCTTCTGCCCATTTACGACCGATATCAACCAAGTTGCCGTATTGCACACCGCTAGGGCAAGTGTTTTCGCAATTACGACAAGTTAAGCAGCGATCTAAATGAAGACGCGTCTTTTCTGTTGGCGCTTGGCCTTCAGCGATTTGCTTAATGAGATAGATGCGTCCCCGTGGACCATCCAACTCATCACTCAGCAGTTGATAAGTAGGGCAGGTGGCAGTACAAAAACCACAGTGAACACATTTGCCCAGAATGCGGACTGCCTCGATACCTTCCGGCGTGTTGGCAAATTGAGGGGCGAGTTGAGTTTGCATAGAAATACTTATGAAAGACGTTTAGTGGCAAATACGCCATCAGGATCAAAGGCGGACCTCAGGCGTTCTTGCACTGCCTCAAGCGCTTTGGAATGGGATTGCTCTGAGAGTAATGTGAAGCGCTGATAGGAGGGGTCTACATTTGCACCCTGTCTAAATCGAGTTGCATGTCCACCATGAGAATTGGCAATGGCTTTAATGGCTGTGAAGGTAGCCTCGTCACCGGGCGATTTAATCTAGCGTTGTTGACCATGCCACTCTAGAGTGATTTCATCAGCTGCGCCTGGCATGGCGATTGGTCCGCAAGCGGCGGGTAGCGCTAAGCGGTACAAAGTTTGATCCGCGTCTAGATTGGTGAAGGCAGACATTTTTTGCTCGCGCAAATCATTTCAGAAATTGTCAGCAGTCTCTTCATTAATGACGCTGCCATCAATCAAAGCGCTCCTCAACGGAATCGCAGCTTGCACACCGGCCGCAGCGCCTGCGAGACGAATAGCGAGTGCACCATCACCACCTTTGCTTGAGCCAATCCAACAACTCGCTAAAAGTGGCAGTGGCTGACCAGCCCATTCATTTAAAACTGTTAAAGCTTTTTCTTGGGAGATCTTGCAACGCAATGTCCCTGTCGCCGCAGGTTTTGGCAATACTTTGACTGAGGCTTCCAATAAAAGAGATAGCGTGTCTCAAGAGCCTGGTAGCAAGCGAGAAACATCATATCCCGCAACGTTTTTCATCACCTTGCCGCCAAAAGAAAGATCTTGCCCTTTGCCATCCAGAATGCGAGCACCTAATACAAAGTCGCGGAAGTTGCCAACCGTGATGCGTCCTGGGCCCGCTAAGCCAGCGGCAAGCGCACCGCCGAAAGTAGCGTTTTCGCCAAAGTGAGGTGGTTCAAAAGCAAGAACCTGATTTTTTTCTTTGAGTGCCGCTTCAATTTCTTTTAGTGGAGTGCCGGCGCAAGCAGTGATGACCAATTCTTCTGGTTGGTATTCCAAAATGCCTGAGTAGGAACGAGTATCCAGTTTGGTGTAGTGATTGGGGTTGCCATACCAAGATTTAGTGCCCCCACCTTTAATAGAGAGTGGGGTTTTATTCTTGGCTGCATTCAGAATTTGCTCACGGAATGCATTAATTTGTGGATTGGAGTGACTCATTAGAATCGCTCCAATTCTGGATGAGGGAGTTGGCCACCGCTAATACGCATGCGACCATATTCAGCGCAGCGGTTTACGGTTGGCATTGCCTGATCAGGATTGAGTAATTTTTCTGGATCAAAGGCGCTCTTCACGCCACAGAAAGATTCGCGTTTACCTTCGCCAAACTGTACGCACATGGAATTAATTTTTTCGATGCCAACACCGTGTTCACCAGTGATGGTGCCGCCGAGCTCTACGCAGGCTTCCAAAATTTCGGTACCGAACTCTTCAGTGCGATGCCACTCATCTTGATGGGCGCCGTTAAATAAAATCAAAGGATGCATATTGCCATCGCCCGCATGAAAGACGTTTAAGCAGCCAAGCCATCACATTCATAGGGAATGGTGTCTTCCGGCTCCCATAACAGGACATGCTCCGGAAGGATTGGGCGTAAGGCTGATACCAATTTCGATTGAAGGGCGCTAATAGCGGCTAATTCGGGGGGTGGCGTCACCATATTCATAAGAATCATTTTAGCCATTTACCTATAATTACGCTTATGGGAAATCGACTATCAAAAATCGCTACTAGAACGGGTGATGCTGGGATGACGGGCTTAGGCGACGGCAGTCGCGTCGAGAAAGATCACCTGCGGATCTGCGCTATGGGCGATATCGATGAATTGAACTCCGAAATCGGGGTTTTGATGACAGAAGATATCCCGGCTTCAGTTTCTACGGAATTGCGTGAGCTTTTTCTGCAGGTGCAGCATGATTTATTTGATTTTGGTGGAGAGCTCTGTATGCCCAATTACAAACTGCTCAATCCTGAACATGTCGCTCAGCTAGATGTTTGGCTTGAAAAATATAATCAGCAGCTGCCACCGTTAACCGAATTTATTTTGCCCGGCGGAACTCGCGCAGCTGCGCAGGCCCATGTTTGCCGCACAGTTTGCCGCAGAGCAGAGCGTTCGATTGTGCGCTTAGGTTGGGAAGAGCCTTTGTATGACTCCACTCGCCAATACGTCAATCGTTTATCTGATGTGCTCTTTGTGCTTACGCGCATATTGAATCGCGCGGCTGGCGGATCAGATGTGCTTTGGAAGCACGAAAAAAAGAGACTAAATAAATTAGCCTCTTTTAGCAGTGTCATTGATTAATTGACATTATTTTTTCTTGCTTCTGCGTTTCTTCACTGCGGTAGCAAGACGTTCTAATACCTGCACTGAATCATCCCAATTAATGCAAGCATCGGTAATGCTACGACCGTACTCTAACTTGCTTGGATCATCCTTACCTGGAGTGAATTTCTGCGCACCATCATTCAAATGACTCTCAATCATTGCGCCAAATATCTGATGTGATCCAGACTCAATTTGCTGTGCCACATCATCAGCAACGACGATTTGACGCTCATGCTTTTTGCTGGAGTTGGCGTGTGATAAGTCAACCATCAGGCTGGCTGGAAGCTTGGCTGCTTCAAGCTCAGAGCAGGCAGCCTGTACAAACTTCGCTTCATAGTTTGGCTCTTTACCGCCGCGCAAAATGACGTGGCAATCTTTATTGCCCTTAGTCTCCACAACAGAGACTTGACCATTCTTATGAACGGATAAGAAGTGATGTGGACGACCTGCCGCTTGAATCGCGTCAGTGGCAATTTTGATATTGCCATCGATGCCATTTTTAAATCCGATAGGCGCTGATAAGCCGGAAGCCAATTCGCGATGTACTTGGCTCTCGGTTGTACGAGCACCGATTGCGCCCCATGAGATGAGATCGGCAATATATTGCGGAGAAATCACATCCAAGAATTCACTACCGGCCGGCATACCAAGACGATTGATTTCCATTAGCACTTGACGAGCGAGACGCAGTCCTTCTTCAATGCGATAGCTTTCATCCAGGTATGGGTCATTAATCAATCCCTTCCAACCAACAGTTGTACGTGGCTTTTCAAAATACACGCGCATCACAATTTCTAGTTCGCCAGCAAAGCGTTCACGTTCAGCCAGTAGACGTTGACAGTATTCCAGCGCCGCGCGTGGATCATGAATGGAGCATGGTCCGATGATGACGAGTAAACGATCATCTTTGCCATGAATGATGTCGCGAATCTTTTTGCGAGTTTTGCTAATCAGCGCTTCTGTTGGTGTTCCGGAAATAGGGAAGAAGCGAATTAAATGCTCTGGCGGAGGCAGAACAGAAATATTGTCGATGCGTTGATCGTCGGTATCCGATGTCTTATCAACAGCGGAGTACCAATTAACGGGATTTGTGTTTTGTTGGATCATAGGACCATTTTAAGCCGTAATTAGCGAATCTCAGGCAGTTCCACCTACGGTCAGGTTATCGATTCTCAGGGTAGGCTGCCCAACGCCAACCGGAACGCTTTGCCCTTCTTTGCCGCAAACCCCCACGCCGCCATCGAGTTTGAGGTCATTTCCGATCATGGAAACCTGTTTTAGAGACTCTGGACCGCTACCAATAATGGTAGCGCCTTTAACGGGGTATTGGATTTTGCCGTTTTCGACCCAATAAGCTTCTGAGGCGGAAAAAACAAATTTGCCGCTAGTGATGTCCACTTGACCGCCGCCAAAGTTGACTGCGTATAAGCCGCGTTTAATGCTGGCTACGATTTCTTGGGGATCATCTTTGCCGGCGAGCATATAAGTATTGGTCATGCGTGGCATTGGGAGTGAGGCAAAACTTTCGCGACGACCATTGCCGGTGAGGGGCATTTTCATTAAGCGCGCATTCAGACGATCCTGAATGTAACCGTTTAAGATGCCATCCTCAATTAAGGTGGTGCATTGCGCAGGAGTGCCTTCATCATCGATATTCAAAGAACCTCTGCGTCCAGATAAAGTGCCATCATCCACTACAGTGACGCCTTTAGCGGCAACGCGCTCTCCAATGCGACCGGCAAAAGCAGATGATCCTTTTCTATTGAAGTCCCCTTCAAGACCATGACCCACAGCCTCGTGCAATAAGACGCCAGGCCAACCAGGACCCATCACCACGGTCATTGGGCCTGCGGGAGCCGGGCGAGAATCGAGATTAACTAATGCACCATCAACAGCCTCATCAACATAGCGATTAATCAATTCTTGATCGAAGTAGAGATAGTCGTGACGAGCACCGCCGCCCCAAGACCCTGATTCACGTCGACCATTTTGTTCTGCGATGACGTGCACTGAGACCCGAACCAGTGGGCGCACATCGGCAGCCAATAAACCATCCGCTCTGACAACTAAGACCGCATCGAACTCACCCGCAAGACTTGCCATTACTTGAATGATGCGTGGGTCACGCGCTTTAGCGCGACGTTCCATACTTTCTAGTAGCGCGATTTTTTCTTTGGGTTGGAGTGAATCCAAGGGGTTGATATCTGAATACAGCTTGTTGGATACAGGATTAAAAAGCTTTCTGGAAACCGCTTGCTTGCCATCCGCTGGGCCTATGACTCGAGTTGCCTTCGCTGCTTTATTTAAAGCCTCTAAGTTAATTTCATCTGAATACGCAAATGCGGTCTTATCGCCATAGATAGCTCGCACACCAACACCTTGGTCAATATTGAAGCTGCCCGATTTAACAATACCCTCTTCAAGACTCCAACTTTCGCTACGGGTGTGTTGAAAGTACAGATCCGCATCATCGAGTCGATGGGTAAACAAGCTTCTAAAAGTGTGGTGTAAATCTTGCTCGGACAATCCTGTTGGTTCGAGCAAAATAGATTTGGCTAATTGAATCAGGTCTGCTTGCTTTTTGGCTTTAGTCCAATTGGCGGGAAATAGTGCTTCTGGTGAATTCATGTGATTAGGCGTTTTTCTTTAAAGCTTGCGATGCGCAAGTGCGGGTAACTTAGAGCGTACCTCGTTTAATTTATCCTTGCACAAAACTCCAGAAACAAAGCCCTCTCCTTCTGGAAGATTGGCCAAGACCTCGCCCCAAGGGTCAATGAGCATGCTGTTTCCCCAAGTGCGACGTTGATTTTGGTGCTTGCCTCCTTGCGCGGATGCTAAGACATAACCTTGGTTCTCAATCGCCCTGGCGCGCAATAGAATCTCCCAATGATCTTTACCTGTAGTGTAGGTAAATGCGGCAGGGATGATGTGGCAATCTACTTGCCCAAGTACGCGATAGAGTTCTGGAAAACGCAGGTCATAACAAATACTCAATCCAAAAACCCATTCATTTCCATTGACTGAAATTTTGAGTAGCCCAGGCTCATTGCCTGCTTCAATGGTTTCCGATTCTTGATAGCGCTCAGTGGCTGTTTGAAAACCAAATAAATGAATTTTGTCGTAGCGGGCAATTTGCTGACCAGCAGGATCAAATACTAGAGTGGTATTAAGCACTTTATTTGGATCTTTGGCTGCCAATGGAATCGTGCCGGCTACTAGATAAATATTATTTGTCTTTGTAATATGGGAGAGTTGCTCCTGAATGGGGCCGCTCCCGATGCTTTCTCGAGCGGATACTTTGTCCGTGTCCTTGAGGCCCATGATGCAAAAATATTCCGGTAGGACGGCCATTCGCGCTCCGTCTGCGGCAGCAGCAGTAATGAGTCTGCTTGCCGTAGCTAAATTTTCCTGTACATCGGGTGTGGACACCATTTGAATAGAGGCAATCTTCAGATCCGCGGAATTTTCAGATTTGCTCATATTGATTTAGTTGGGAATGGAGCTAGAGGTGGAATCAGAATTGTTGATATTGCTTGGAGTGCTTTGCGGGCCCTTGCTGCTGCCTGGTTTGGTTTGCTCTTTCAGCAAATCTTTACTGTGAATCGTCTCTAAGGTTTTAGAGTCAACTGGTTGACCCTTTTGATCTAAGGGAATCACCTCTGGATTATCCCAAGATCCTTGCACTAAATAGTCAGACTGAAGATTGCGGTTAATTTGGCTGGTAATTAAATACTGACCAACTAAAGCGCCAAGCCCTACGATTGGGTTGATGGCAAATGCCGCTAAAGAGCCGGCTGTCGCATCAATTGTTGGGAAGATGGTGACGCGCAAATCTTGTGTTTGTTTTGGAATGTTGATTTGTCCATTCAAGGCAACGCGAGCTTGATCCAGGCTCATATTGAATTGCTTGGTTTGAGCAACTCCAGCATTGATATCAAAAGAAGCGTCAATGGAGTTAAATGGGGTTCCTTTGGTGACAATATTGCCAACACTACCCTGAAGGTCTAGGGTGGCAAACCTAAATAAACTTTGCAGACTGAGAACATCGAGAAGTTTTGCGCCGCTCGTATTTACCTCTAAGAAACGACCTTTTTGCAAGCTTAGGCTTGCCTTGCCTGCAAGGGTGTCGTATTGGGGATTAAATGGCGACCCATCCCAATTTGCATTGACTTTTAAATTGCCTTGCCCACCTTCTACTGATTTTTGGTTAGTCCAGTGACCAATGATTTGGCCGGCGTCCTTAATATCCAGATCCACATTTAAGTTTGTGTGAGCAGATGTATTTTGTGTGCCCCCCACCCAGCTACCAGTTGTGGTTGAACTGCCTTGTGGGTTATTAAATTGCACAGAATCGATATTGAGAACATTGCCTGTAGTTCTGGTTTTAATTTTTACTTGACCGAGGTGGGCTTTATTCCAATCAAATGCGTCAATAGTGAGGTCTATGCTAGGCACTGAACCTGGCTCAATTTTATTTTTGCTGACAGAGATTTTTTTATTCTGATTTGAGGGTTGAGCTATGGCAATTACCTTTTCGGGAACTTTTAAGCGCGCTAACCTTCCGCTGATAAGGCTGCCTTGTGACTGAGTGGTGGGTTGGTATTGAATATTGCCAGCCACTTGGGGCGAGCCTCTTAAGCGCAATTGCCAAGCGGAATTTTTATTGTTTGCCGTTATGTTCAAGTCTTGCCATATGCGATCCAATAATGTTAATTGTTTGACCTGTGCGGAAACTTGAATGCTGTTTGTACTGCTAGCGTTAGTGCTAGATGTGGCCTTTTTTCTATTTTGCTGACTTAAAAAATCTTGCCAGACATCTAAGTTCAGTTCATTGCTGACTACATTTAGCTGAAAGCCTTGTTGTGGAGGAATGGCGGGTGTTCCAATTCCTACCGCATGACGAATAGTGTCATCACTAGCTATTGCGCCTTGAATGAAATAGGAATGCCCAATCTTCCCATTCCAAGATAGACGATTTGAATTGGTTTTCGTTTTTGCAAAGGTTTTTAAGATAAGTTGCCCCGACAGCGCTGCACCAGCTTGTTTTTTGACAGGCAAAGGTGCGGCGCTACTCCAGTCACGCATATCTATTTTTAGGTTGGTTTCGCTATTGCCTTTGTTGAAATGAATGGTGCCGTCGTATCTCGCGACTCCGCTCATGGCCTGCAGTATTGGGAATGCCTCTACTGCGGTATCGGTCGCGAAGTAATCTTTAATAAAGCTAGCTGAAACATCACCGGAGATTTTGTAGTTTTGATTATCTTGGTTGGTGGCTGCGCTTGCAATTTGAATGGCACCTCCCAGAAAATTCGCAGTGATATCTTCAAGCTCAGGATTGACTTCGGTAATACGAATTTTCCCCTTCAGATTCTCAAAGGGCGGCAAGTCAGCCCATTGAACCCGATTGCCTGGGAAGCTCAGCTGAATATTGGTAGCGGTATCTCCGCTACCACTCAGTGGAATCTTTAAACCTAGATTTAAATTGGTACGTCCCGTTACTTTGAGATTTTTCTCGAGTTCAATTTGTCTTTTACCGACGGGCGACGAGAATAGGTAATCTAATAATTGCGGAGCATCACCTTCCGCTTCACCGTTTACCGTCAGCATTAATTGTTTTGCACTCACGCTCGGTATCTCGGCATGAAATTGACTCAGGGCTACTTGCTTGTAGCTCGCTTGATCAATATCCACACTAAAGTTGGCGTTCTGCATATTGATAACGCCATTCACCTTGTTAAATGCACGCCAAATACCTTGCCCAGGCGATGAGGTGGGTACTGGACTGAAAGTGGCGTCAATAACAGGGAGATTAAGTGTGAACTCGCCCGTACCCATTTGAGAAAACGGAACTGCATTAGGATCGCCTTTGATGTGTAGGCTACCTTTTGTAATGATGCCAGCATCAAATGCTTTGCTTAGGTAGGCTTTGGCTTCAGCTCCCATGCCCACTGGCAAATAACGGTAAGCAGTCTTCAGATTGGCTTGCGCAAAGCCCATATCTAAAGTCATGTAGTCTGGCTTTTTAGACTCGCCAATGAGGTAATTTAGATCGAGCGTTGTCGTGATCTCAGGATTGCTGAGCGTCAATTGTGTTGCGTTAATAGCCAAATTGCCTTTTTGCTTTGACCATGAAACTTGGCCGCTAGCTTTATCCAGTTTTATTTTGGGGTCAACCAGTAAATCATTGATCTCTAACTCAAGACCGCTAGACTCAACTGAGAAACTCCCCTTATTTTGATCCGCACTCAGGAAGCCTGAAAGTTTGTATGCGGAGGGCATTGTTTTGTTGATGCCAATAAAACTAACGTCAACTAATTTGCCGCTAACAGTGAAGTCCACCTTATTGGACTTAAACCATCCACTGGGAATATTGAGGGCTGACATGGGGGATTTACTTTCTGACCAGCTGATGTCTAAATTTTGTAACTCACCATCCGCGCGCGATACCTTGATCCATTGATGCACTTTTTTGGAGAGCGGGAGATTGAGCGCAAATAAAGCGATATCTTCCACCAAAATTTTGGGCGAGGAAAAGCCAAACTCTTTAATTTCACCATCCGCGGCTGGAGGTCTCCAGCGGAAAGTCATGGGGCTGAGATTCTCTAATGGAGATGTTGCGGGACTCTCGGTGTCGCGCCAAGCAAATGACTTTGTAGTCACTGCAATCATGCCCCCCTCGGTTTCTTGGGCTAGCTTTGTTTCCAATCTGCCAAGCGCGATTGCGTCTTCATTCTTGGAGAGTTGAATCGTTAAATTATCAGCAGCCAGATAAATTTCACCGCCATCAGGTTTGCTGTTGTCGATTTTTAATTTTCCGCTGGAACTCATTACCCCTTCTAGAGTGTTCAGTGGAAGAGTAAATGCTTTGGCAATTTGCCCAAGCTGGAGCGCGTTCAAATTCCAAGAGATGGTTCCAATCCAGTCGCGCCAATTGCCAGCCTGCCCGCCAATGTGATGGACTAAATCAATCTCGAGCAAGACAGGGCCTTTAGTCCAGGGGGTTAGGGCACTCAGTGATCCTGTATGGCTTCGCATGCCGTTGCTAAGGGACAGGCTTTGAATATCAATTGAAGTGCTAGCCCGTTTTTTGAGTTGATCGTCCCAAAGCAGCTTGACATCGCTAATGTGAATTTCGTTTTGAGAAAAGAGCCAATTTTCCGCTGAATAGTCGTTAGGCTTTCCGTCAATAGAAATTCCGGCAATGGTAATGATGCCCTTCTGATCGCGTTGAGCATAAATTTCAGCGCCTTCTAAATTGAGCTCATGGAAGAATGGTGCGAGATGATAAAAACTTGACCAACTTAACTGCCCATTGATTTTCTGAATAAACAAAAGTGGCTTTGTCGTATCGGGGCCATTGAAGCGCAAACCTTCAATTTCAAAATTGGGTCTAATGCCAGTCCATGAAACTTGCAACGAATCCATCGAAACGTCAGCACCAATTCGGGCGCTAATAAGTCGTTCAACTGATGCTGTAGATTGTTCGAGTGGTGGCCAAACAATAAAGCGCACCCCTGCGTTCGCCAGCACGAAAAGAGTCAATAGAGCACCAGCCAAAATAAGCGCGCGCTTACGCCAGGCTCGACTTGCGCCTTGAGGGCGTTTAGCAAGCGCAGCCTTGAGGCGAGGCGGAACAATGTTTTGCAGCATGGGCTCTATTATCCGTCAGCCTTGAAGTCATCGCCAGGCTTCTGGCCAGATGTTTCCGTGTCGGATTAAGATGGGGTATGAATGAATTTTCCCAACAAATTGCATTTTTAGAGCAGCATTCGACTTATGTGCGACGTTGGCTAAGCGCGCACCCCGAATGGATAGAGTGGCTTCGCACTCAGGGTCAAAAAAAGGTTGATGTACCGGAAATGAAGCGATTACTCGAGGAATGTCAGATTGGTCTTCTATCCAATATGCTGGATGAGGCTGACTGGATGTCCAATTTACGTTTGGTAAGACAGCGTTTGATGTTGTGGGTGGCATTTCGAGATTTAAATGGAATGGCCGACCTGCAAGAGGTGACTCACGCGCTAAGCCATTTTGCTGAATTGGCTGTTTCCGCTTCCATTGCTTTTGTTCGGGAAGACCTCAAAAATCGTTTCGGCCTACCTTGGAGCAACACCACTCAATATGAGATGCCGCTGATGGTTGTGGGTATGGGTAAGTTGGGTGGCCTGGAATTAAATCTCTCGTCCGATATCGATTTAATATTTTTATATGAGCATGAGGGCGAGACTACGGGCGGACCTAAGAGTTTGTCTAATCACGAATGGTTTACTCGGATGGGTAAGCGACTGATTAAGCTGCTTGCTGAGCATGATGCAAATGGATTTGTGTTCCGGGTAGATATGCGTCTTCGCCCCAATGGGGATTCAGGGCCGTTGGTATGTAGCTTGGATATGCTGGAGGAATATCTCTTGGTTCAGGGAAGGGAGTGGGAGCGTTATGCCTGGATTAAAGGCAGATTAATTGCCCCACTTTCCGATTCTCCCGATTTTGCCCACTCTCAAAAGGAGCTTGAGCAGCTGATTCGTCCTTTTGTGTATCGCAGGCATTTGGACTATGGTGTCATTGCCTCTATTCGCGACTTGCATGCGCAGATTCAAGCGGAAGCGGAAAAGCGATCCTCTCGGCATCAGGGTCGCTCGCGCGACATCAAGCTGGGGCGTGGCGGCATTCGAGAGATTGAATTTTTGGCGCAAATGTTCCAACTGATGAGGGGTGGTACAGATCCTCGGTTTAGAGTGCGCCCAAGTCTAGAAGTGCTTGAGCTTGTTCGGCAATGCGGCATTTTGCCCGCCGACGAAGTGAAGTTATTGCATGAGGCTTATATTTTTTTGCGGCGCTTAGAGCATCGCATACAAGTTTGGGATGACCAGCAAACCCACTACCTTCCAGAGGATGAAGAGGCGCGTTCGCGTTTGGCGGTTTCAATGCTAGGTCAAGGAGCGCAGGCTAATGGATTGATGGCCGAATTAGAGCGTCATCAAAATAGCGTGGCTCAGTTATTTGAGAAAGCGTTTTTGCTCGACGATGGTGCGCGTCTTGAAATTAGGCCATTGGCTTTGGGCTGGGCTCATAATCAAACATTCTTTCCCCGCTCATGTGCTCGCTGGGAGTCGTGGGTAGATAGTTCAAAGCAAAAACAATTACCTGAAAAAAGTCGTTTAATTTTCGATAACTTGATGTGCAAAGCGGTAGAGCGACTACAAACTGATGGCTATACCTCTGCCCATGCCGATCAAATCCTATTGCGCTTCTTTGATTTGCTTGAGGCGATAGCCAGACGTAGCGCCTACTTATCTATTTTGGCTGAGTATCCGAGAGCGCTTTCCAATGTGTTGGATTTATTGAAGTCGTCTCAATGGGGTGCGCAATATCTCACGCGCCATCCCCACTTGCTTGATCACTTGTTGCACTCTCAATCCGAAAGGGCGCTGATTGAGGAGCCCGAGAAGTATTGGAGTGACGTGCGATCCACTCTCAACATCCAACTTGATGATGTGATGGCTGAGGGTGATGGCTCTGAGCAAGCAATGGATATTTTGCGAGTGACTCATCACAATGAAACCTTTATTACGTTGCTAACCGATCTTGGTATTGGCGTTCCGCACGCCTTGCCGGTAGAGCAGGTGAGCGACCATTTATCCGCTTTAGCAGATTTAATCCTGCAAACTACCTTTGAGCGTATCTGGCCTAGCGTGGCGAAGAAATTTGATCTGCCTGCTGATGCGCATTCACCGTTTGCTGTTATTGCTTATGGCAAGTTGGGGGGTAAAGAGCTCGGTTATGCATCTGATTTAGACATTATCTTTTTATATCAAGCGGATGAATCGGATGACGCAGCTCAAGAAATTTACGCTTTGCTAGCTACGCGGATGATTAATTGGCTCACCGCGTTTACGTCCACCGGCAGCTTATTTGAAATTGATACTCGTCTTCGCCCCAATGGCGCAGCTGGATTTTTAGTAACCAATGCTGACGCTTTTAAAAAGTATCAACTTCGCGAAGGGGATAACGCGGCGTGGGTTTGGGAACATCAAGCTCTCACTAGAGCTCGTTTCTCGGCTGGCGATCCAAGCGTGGGAGCATTCTTTGATTCAGTTCGCTCTGAAGTCTTAAGTCAGCAGAGAAATATTGAGCAGCTTCGAGCGGAAATTTTGGAGATGCGTCGTAAAGTCCATGCAGGACATCCCAATGCTAATTCCGCATTTGATTTGAAGCATGACGCTGGCGGTATGGTGGATATTGAATTTATCGTGCAGTTCCTGGTGCTGGTCTATGCTCACCAGCACCCAAAACTGATTGGTAATCTTGGCAATATTGCTTTGTTGCATATCGCTAGTGAGGTGGGTTTGATTACTCAAGAGGCCGCACGATGTGTTGGCGATGCTTATCGCCTCCTTAGAGCGAGACAACATCGCCTGCGCTTGGATGGTGTGGAAAAATCCCGCGTCGATTTAGAGAATGAACCCGAACTCCTTGCCGCGAGAGATGCTGTGCAAGCCCTTTGGTTGGAGATATTTAACGCCCCATCTCATATTACCTAGAGGGCTGAAGAGATTGGTTTAGTTTTTCTCTAGGAGCTCGCGAGCATGGCGACGAGTGGTGTCTGTAATTTTGTGGCGCCGCCTAGCATCCTGGCTACTTCCTCGACGCGCTCCGATCTGCCTAAGGATTGAACCTGCGACACTGTCTTTTCGCCACTTTGGGATTTGCTGATTTTGAAGTGGTGATTGCCTTGCGCAGCGACTTGCGGCAAGTGGGTCACACATAAAATCTGGTGTGATTGACCCAATTGATGGAATAGTTTGCCAACGGTTTCGGCAACTGCTCCGCCGATACCTGCATCTACCTCATCGAATATGAGGGTCGGTGTAAATGAGGCTTTACTAGTGATGACGCTAATAGCGAGACTAATACGCGCCAGCTCACCTCCAGACGCTACTTTCGCTAGTGAACGGGGCGTACTGCCAGCATGCCCCGCTACTAAAAATTCCACCTGCTCGAGACCATGAGATCCGCCCTCATTGAGTGGTAACAATTCAATCTCTAGGCGATCGCCTGCCATAGATAGATCTTGCATTGCCTTGGTGACTAAGTCACCTAACTCTTTTGCTGCCTTAACGCGCTTTTGTGACAGTTGTTTCGCAAACTTCAAGTAAGCTGCTTCCTCTTGTTTAACTTGCTCTCGAAGCGCATCAATATTTTGCGAGGCCGCTAAGGCATCTAGTTTTTCAGATGTCTCTAAAAGAAGTTTTGGTAGGTCATCGGTTTCAGTGCGGTACTTGCGCGCCGCGCTATGCAATGCCTGCATGCGTTCTTCGACCTGCGCTAGGCGAGCAGGATCAATATCAATTTTTTGTAAGTAGCGATTGAGCCCATGAATGGCTTCATCTAGCTGAATGCTCGCTGATTCCAGGGATTGGCTAATATCGCCCAGACTAGAATCATGCCCGGCTACGACCGCTGGCCTCCACTGTTCTTTTGAGTACCAGGCTTTGGCCATCAGCCTCCAGCGGAAAACCTTGCGCATCAAGCCATTGATTCAAGGCCTTGGCTTGGTCTGGTTCAATGCGGAAAAGGGCGGGGATTTCCGCTCGGTTTGAACCTTCGCGAATTTGGCTGTTATCAGCGCGCTCTCCCAACGCCAAGCTCAGCGCGTCTAGCAGTATGGATTTACCAGCCCCGGTCTCGCCGGTGAGCACTGTAAATCCAGTGGAAAAATCGAGCTCTAGTTGATCGACAATGACAAAGTCACGAAGTGAGATAGTTTGAAGCATGTATTAGCGTAGCAAAACACTCGACATCAGAATGTCGACGGATACTCATTCCAGTGCAGCTTCTCGCGCAAGGTTTTGTAGTCGCTGTGATTGCTTGGATGAAGCAGATCAATTGTTTTATTGGATTGGCGCACTTCAATCTTATCGCAGCTTTGTAAATTGGTTTGGGATTGCATATCAAAATTGACAATCACTTCGCGACCGTCAACCACTTCAATGACAGTGACGCTATCTTGCGGCAAAACGATTGGGCGGTTGGAGAGTGAGTGCGGAGCAATTGGCGCCAATAAAATGCCAGCCACATGCGGATGCAAAATTGGGCCACCGGCTGAGAGGGCATACGCTGTCGAGCCAGTAGGAGTAGATACGATCAAGCCATCAGAACGTTGGTTGTACATAAACGAACCATTAACGTACACTGCTAGTTCTACCATTCCAGAAATACCAGAGCGATTAACAACCACATCATTTAGGGCGAGGGCGCGATTAATTGCTTTGCCATTACGAAGCACAACCGCATCCAACAAAGTGCGAGTATCCGCTTCGTAATCGCCTGCAATTATTTTTGGTAAGGTAGTGCGAACGGATTGGATTGGGATATCAGTCATATAGCCCAGTCGGCCCATATTAATTCCCACCAAGGGAACATTGCTACCTGCCAACTGTCGGGCAAGACCAAGCATGGTGCCATCACCACCTAGAACAACTACTAAATCAATTTCGCCCACAAAGTCACGTACTGTTTTGGTTGGATAGCCAGAAAGAGCGAGATGGGTAGCCGTATCGAATTCAATAAAAGCCTCGCAACCTAAGTCAGAGAGCAACTTAGCTAAGTCTTTAAGGTGTGCTTCGATGCCATCAGCCTGGAATTTGCCGACAAGCGCAACCCGGCTAAATGCCTTATTGGTGGAATTTGGGGATGGGCTTAACATATAACGATTAAACCATAGGCATAAAATCCCTTCCACCATGGATGAACGTTCCAGCGCCCTATTCAAAACCCTCATCGAGCGCTATATCGAGGATGGTCAGCCAATTGGCTCCCGTACTCTATCTAGATATTCTGGTTTAGACCTGTCGGCAGCCACTCTCCCTAATGTCATGGCCGATTTGGAGGATATGGGTCTAGTGACGAGCCCCCACACTTCCGCTGGCCGTATACCTACTCCAAGAGACTATCGATTGTTTGTGGATACCATGGTGACAGTTCGACCCCTGGAAGAAATGGCCGCCCGCGAGGTTGAAAAAGGCTTATTGCCGGATTCTCCGCAACGGGTCTTGACCTCCGCAGCGCAGATTTTGTCAAGCTTGACCCATTTTGCTGGTGTCGTGATGACCACAAAGCGTTCCCAGGTTTTTAAGCATATTGAGTTCTTGCGTTTGGGTGAGGGCAAAATTTTGTTGATTATGGTGATGCCAGAGGGTGATGTGCAAAATCGCATATTGCCCACCATTCAGGATTACACCCCAAGTCAACTCGTTGAAGCGGGTAATTTTATTAATATCCATTGTGCTGGAAACAGTTTTGATCAGGTGCGCCTGCATCTGAAATCCGACCTAGATAATTTGCGCGCCGATATCTCAGGTTTGATGGCCTCGGCGTTGCAAAGCGGTGTTGCTGATTACGATATGGGTCGCGGCGTGCTGTCTGGCGAACGTCGTTTATTGAATGTTGGTGATCTAAGTTCTCACTTCGATAAGTTGCGCAAGATGTTTTACATATTGGAGCAAAAATCAGTGTTGACGCAAGTGCTCGATGTATCAAGTCATGCGGATGGCATTCAGATCTTTATTGGAGGCGAGAGTGATTTTTTGCCCTATGAGGATCTGGCTGTGATCAGCGCCCCATATAGCGTTGATGACCAGATAGTCGGCACTCTTGGGGTCATGGGGCCAACCCGTATGGCGTACGACAGGGTGATCCCGATTGCCGATATCACCTCTAAATTATTGTCTGGCGCTTTAAGCTCCTAAACATAGACCTAACTTTTCACATTTAAAAATCATTAATAGAGACCAATTATCTTGAATCAGAACCCGCATTTACGCGCTTCCAAAACAGCAGTTCTGTTACTGAACTTGGGAACGCCATCGGCACCAACATCTAAAGCGGTGCGCGCCTATTTAAAAGAATTGCTGTCTGATCCCCGCGTGGTAGAAATTCCGCGCATCATTTGGTGGTGTATTTTGAACGGCATTATTTTGCCGATTCGTAGTAGTGCGTCTGCCAAAAAATATGCTTCTATTTGGTTGCCTAAATTGGGTTCCCCTTTAATGCATTACTCTCGTCTTCAAGCGAAAGAGCTTAGCGATCAATTTGCGAATGCGGGTCACACGGTTTTGGTGGATTTGGCGATGCGTTATGGGCAGCCTTCAACCCAGGTCGTCCTTCAGGACCTTAAGGCGCAAGGTATGGAGCGTTTATTGCTACTACCTTTGTATCCCCAGTATTCCGCTACCACTACAGCATCCAGCTTTGATGAAGTCTTCCACGTATTAAGTGCTTGGCGAGATCAACCTGAGTTGCGATTGGTAAAGCACTATCACGACAATCCTGCTTATATTTCTGCGTTACGTGATCAAGTCTTAACTAGTTGGGATAAAGAGGAGCGCCCTGATTTTGCCAAGGGCGATCGCTTAGTAATGTCATTTCACGGTCTGCCTAAGTGCAATCTGATGAAGGGTGATCCTTATCATTGTGAGTGTTTGAAAACTGGTCGCCTACTCGGAGAATCATTGGGTTTGGAGATTGGTCAATATATCGTGACCTTCCAATCACGCTTTGGTAAGGCGGAGTGGTTAAAGCCTTATACAGTCCCAACAATTGAAAAGCTGGCTAAAGAGGGTTGTCAGCGCGTCGATATTTTTTGCCCAGGATTCCCGGCGGACTGTTTAGAAACGCTTGAAGAAATTGCCATGGAAACCCGCGAAATATTCTTGGAGCATGGTGGCAAAGACTATCGCTATATCCCTTGTTTGAACAGCAACCCAAAGTGGATTGAGGCTTTAGGGGATATCGCTCACCAGCATTTGCAAGGCTGGCCTCTAGGGGTGGAGTCTGATAGTGAATTAGCTCAGCGCAATGAAAGAGCCGAATTAGCCGAAAAATCCAAGGCTTGAAATAGCGTTAATTGACCCCATATTGCAAAGTAATAGTCATTTTTTTATAGAAAAGTAAAATAGCACCCATGACACAAGAAAATCAAAACCCATCCCCAGAACAAGAAAATTCTGCCGCCGATCCAGTTGCAAGTGAAGCAGCGTCGGCCGAGCCGGTTACGAAAACTCCAGAGCAAGAGATCGCCGAATTGAATCAAAAAATTGGCGAGCTGCAGGATAATTTCTTGCGTGCTAAAGCTGAGGGGGAAAACATTCGCCGCCGTGCTGTGGAAGATATTGCTAAGGCGCACAAGTTTGCGATTGAAAGTTTTGCGGAGCATTTGGTGCCGGTGACTGATAGCCTCTATGCGGCATTGAGTACCGATGCTGGCGATGCCAAGGCTTTTAAAGAAGGTCTGGAGATTACCCTCAAGCAATTGCTCTCCGCTTTTGAAAAGGGTCTCATGACAGAAATTAATCCTACGATTGGGGATAAATTTGACCCGTATCACCATCAGGCCATCGCCTCAGTGCCTTCCGCACAAGAGTCAAATACCGTGGTTTCAGTTCTACAGCGAGGTTATACGGTCGCTGATCGCGTCCTCAGACCTGCTTTAGTGACGGTTAGCGCCCCAAAATAAGCTAGACAGTGGGGTAAACCGCCCAAAAAGACATAAAAAAGGCAGATTTCTGCCTTTTTTGCTATTTCTCCTCTTGAAATTCCTTTTTTAGACTCCATCTACTGGGTATCGAAATATTCATTAGTACAACAAACAATTTCATTTTTTGGAGCAATTATGGGAAAGATTATCGGTATCGACTTAGGAACCACCAATTCATGCGTTTCAGTCGTTGAAAACAATGCACCTAAAGTTGTTGAGAACGCAGAAGGCGCTCGCACAACCCCATCCATCATCGCTTACGTTGAGGATGGCGAAGTATTGGTTGGTGCGCCCGCAAAGCGTCAGTCAGTAACCAATCCTAAAAACACTATCTACGCAGTGAAGCGCTTGATGGGTCGTAAATTTACTGATCCTGAGGTGCAAAAAGATATTGGCTTAATGCCATACGCAATTATTCAAGCAGATAATGGTGATGCTTGGGTTGAGGCATGTGACAAGAAAATGGCGCCACAACAAGTGTCCGCTGAAATCTTGCGCAAGATGAAGAAAACCGCTGAAGACTATCTTAGTGAAGAAGTGACAGAAGCGGTGATTACGGTTCCTGCATACTTCAATGACAGTCAACGTCAAGCCACTAAAGATGCCGGTCGTATCGCTGGTTTAGATGTAAAGCGCATCATTAACGAGCCAACTGCGGCAGCCTTGGCATTTGGCCTGGACAAGCAAGACAAAGTGGATCGTAAGATCGCTGTGTATGACTTGGGTGGCGGTACATTTGACGTGTCCATTATTGAGATTGCCAACGTTGACGGTGAGAAGCAATTTGAAGTGCTCTCTACTAACGGCGATACCTTCTTGGGTGGTGAAGACTTCGATCAACGCATCATTGACTGGATCATTGCCGAGTTCAAGAAAGAGCAAGGCGTTGATTTGAGCAAAGACGTATTGGCATTGCAACGTTTGAAAGACGCTGCTGAAAAAGCTAAGATCGAATTGTCATCCGCACAACAAACTGAAATCAATTTGCCATATGTGACAGCCGATGCTAGTGGTCCTAAGCATTTGAATTTGAAATTGACCCGCGCCAAGTTGGAGTCTTTAGTGGAAGAGTTGATCAATCGTACGGCTGGTCCTTGCTTAACCGCGATTAAAGATGCTGGCGTAAACGTAGCTGATATTGACGACGTAATTTTGGTTGGCGGTCAAACTCGTATGCCTGCGGTTCAAGACAAGGTAAAAGAAATCTTTGGTAAAGAGCCACGTAAAGACGTTAACCCGGACGAAGCAGTTGCCGTTGGTGCTGCAATTCAAGGTTCCGTGTTATCCGGCGATCGTAAAGACGTATTGCTCTTGGACGTTACCCCATTGTCATTGGGTATCGAGACTCTTGGTGGCGTAATGACCAAGATGATTCCCAAGAACACTACCATTCCGACTAAGCATTCACAGGTTTACTCCACTGCCGAAGACAACCAGCCTGCTGTAACTATTAAGTGCTTCCAGGGTGAACGTGAGATGGCTGCTGCGAACAAGCTGCTCGGTGAATTCAATCTTGAAGGTATTGCTCCAGCACAACGCGGTATGCCACAAATTGAAGTGACCTTTGATATCGATGCCAATGGTATTTTGCATGTAACAGCAAAAGACAAAACTACTGGCAAAGAGAACAAGATCACCATTAAGGCGAACTCTGGCTTGACCGAAGAAGAAATTCAACGCATGGTTAAAGATGCTGAAGCCAATGCCGCTGAAGATAAGAAGGCTTTGGAGTTGGTTACTGCGCGCAATACTGCAGATGCCTTGGCTCACTCAACCAAGAAAGCTTTGGAAGAGCATGGCGCTAGCTTAGAAGCTTCCGAAAACGAAGCCATTGAAGCAGCTCTCAAGGACTTAGACGAAGCGATCAAAGGTAGCGATAAAGAAGCCATTGATGCCAAGACCGAAGCTTTGGGTAAAGTAAGTCAGAAGTTGGGCGAAAAAGTCATGGCTGCTGAACAAGCTAAAGCTGGTGGGGCCGCTGCTGGTGTCGCTCCTGGCGTAGCACCTGACGCTGATGTGCTTGATGCTGACTTTAAAGAGGTTGATGACAAGAAGTAATTCTGAAATTAGACATTCATTAACGTAGTTTTGATGTACTTAAATAACAAGTCGGCCTCGTGCCGACTTGTGTCATTCAGGTTGTTGAGAGGAATAGGCCGTGCCTAAAAGTAAACGCGATTTTTATGAAGTGCTTGGTGTGGCAAAAGGTGCCAGCGATGAAGAGCTCAAAAAAGCTTATCGTAAGTTGGCAATGAAGCATCACCCAGATCGCAACCCCGATAGCAAAACATCCGAAGCCCAATTTAAAGAGGTTAAGGAAGCCTACGAAACCTTAACTGACCCTAATAAGCGCGCTGCTTATGATCAATATGGTCATGCGGGGGTCGATCCATCTATGGGTGGCGGCTTTGGCGGGGGTGGTTTTGGAGGCGGTGGATTTGCTGATGCCTTTGGCGACATCTTCGGTGATATTTTCGGTCAAGGTGGCGGTCGTCAATCTGGTCCACAGGTTTATAAGGGCGCAGACTTGCGCTACAACATGGACATTACGCTCGAGCAGGCTGCCGAAGGGTATACGACCCAAATTCGTGTGCCTAGCTGGAGCAATTGCAAACCTTGTCATGGCACTGGTGCGGAGCCGGGAACTAAAGCGGAAACATGTACTACTTGTGGCGGTCATGGTCAGGTGCGTGTACAGCAAGGTTTCTTCTCCATGCAACAAACTTGCCCCAAGTGTCGTGGCACTGGCGAGTACATTCTGAAGCCTTGCAAAACTTGTCATGGCAGTGGAAAACATAAAGAGCAGAAGACACTGGAAATCAAAATCCCCGCAGGCATTGATGATGGCATGCGCGTGCGCTCTGTTGGCAATGGCGAACCAGGTATGAATGGTGGTCCAGCCGGCGATCTTTATGTAGAGGTGCGCGTCAAGCCACACACAGTTTTTGAACGTGATGGCAGCGATTTACATGTGCAGATGCCGATCTCGTTTGCAACTGCGACTATCGGCGGTGAAATCGAGGTGCCAACTCTTTCTGGGCGCGTGGAGTTTCCGATTCCAGAGGGAACGCAGACGGGCAAAACATTCCGTTTGCGCAATAAAGGAATTAAAGGCTTGCGCTCAACTTTGGTGGGTGATCTCTTCGTGCATGTTCTGGTTGAGACCCCAGTGAAATTGACTGACGAGCAGAAGAAATTACTGCAGAAGTTTGACGATAGCCTCAAATCTGGTGGCGACAAACATAGCCCTCAGCAAAAGGGTTGGTTTGACGGTGTGAAGAGCTTCTTTAGTTAAAAACGGATTGTGGCTTGCGGGCGATTAGCCTGCAAAGCCATGCTCAGGTCCGGGAAATTTCCCGGACTTCACTTCTCGTACATAAGCCTTAATTGCGGCTTCCACAGACTGGTGGCCATCCATAAAGTTTTTGACAAACTTGGGTGGCTTGCCTGGGCTTATGCCCAACATATCTTGCAGCACCAATACTTGACCAGAGCAATCTGGACCAGCGCCAATACCAATCGTTGGGATAGGTAGTTCGGCAGTAATTCTTTCGCCTAGTGATGAAGGGATGGCTTCCAGCAAAAGCATTTGAGCGCCAGCTTCCTGACAAGCAAGTGCTTGTTCAAGCATGATGCTTGCAGCATCTTTGGATTTGCCTTGAACCTTGTATCCACCTAAGACGTGCACGGATTGTGGCAATAAGCCTAGGTGCGCGCAGACAGGAACACTGCGCTCCACTAAATGACGAATGACTTCGACTTGCCATTCGCCACCACCTTCCAGTTTGACCATATCTGAGCCCGCGCGCATCAAAGTTGCCGCTGAATCTAACGCTTGTATTGGATCACCATAACTGGCAAATGGAAGGTCGGCGATCACAAAGGCATGGGTGTTGGCGCGCGCTACGCACTCGGTGTGATAAGCCACTTGTTCCACGGTAACGGGTATTGTGCTCGAATGACATTGAATCACATTGCCGAGCGAGTCACCAATCAGAATCGTTTCCACTCCGCAGCGATTGAGAAGGGCGGACATGGTTGAGTCATATGCTGTGAGCATAGAAATTTTTTCACCCTCAGCATGCATTGCGAGGAGCTTGGTGATTGTGATTGGCTTATCGCCCTGTAAGTAACTCATGGCGAGAGTTTAATGAATTAATGGGCCGATTGGCTATAAACATCTTTGTCCCCGCAATTGCAGTTCCTGCAGGGAAGTTTTTCAATTCTTTGGTGAGCCACATTATGTAAATATGTCTTGAGTTCGCCCCAATTGGGCAGAAAGCTATCGGGAGCTATTTCAAGCAGGGGAAGCAGTACAAATGAGCGCTCAATGATTTTAGAGTGCGGGAGCATTCACTCTGTCTCGTTTTGGATAACTCCCTCAAAGGAGAGGATATCCAGATCGAAGGTACGCGGAGCATTGGTATAGTGCCGCTCGCGACCAAACTCTTGTTCAATGGTTTGGCAAACATGGAGAAGGCCATAGGGAGTTAGTTCGGTCTCGACTTCAATGACGGCATTGATGTAGTCGCCGCCAGTCGCCTCTACCGGAACGCTTTGGTAAAAGCAGCTTTTTTCCAGGATCTGCAGTTCAGAGGGCAAAGCCAAGCAAACAATGGCATCAGTAATGAGCTGACCCGTGTCGCCGATATTGCCGCCAAATCCGATAAAAGCTCGTGCCATACGATTCCAAACTAGAGGTGAAACTACTTTACTGAAATTTCTCTAAGTCTGCTTAGCTCGCCGCACCTTCTGAGGGCGCTGCTGATTTTGGTTTTCTGCGGCGCCGTCTTTTAGCTGGACTGGGAGTATTTCCGGTTTCGTTTTTAGCGCTAGCCATGAGCTCATCTTGTCCAGCAGGGTCTGCTGCAATGAATGCCGTCCACCATTGACCGATTGCTGGGTTTAACTCGCCAGTAGCGCAACGAAGCAGCATAAAGTCATAACCCGCCCTAAAGCGTGGGGATTCAATGAGGCGATAGGGGTAGCGTCCGACTCGTCTCTCAAAGCGTGGCTGCATAGACCAAATCTCGCGCATATCGCTTTCAAAACGCCGCTGAATAGTCATGCCGCTACTTTGGGTGGCAATCGTGTCATCCATCGCATCATGTAATGCGGGAATATTGGCCATACCTTTACTGGTGTTGGCTTTCCAGTTTTTTAATAAATCTGGCCAAAGTAAGGTGGCAAACAAAAAACCTGCTGAAACACTTTTGCCAGACTGAATGCGTTGATCGGTGTTGGCTAATGCAAGTTTTACAAACTCATTGGCATCTTTGGAATCTTTGCCTTCATCTAGGATGTGATCTAGGAGCGGCAGAAGGCCATGATGGAGTCCCGCTGATTTGAGTCCTTGAATCGCTCGCCAAGAGTAACCAGACATCAAGAGTTTGAGAATTTCGTCAAATAGTCTGGCCGATGGAACGTCATTTAATAGTTTGCCAAGCTGAGCGATCGGAGCTCGGGTAGCGTTATCTAATGCAAAGCCAGTTTTGGCAGCAAAGCGAACCGCTCTGAGCATGCGCACGGGATCTTCACGATAGCGTTTAGCAGGATCGCCAATCATGCGCAACGTTTTCTTTTGCATGTCAGCCATGCCGCCGTGATAGTCAAGCACGGTCTCTGAAGAAGGGTCGTAATACATCGCATTAATTGTGAAATCACGTCTCGCAGCATCTTCACCTTGTGATCCCCAGACGTTATCGCGTAGAATGCGGCCACTTTCCGCTACATGGTCTCCAGCGTTATCTAGCAGGGCTCTAAAGGTGGATACTTCAATAATTTCAGGGTGTCCTTTTCCAAAAAAGGTGACATGCACAATCTGAAAGCGGCGACCAATCAGACGCGCTTTATGAAACAATCTTTGTACATGATCTGGTGTGGCATTGGTTGCGACATCAAAATCTTTTGGACTAATACCCAGGGCAAGATCGCGAACCGCGCCGCCAACAATAAATGCCTCATAACCTGCTTGCTGCAAAGTGTGCGTTACTTTTATCGCGTTCTTAGAAAGTAAATGAGGGTCAATCCGATGCGCTTTTTTAGGAATGCGCTTTGGCGCGCCAGTGTTATTGGCGTGGGTGTGCTTGACCATGGGGTCACGCCGCAAAATGCGTTTGATAAATTTAGTGATCATGCAACCAATGCAAGAATGGGCCAGTTGCGCTGCTTAGCTTCATTGCGAAGGCGATCATCTGGATTGGTCGCGACAGGATGACTTACCTTTTCAAGTAAAGGTAAATCGTTCATCGAGTCAGAATAAAAGTAGCTATATGGCAAGTGATCCAATGACAATTTTTGGGATGCTAACCAGTCGTGTAGATTCTGGATCTTGCCCTCACGAAAATTCGGGATGCCTTTGACTTCACCAGTGTAGTTAGACAAGGGCTGATTATCTGTCGTGGCAGGCTCGGTCGCGATTAGATGCTCAATGCCAAAACGTTCAACGATCGGACGCGTCACAAAACTATTGGTGGCGGTGATTACGCAGCAGAGGTCGCCAGCATCTTGGTGACGTTTGATGAGATCCATCGCTTGCTGTCTTATTTGGCCGTTAATCACTTCTTCCATGAAGGCATCGTGCCAATCTTTTAGTTGAGCACGAGAGTGCTCAGAGAGCGGCTTTAGGGCAAAACGCAGAAACTCATGAATATCGAGTTTGCCTTCTTTGTAGTCTTGATAAAAACGTTCGTTTTGTCTTGCATAGTATTCGCTGTCAACAACGCCGATGCGAGCCAAAAATTGACCCCATTCATAGTCACTATCGCAGGGCAATAAGGTGTGGTCTAAATCGAAAAGGGCTACCTGGGTCACAAATGATTACTGAGTGAATTATTTAGGCTGCAAGAGCTCGCGTACAAGAGGCAAGGTTACAGCACGTTTAGTTTCCAAAGAATAGGCGTCTAAGGCATCAATCAAGGCCATTAAGCTGGGCATATCTCGATACAAGCGGCTTAGCAACCAAGGCAATACATCAGGTGATAAAACCAGCCCGCGTGCTTTGGCCGCCGCACCCAACGCCTGTATTTTCTCATCATCGTCCAAAAGCTGCGTCTGAAAGACCAAACCCCAGCCTAGACGGGTACGCAAGTCTTCGCGAAGCTTTAGATTCGCGGGGGCAGTCTTGCCAGCCATAAAAATATGTATCGCTTTACTGGCTTGTACTGTGTTCAGGATGCGAAACAAGGATCCCATGAGTCGATCATCTAATTGATCGACATCATCCACTGTGATGGCTGTGGGCGAGCTGCTTTGCGATATCGCGTTGATATTGTCTTCAAGTCGAACCCATGAAGCGGGTTCCGCTGGAGTCAGTGGAATGTGAGTGAGGCCATTCCGCTTAGCCGCGTTTCCAATGGCGTTAAGTAAATGAGTTCGTCCAGAGCCTTCAGGTCCCCACCAGTAAATCCAGCGTTGATTAAGTGGGTTGTCCGCGCCGGCAGAGGTGGGCTTATTCCAAGAGCGCTCAATAGTTTGTAAGACGGAAATTAACGCGAGGTCTTTTCCGGGGAGGTAGTTTTCTAAGCTAGCTTGAGGAGAGTGACTAATGTCTAGCGCAAATTGTTTTGGAAGCGGAGTGGTATTCATTGCTGCCAAATTTATTTTTGATACCAAGTGCTTTGCGTGTAGATAGACCAGCAATATTTCACTAAGACTGGACTGACGGCGCTAATAGGTAGAGCCAACAAGACGCCAAAGAAGCCAAATAACTTACCGAATAAAAGCAACGCAAATAAGACCGCTACAGGATGCAAGCCAATGCGCTCGCCAACCAGGCGAGGCGTTAGGAAGAAGCCCTCTAGGAATTGGCCAATGCCAAACAAAATGAGCGCCCCAATAATTTCAGTGCCTGGACCAAACTGAAGCAGTGCTGATAAGGTCGCAAGCGTGAGACCTAAGGTGATGCCGATGTATGGCATCACAATCATGAGCGCGGTGAAAACGCCCAGAGCAGCGGCACCTTTGACGCCAATAAGGCTTAATCCAGCGCTGTAGAAAACAGCCATGATGGAAATCACAATCAACATGCCGCGCAAATATTGAGAAAGATTGCGAAAGCAATCCATCGGTATGCATTGCTAAGTGGTGAACAGTTTCTTGTGCGCGTACAGGGACTATGCTTTTGACGAGCCCGAAAAAATGACTCCAGTCCATCAGCAAACAAAACATCACAAATACGATCAACACTGCATTCACAAAACGAGCGATGACCGAGCTTCCTGACATTAAAACGGTGTTGATGGTGGAGGACATTAAGCTGTTGGCATTGTCATTAATGTGTTCTGTGATTTTTTGGGTGGCGCTGGTTTTGAGGGTGTTCCAATCAAAATTGACGTGCAAATCACTCAGTTTTGGGCCTAACCAGGCTTGGGTATTGGCAATCCAATCAGGTAATTTGGCCTTAATGAGGGGAATTTCATATGTGAGCAGGCTGATCAGGATGAAGAAAATGAGGCAGAGTCCGATGAGCATGCTGAGGGCAGCAGCTAGCGCCCGAGGCAGTCGATGTCGCTCAAGCAACAGGCAAACAGGGCGTAAGGCATACGCCAGAATGAATGCGGTGAGAAAAGGGGTAAAAATTTCAGCCATCTTGCTTCAATCCTCTAGAATGCAATGATTCTACTGACGAAGTAGCACTTTTGACTAATATTCCGGCTCTGATATGACTTCATCTACTAATTCTTCCTCCAAAGGCCTTTCCTACCGTGACGCTGGCGTTGATATTGACGCTGGGGACGACCTGGTTGATCGTATTAAGTCGCTTGCCAAGAAAACCATGCGCGAAGGCGTTTTGGCGGGAATTGGTGGTTTTGGAGCCCTTTTTGAGGTGCCTAAGCGCTACAAAGAGCCGGTATTAGTTTCCGGTACGGATGGCGTAGGTACTAAGCTTAGGTTGGCTTTTGAGTGGAATCGCCATGAAACCATCGGCCAAGATTTGGTAGCGATGAGTGTGAATGACATTCTGGTACAAGGCGCTGAGCCCCTTTTCTTCTTGGATTACTTTGCTTGTGGCAAGTTGACTGTAGACACTGCCGCAACCGTAGTTGGCGGGATTGCTAAAGGTTGCGAATTATCTGGTTGCGCGCTGATTGGCGGCGAGACTGCGGAAATGCCAGGTATGTACCCTCCAGGCGAATATGATTTGGCTGGATTTGCAGTGGGCGCGGTTGAGAAATCCAAAATCATTACTGGTGCGACGATTGTTCCCGGTGATGTTGTATTAGCGATTGGCTCAAGTGGCGCGCACTCTAATGGTTACTCATTGGTGCGCAAAATTATTGAACGCGCTGGCTCAAAACCAAGCGATGACTTGGGCGGCCGTCCATTGGGCGATGTCGTTATGGCGCCAACTGAAATTTATGTAAAACCACTTTTAAAGTTGATTGCTGAAATCAACGTAAAAGGAATGGCGCATATCACTGGCAGCGGCTTGGTCGATAACGTTCCTCGCGTACTCCCAGAAAATACTCAAGCAGTTTTGCATCGCGATAGTTGGCAAATGCCAGAGCTCTTCCGTTGGTTGCAAATGAAGGGTGGCGTTGCTGATGCGGAGATGGTGCGTGTATTTAACTGTGGCATCGGCATGGTAGTCATTGTTTCACCTGATCAAGCTGATACCGCAATCAAGTCATTAACTGCGCAAGGCCTTAAGGCTTGGACTGTAGGCGAAGTCGTGGAGCGTCCAAAGGATGCGCCACAAACGATCGTTATCTAAAACGATCCATCTCAATTATTTTTTGAGAGTGTGCTTGCAGTAATCTAAAGCCGCCTTCAGCTCTTCGGGGTTGAAGGGGTCAAATGTTTTTCTTCCTTCAATTGCGCGCAGCCAGGTGAGTTGTCGCTTGCCAAGTTGTCTGGTCGCCGCCAATGCTTTGTAGCGCATTTGCTCGGCATCAATCTCACTGTTCAGAAATTCCCAGGCTTGGCGATAGCCGACAGAACGAATCGCGGGTAGATCCGCATGCAGACCATTATTAGCGCGTAGCGCTCTCACCTCTTCCATAAAACCAGCGGCAAGCATTTCATCAAAGCGCTTGTCTAAATTCAAATGTAACCGCTTACGATCGCTTGGCTCTAGTGACACTAAGTTAATCCAAGAGGGAATAGCTGAACCCTCTCTACCGTCTTCGCTTGGCGAGTCGGACAATAGTTTGGACATCGGCTTGCCAGTGATTTGAAAAACCTCCAAAGCACGTTGCACGCGTTGTGAGTCATTGGGCATTAAGCGGGCCGCGGTTTCAGGATCGACTTTGGCCAGTTTGTCATGCATCTCTGGCCAACCAATTGTCTTGCCTTCTTCATCCAATTGAGCGCGAATTTCTGGATTGGCTGGTGGTAGCGACGAAAGACCATGTGCCCAAGCGCGCCAATACAACATGGTGCCGCCAACCACTACAGGAACATTGCCTCGCTCACGAATTTCTACGCAGAGTCGTTTCGCGTCTTTCGCAAAACGAGCGGCTGAATACACTTCAGTGGGATCCATGATGTCAATCAGATGATGAATCACAGCCGCTTGCTCTGCTTTAGTTGGTTTAGCGCTGCCGATATCTAAGCCGCGATAGACCAATGCGGAGTCCATGCTGATGAGTTCAATTGTTAAGCCAATAGATTTCGCATGTTCTGCTAGAGACATAGCGAGATGGGTTTTGCCTGCGCCAGTGAGCCCAACAATACAAAGAATGGGGGCTTCATTTAGAGCATGCATAGGCTGAATGTAGGGTTCAGTTGGCATACCTAATTATAAGAGCCTGTTAATATCCGCAACAACCCATCAGTTAGAGAGCGAGTTTATGGATACCTTTTTGCAAATCAGTGATTTATTGCTGCATATTGATAAACATCTCGATATCGTCATTCAGCAATACGGCCCTTGGGCTTATGGTTTGTTATTTGCGATTGTTTTTGCTGAGACTGGCTTAGTGGTTGCGCCGTTCCTACCGGGTGATTCACTCTTGTTTGTCGCGGGTGCTTATTGCGCCACTGAGCATTTCAATATCTGGACTTTATGTATTGGCTTATTGATTGCCGCGGTTGCAGGCAATACGGTGAACCATTTTATTGGTCGCTGGATCGGCAAAAGAGTGTTCAGTACCCAGTCGCGCTGGATTGATCAGGGCGCCTTGTTGAAAACCCACGCCTTTTATGAAAAGCATGGCGGCAAGACTATCATCCTTGCACGCTTTTTGCCCATTATTCGTACCTTTGCGCCTTTCGTTGCTGGTGTATCGGAAATGAACTTCTCACGCTTTCAGTTATTCAACATTACGGGCGCCGCACTCTGGGTATTTGGTTTGGTCATTGCCGGATATTTCTTTGGCAATATTCCGGTAATACGTCAGAACCTGAATGTGATCGTTTTGGTGGGCGTTGGTGCCGCAGCTATTCCCGTCGCTTTCGCGGCGATCTATAAAATTTTTCAACGCAAGAAAAACTAAAACTGATTTTTCTTTAGTGCAGTTTAGTTTGGCTTTCGAGCGTAGCAATGTGCTCACGAATATCGCTTGCATCTTCAGCCACCGGAGGTTCGCTGAGATAGCGATGCATATCTTCCAGGGCTGGGCGCAAATACTCGAGCTGCGCAAAGATGAGTCCGCGATCGCGAATTTCTTCTATAGAGTCGTGCCGCAGAATAACTAAACGTTCCTGTCTGCCTAACAGGCGTTCCCAGCGTTCATGCTCCGAGTAAATCATTTTGAGGTTTCTGAGGAAGCGCGACAGCATTTCACGCGAACTGGATGCACGTAGGAAGATATTGAGTGGCAGACTCAGTTCGCCACGATAGCCTTTGGCATCCACGTAGGGATCGAGCATTTCTTGGAGCTGAGCCTTGGATAGGGATTCACCAGTCAATGGATCGATAATGACTGCACCCTGTTGTATGGAGATACGCATCATGAAGTGATTCGGAAATGAAACGCCTCGAATCTTTAAACCAATTTGATTGCCTAGCTCCATCATCAGAATAGCTAATCAGATGGGAATGCCTCTGCGATTTTCAAGTACGTAATGCAAGTACGAATTTTCAGGGACATAAAAATCATTGGGATTTGGACCAAAGCCCAATTCGGTATAAAAGAAATGCTTAAGTATTTGCAGGCGCTGAACTGGTGATGTGTCTGGCGTTACACGCAACTTTAATTTATTCCCCAGCTGATCCAACTTGTCTAATACGCCTTGTACATCTAAATCGGGATAGGCGTGTTGAGCGACAGCAATCGCAGCCTCGGTTAAGGGAAAGTGTTCGTCTTCAGCAACTATAATGAGGTGAAGTAGTCGAGTTGTTGTGTTGGCATAAAGGCTATTTTGCATGACGCAAGAATTTTTGCCAGCGAATTCCTACCAATCCCAGAGAGGCAAAGTAAACAATGGCGGCGATG
This sequence comes from Polynucleobacter necessarius, assembly GCF_900095215.1. Taxonomy (NCBI): domain Bacteria; kingdom Pseudomonadati; phylum Pseudomonadota; class Betaproteobacteria; order Burkholderiales; family Burkholderiaceae; genus Polynucleobacter; species Polynucleobacter necessarius. Next base: position 1,359,411 of record NZ_LT606949.1, on the reverse strand, counting down.
CCTAGCCATGCAGCTAATAAACCAATGCGAGTCCAGGGATCAGATTGCAAGGCGATCCAATTGTGCGCACCCGCAGCATAGAAAAGCACCGTTCCGAATGGAATGAGGGCGAAAAGTAATTGGCCTAAGTACTTGGTCCAGGCAGAGCTAGGTAGCGCCCCGCGTCTATGCAGCCCTACCCAAAGCAATGTGGCATTAAGGCATGCGCCAGTTCCCACAGAGAGGGCAAGCCCCGCGTGACCAAGCCAGGGTACAAAAACTAAGTTAGCCAATTGGGTGGCCACTAAAACTAGCAAACCAATCTTGACTGGTGTGCGGATATCTTGGCGCGAGTAAAAGCCAGACGCCAAAATTTTCACCAGAATTAAACCAATCAAGCCAACTCCATAAGCTGCCAATGCGCGCTGTGTCATCAAGACATCAAGTGCGTTGAACTTTCCGTAGTGATACAACACTGCCGCTAAGGGTTCTCCAAAAATGAAGAGCGCCAGCGCGCAAGGTGCGGCCAGTAAAAATGTCAGCTGTAATCCCCAGATGAGTAATTCGCCAGCGTGAACTAAATCTTTTTTGGCGTTGGCTTTGCTGAGGCTTGGCAAAAGCACTGTGCCGAGAGCAACACCAAGCAAGGCCGTCGGAAACTCCATCAAGCGGTCTGCATACGATAGCCAAGACACGCTGCCCGCCTGCAAGCGTGAGGCAATATTGGTGTTGATGATGAGAGAGATTTGCGCGACAGACACAGCGAATACCGCGGGCCCCATTAAGCGTAAAACGCGTCTTGCATCTGGATTGGTGATGGCGCTCTTTATTGCGCCAGGCAAAAGACCAATGCGTGGCAAAAGACCAATGCGCGCAAGCGCTGGAATCTGAATTGCTAGCTGGAGAATGCCGCCCAATAAAACTCCAATGCTCAAGGCATAAATTGGCTGATCTAAATGGGGCGCCAAAAAGATAGCGCTGCCGATTAAGGCTAGATTGAGTAAAATGGGTGTGAAGGCAGGAATGGCGAAGCGGTGATAAGTATTCAGAATGCCCGCCGACAGCGAGACCATGGAAATCAGTCCAATGTAGGGGAACATGATGCGGGTCATGACAACGCTGACGTCGTAGGCTGGACCCCATTTAAAGCCTGTGGCAATGACAAAAATGAGCGGGGGTGCACCAATAACTCCCAACAATACCGTGAGCAGCAACGCCCAAAATAGCAGCGTAGAGACCGCATTAATCAGGATTTTGGCCTTGCTTTGGTCCTCATTTGTGTAAATTTCACCCAAAATGGGCACAAAAGCCTGAGAAAAAGCCCCTTCAGCAAATAGCCGACGTAGCAAATTGGACAGTCTAAAAGCCACATTAAAGGCGTCCGTCCACTCGGAAGCCCCGAAACTACGGGCTATCAGGGTCTCCCGGAGCAATCCCGTAATGCGGGACAGCATGGTCAGAGAGCTAACCTTGGCGGCGGCAGAAAGCAGATTCATGAGGCGATTTTCACCTATTTATCGGTCGGCTGGGCTTTTTTGCCCCTTTACGGTAAAATCTTGGCTTTTGGCGAGCTTGCTTATGAATCTAGCAAGTCCGCAAGATTTTTAACTAATCGCATTTGCAATTTATAGAGGCAAGGTTTAAAGATGGCCAATACAGCACAAGCGCGTAAGCGTGCACGCAAAGCAGTCAAACAAAACAAACATAACTCCAGTTTGCGTTCAAAGCTCCGCACTTCCATCAAGGCAGTTCGTAAAGCGATTGAAACTGGCGATAAAGCAGCTGCAGCGAAAGTATTTGCGGCAACTCAATCAACAATCGACAAGATTGCTGATAAAAAGATTGCTCACAAAAATACTGCGGCTCGCCAGAAGTCACGTTTGTCCGCAGCTATCAAGGCGATGGCAGCGTAATACAGTTGTAGTTTTAGGCTGGTCGAAGTAGTTTCGACCCAGGCTCGCTCCTCATCAGAGCGGGTTTTTGTTTTTAAGGCTGGGCTGGGGCGGTTGGGTTGAACTCATATGCCTCTTCGATCGGTAGACTATTGTCTTTGGCAAAGTTCATGACAAAGTCTAGCGCTCTAGGATCTAGATCCCCTAGCCTGGCATCGATAACAACGCATTTCACTTTTGCAATAAGCACAGGTCTGACATAGGGCGACTAAGTGAAGCGAGGTCCCCCGGAATCGCCGGGAGGGCGGAAAGTAGCCATCACTCCGTACAGACGCTCCGCCCAATCGCTGGGCCGAAATGGTTTGCCAGAAGTGGTAATGCCTTGAATGAAAAGGCTTTTTGTGGTTCAAGTTCGCGTAATGATGGTTGTAGACAATAGTATTACTAAGTCCTCTAGCTTAACAGCCTGAGTTGGCCGTAAGATGACTTTAGGAGCCATTTTCGTGCAGCCGAATGTTTGAAGAAAAAAATGCAAGCCAAAACTTTAGTAGAAAGCTCAACTATGACATCCTTGGCAAAGCCTCAAGCGCCCGGTCAGGTAAAGCACTACCTGCAGTTTTCCGACCTCACCCGTGAGGAATACGATTATTTATTGAAGCGTTCCGCATGGCTCAAAGCGAAGTTCAAGAGTTATGAAGCTTGGTATCCGCTCCATGACCGCACTTTGGCGATGATTTTTGAGAAGCACTCCACTCGTACGCGTCTGTCTTTCGAGGCGGGCATACACCAGCTTGGCGGTCATGCGGTATACCTGAACACTCGCGATACTCAATTGGGTCGTGGTGAGCCTGTGGAGGATGCTGCGCAGGTAATTTCGCGGATGACCGATATCATCATGATTCGCACCTTTGGCCAGGAGATTATTGAGCGCTTTGCATCTAACTCCCGTGTTCCGGTAATTAACGGCTTAACCAATGAATTTCATCCATGTCAGGTATTGGCGGATATTTTTACGTTCGTTGAGGCGCGTGGACCTATTCAGGGTAAGACAGTGGCTTGGGTTGGTGATGCCAACAATATGGCCTATACCTGGCTTCAGGCTGCCGAATCCTTGGATTTTCAATTGCGTTTTTCCGCGCCAGAAGGTTATCAATTCGATCCGGCGCGTTTAACGTCGAATGCAGCAAAGCATTTGACAATTTGCGATGATCCTAAAGAGACTTGTAAAGACGCTGACCTGGTGACTACCGACGTATGGACTAGCATGGGCTATGAAGCTGAAAACACCTCACGCATGAATGCATTCCAGGATTGGATGGTCGATGAAGAGTTGATGTCATTGGCTAAGCCTGCCGCTTTATTTATGCACTGTTTGCCAGCGCACCGCGGTGAAGAAGTTTCAGCGGGAGTTATTGATGGCCCGAAAAGCATTGTGTGGGAAGAGGCGGAAAATCGTTTGCATATTCAAAAAGCGCTGATGGAATATTTGCTCTGTGGCCGTTTGGACTAAGCGATCAACCGTAAGCAATAAAATATTCAGAAATTTGTCTTAGTAAGTTTTTAATTAATTTTTTTGATTGGATAAAAAATGTCCGATATTCAAAAAACAGTCTTAGCGTATTCCGGTGGTTTAGACACTAGCGTGATCTTGAAGTGGCTTCAAGATGCTTATGGTTGCGAGATCGTGACTTTTACCGCTGACTTAGGTCGGGGTGAAGAGTTGGAGCCAGCACGCGCCAAGGCTTTGCAATTTGGTATCAAACCAGAAAACATCTTTATCGATGACTTGCGCGAAGAGTTTGTGCGTGACTTTGTTTTTCAAATGTTCCGCGCGAACACGATTTATGAAGGCGAATATTTATTGGGTACGTCTATTGCGCGCCCTTTGATCGCTAAGCGGCAAATTGAGATCGCTCGTTTAACGGGTGCGGATTCTGTTTCGCATGGTGCCACCGGCAAAGGTAACGACCAAGTGCGCTTTGAGTTGGGCTACTACGCGCTTGAGCCGGGAATTCAAGTAATTGCCCCTTGGCGCGAATGGGATCTTCTCTCACGCGAGAAATTAATGGCTTATGCAGAGAAGCATGGCATTCCAGTAGAGATGAAGCACAAGCAGGGTGGCTCACCTTACTCCATGGATGCCAACCTTTTGCACATCAGTTACGAAGGTCGTCATTTAGAGAATCCAAACGCAGAAGCCGAAGAATCCATGTGGCGTTGGACAGTTTCTCCTGAGAATGCGCCAGATGCGCCAGAGATCATCGAAATTGAATTTAAGGCTGGCGATCCTGTCACCATTAATGGCAAGGCGTATAAACCACACGAGTTATTGGCGGAGCTCAATCGCATTGGTGGCGCGCATGGCATTGGCCGCCTAGATCTCGTGGAAAACCGTTTTGTGGGTATGAAGAGCCGTGGTTGTTATGAAACCCCTGGCGGCACTATCCTCTTGAAGGCTCACCGCGGTATTGAAAGTATCACTTTGGATCGTGAAGTGGCTCACTTGAAAGATGATTTGATGCCACGCTATGCAAGCTTGATTTACAACGGCTTGTGGTGGGCCCCAGAGCGTCTTGCATTGCAAACTTTGATTGACCATACGCAACAGGCTGTCAATGGTGTAGTGCGCTTGAAGCTTTACAAGGGTTCGGTATCCGTGATCTCACGCGATTCAGCCAATACTTTGTTTGATCAAAATATCGTCACCTTTGATGATGATGGCGGCGCATATAACCAAGCGGATGCGGGCGGCTTTATTAAGCTTAATGCATTGCGTATGCGTATTGCTGAAACAGCAAAACGTAAGCGTGCCAAGAAATAAATAGAACTAAACAGAAGAGAAAGAACTGCAATGCAATTTGATCAAGTTTCCGTAGGTAAAAAAGCCAATGTATTTTTTGATGGTAAATGCGTTTCCCATACCGTGACATTGCCTAATGGCGTTCGTAAGTCAGTCGGCGTGGTATTGCCAAGCACTTTGCGTTTTGATCTGAGTATCAAAGAGAGCATGGAAGTGGTTGATGGCAATGCTTTTGTCAGCATCAATGGCGCGCCTGAGCAAGAGTTCAAGGCCGGTCAAAGCTGGGAAGTAAAAAAGGGTGGTTATTTCATCATTCGCGCTGAACAACCTGTGCATTACGTTTGCCACTTTGAATAAATCAAAGAATTGCAAAAACAAAACGCAGACCGAGGTCTGCGTTTTTTATTATTCTTAATCATCCTTGGTGAGAGTTAGAGGCGCCAAGTAAAGCAGCTTATCTTCTTGGTAAGCCGCTAATGACGGTGCCCGGCACAATCACCCGTTCAGAGAACCATTGCTTGTTCATTTCTAAGGCATAACGTACCGCTGCTTTGGGGCAGTGATTATTGGTAGTTTCGGCCTGCATCTCTTCAATGTTCACAATCTTCCCGTCATCGGCAATGAATGCGATTGATAATGGAATCTTGGTGTTGTTCATCCAAAAGCAATGACCTGCTTTTTGTTCGAAGATAAATAGCATTCCAGAATTCGCTGGCATGCTAGTGCGATTCATGAGACTCACCTCTCGGGCTTTAGGAGTATCAGCTAGTTCGGCCTGAATTTGGTAGATGCCTGCTTTGAGTTCAAAGATGGGTAGGCCTGTGTTAACTTGAGCCGATGCAATGCTCGATCCAAGTAAAAGCATTGATATAACTAATTGGCGTAAGAGTGGGATAGATGTATGCATAGGCGCATTTTAATTGAAGCAAATTGCAGGCGAAAAAAACCCAGGAACGAATCCTGGGTTTTTAATAATGATCTAAGGACTATTAAGCCGCTTGGATATTGGTGGCTTGCTTGCCTTTAGGACCTTGGGTAATGTCAAACGTTACCTTTTGGTTTTCCTTGAGGGTTTTGAACCCAGGCATAGTAATTGCGCTGAAATGCGCGAACAACTCTTCTTCACCACCATCAGGTTTGATAAAGCCAAAACCTTTTGCATCATTGAACCACTTAACAATTCCGGTCGCCATGCGAACTCCATTACATAAACTTAAAACAACCGTGATGAGGGTAAATACTTTTTAATCAGTCTCAATCCACAACACGCCTAAATAGAACCTCTCTTGAAGCCTACCCCCTGATTGTTTGCCCTTTTTGAAGTGGTGTCAAGGAGTTATATGCCCATACCCCCTAGTAAATACCCCCTTTTTTTTATCGAAAAACGCCCCAATATGGGGTTAAATGGGGTTTTTTGCGTGTTTTTCACAACAAGACCCCAGGAGATTAAAGTTTCCATATCTGTGTTTAGAATGTTTCTCATGAGTCGCGCACCAAAAAATCCTACTACTGGTAACCCCAGCAATCCGTATGTTGAAGACACCATTCTTCTCGAAAAACAGGTCGAGCAAGTCAAAGCGCCGTCGATGTATAAAGTTTTGCTATTGAATGACGATTACACGCCAATGGAATTTGTGGTGATGGTGATTCAGGAGTATTTTAATAAAGATTATGAAACAGCTACACGCATCATGTTGCAAGTGCATCTAGTTGGCAAAGGCGTTTGCGGGGTATTGACTCGCGATGTTGCTGCTACGAAAGTGCATCAGGTTATTGAACTCTCCCGTGAATCGGGTCACCCATTACAGTGCACTATGGAGGAAGCATGATTGCCCAAGAATTAGAAGTGAGCGTGCACATGGCGTTTGTTGACGCAAGGGCATCGCGACATGAGTTCATGACGGTCGAGCATTTGCTGGCAGCCTTATTGGATAACGCTACAGCAGTTGAGGTTTTAAAGGCTTGCGCGGTCAATATCGCAGAGCTACGCGCTCAGCTTAAAAACTTCATTAATGACAATACCCCGGTAGTGCCCGGAACAGATGAGGTGGATACTCAGCCCACATTAGGTTTCCAGCGCGTGATTCAGCGTGCCATCATGCACGTACAGTCGACATCGAATGGCAAGAAAGAGGTGACTGGCGCCAATGTATTGGTTGCCATCTTTGGCGAAAAAGATTCGCATGCGATTTACTTCTTGCAACAACAAGGCGTCACTCGTTTGGATGTAGTAAACTTCATTAGCCATGGTGTGCGTAAAGATCAAGCTGAGCATGTAAAGCCAGTTGAATCAACCCAAGAGGCCGAAGAGTCTGGGTCTTCAGGCAAAGAGAGCCAGCTTGAGCAGTACACGCAAAATCTCAACGCCTTGGCTCGTCAAGGCAAGATTGATCCTTTAATTGGGCGCGAGAGTGAAGTAGAGCGCGTTATTCAGGTGCTATGCCGTCGTCGTAAAAACAATCCACTATTGGTGGGAGAGGCTGGCGTAGGTAAAACAGCAATCGCTGAAGGCCTCGCCTGGAGAATTGTGCAAGGTGACGTGCCTGATATTTTAGCCAATGCTATGGTTTACTCTTTGGATATGGGTGCGCTGCTGGCTGGCACTAAGTATCGTGGTGATTTTGAACGGCGTTTGAAGAGTGTTCTCAAGTCTCTCAAAGATCACGTTCATGGCGTCTTATTTATCGATGAGATTCACACCTTGATCGGTGCGGGTGCCGCATCAGGCGGAACGTTGGATGCAAGCAATTTGCTAAAGCCTGCATTGTCTAATGGTCAGTTGAAATGTATGGGCGCAACTACCTTCGCTGAATATCGCGGCATCTTTGAAAAAGATGCGGCTTTATCGAGGCGCTTCCAGAAAGTGGATGTCGTTGAGCCTACAGTTGATCAAACAGTGCAAATCTTGCGTGGCTTGAAGTCTCGTTTTGAAGAGCACCATAGCGTGAAGTATGCGGCTGGTGCCTTGGTGGCAGCTGCGGAACTTTCTGCTCGCTATATCAATGATCGTCATTTGCCCGATAAGGCAATCGATGTGATCGACGAAGCTGGGGCTGCTCAACGCATTCTGCCCAAGTCTAAGCAGAAGAAAACCATTGGTCGTCCTGAGATTGAAGAGATTGTAGCCAAGATTGCGTGCATACCGCCACAGTCCGTTACCGTAGATGATCGTAGTAAGTTGCAGACCTTAGATCGCGATATTAAGAGCGTAGTGTTTGGTCAGGACGCTGCGATTGAGGCTTTGGCTAGCGCCATTAAGATGACGCGTGCCGGTCTTGGCAAGGTTGATAAACCGATTGGCTCATTCTTATTCTCGGGTCCAACAGGCGTTGGTAAGACTGAGGTGGCTAAGCAGCTTGCTTACATTCTGGGTATCGAACTGCTGCGTTTTGATATGTCCGAATACATGGAGCGTCACGCGGTCAGTCGCTTGATTGGTGCGCCTCCAGGCTATGTGGGCTTTGATCAAGGTGGTTTACTCACTGAGGCGGTAAATAAGAAGTCGCATTGCGTACTCCTGCTTGATGAAATCGAAAAGGCTCATCCAGATATCGTCAATATTTTGTTGCAGGTAATGGATCACGGCACTTTGACGGACAACAATGGTCGCAAGACGGACTTCCGTAATGTGATTATCATCATGACTACGAATGCTGGCGCTGAAGCAATGCAGAAGTCCACCATTGGCTTTACCAATGCGCGTGAGTCTGGCGACGAGATGGCGGATATCAAGAAGTTCTTCACTCCCGAGTTCCGCAATCGTTTGGATGCAATCGTTTCCTTTAAGGCGCTCGATGAGTCCATCATCATGCGCGTAGTGGATAAGTTCTTGATGCAGCTTGAAGAGCAACTCCACGAGAAGAAGGTCGATGTCACTTTCAGTCCTGCATTACGTGCGCATTTGGCTAAGCATGGCTTTGATCCATTGATGGGTGCTCGCCCAATGCAACGCATTATTCAGGACACTGTTCGTAAAGCGCTTGCCGATGAGCTTTTGTTTGGCAAGCTAGCCCAAGGCGGCCATATGGACGTCGATATTGACGCGGATGGTAAAGTGCTACTGAACTTTGATGCGCCAGTGTTGCCAGGTAAGGCAACTAAAGCGGATGTGGCGCCAGTTGAAGAAATTTAAATAACGTATTCATTGCAACGAAAAAATGACAACCAAAAGGGGAAATATGTCTCATCACGATAAATTACTAGAAGCTTTCGAAACTTATACAGCGGAGAATGAAAAGTTTCAAGGTAAGGAAATTAAAGCTTCTGCTGCTCGTGCTCGTAAAGCTTTGCCCTGATTTTTTAATGGTGGCTGCTGAGCTGCCATAGACAACGCCACCAATACCGGCCCATACCAATGCACTCATGGACATGGGGCATGGCTCCCCAGTGGTGTAGAGAATACAGTCGCCCCAGTTCTTATTCCCTTGTTGGCTGACATAGTTATTGATGCAGGCCATTTCTCCATGAAGCACCGGATTTTGAGAAGTTTGATTTACGCCTTTAGCAAGTATTGTTCCGCTTTTGGCGTTAGTAATTACGGCGCTAAATGGGTAGGAAGCATTTTGTACTGCCATGGCAATTGCAGCGCGCATGGCAGTTTCATTTTGTTTTATTGGAAGCGACGAAAGATTGGTTTTTGCTATCGCACCTCGAGTGATACTGGTCAAACCTATGCCGCATAAACAAATTAATGCGCCGCGTCGATTCATTATTTAGGCTCTGCCAGTGCTGCCAAAGCCACCCGACATACGACTGCTCTCGGTGAACTCTTCAACTATCTTGAGCTCCACTTGTTGTACAGGCATCACCACCAATTGAGCTAAGCGCTCCATGGGTTCAAGTTTGAAGGGGGTTGAGCCGCGGTTCCAAGTGCTCACCATCAATTGGCCTTGGTAGTCGGAGTCAATAAGGCCCACTAAGTTACCTAAGACGATGCCATGCTTATGACCCAAACCTGAACGCGGAAGAATGAATGCCGCATAACGAGGATCTTCCACATAGATCGCTAAGCCAGTTGGTACTAAGACAGTTTGGCCTGGTGCAATTTCGATGGTTTCCTCTATGCAGGCGCGTAGATCTAGGCCTGCACTCCCAGGCGTGCCGTAAGTTGGCAATTGGTCGCGCATACGTTCATCGAGAATTTTGACTTGGAGAGATTGCATGGAGTTTCCTAAAGCTGGGGAATGAATAAAAAACTACAAGATATAAAGATCAGATTTTTTTGGCAACTAACTGAATCAGTTGGCGTGCCAGCTGAATTTTTTCAGCCTTGGCGATTTTTTTGCTGCCTGCAGAATCAATCACCAGCAATTGGTTGAGATCACTGCCAAAAGTATCCGGGCCGATATTGCCAACAATCACTGGAATGCCCTTGCGCTTACGCTTTTCATCAGCATGCTTTTCTAAATCTGTTGATTCGGCCGCAAAGCCCACGCAATAAGGATGAGGCTTCCCACTTCTGGTCTTTACTGCTTTTGCAACATCAAGCAAGATATCTGGGTTCGCTACAAACTCGAGGTTTGGTGCTTGGTTGCCTTGGCGTTTAATCTTCTCTTTCGCTGGGTTGGCAATGCCCCAGTCTGCAACAGCAGCCACCGCAAAGAAAATATCGCAATCAATCGCATTGAGAGTGGCCGCATGCATTTCTTTAGCGCTAACTACATCTGTGCGGACAATATTGCCGGTAGCCACTAGTGGTGTTGCGAGATCACAAGGTCCGGCAATTAAATGGACTTGAGCTCCCGCTTCAAGAGCGGCCTTTGCAATGGCGAAACCCATCTTGCCTGAGCTGTGATTGGTAATACATCGTACTGGATCAATTGCTTCAAACGTAGGGCCGGCGGTAATCAATACTTTTTTGCCCGCTAGCGATTTTTTCTGAAAGAAGGCAATCACTTGTTCGGTGATTTCGGCGGGCTCGAGCATGCGGCCCATTCCAACTTCGCCACAAGCCTGAAAGCCGCTAGCAGGTCCGAGAAGGGTTACCCCATCATCAGTAAGTCTTTGCACGCTTCTTTGGGTGGCTGCATGTTCCCACATTTGCTTATTCATTGCTGGAGTTAGCAACAGCGGGCAGTCTCTCGCAATGCAGAGAGTAGTCAATAAGTCATCTGCCAAACCTAAGGATAGCTTTGCCATGAGGTCTGCGCTTGCGGGCGCTATTACAATCGCATCCGCAGAACGTGACAACTCGATGTGCGCCATATGATTCGGAATACCGCTATCCCATTGGCTTAAATACACTGGATTACCAGTGAGTGCTTGCATGGTTACTGGCGTTACAAATTGTTGCGCAGCTGCAGTCATGACCACTTGCACTGAGGCACCCTCCTGCATCAATTGGCGTGCTAGCTCTGGGGCCTTATAGGCCGCAATACCGCCGGAGATGCCGAGAACGATCTTCTTATTGATAAGTGATTGCATGGCGCCAGCTTAATGATATTGGGCTGATTTGCCAAATGACTTGCGCAATTCGCCCAAAATAATAAGGGTAGCGCCTACGCAAATAGCGCTATCAGCAATGTTAAATGCTGGCCAATGCCAATTGGCGTAATAGAGGTCAATAAAGTCGACCACAGCGCCATACATCACACGATCCACGACGTTCCCTAGTGCGCCACCTAAGATTAGGCCGAGGGCAATACAGAGCAGCTTATCGCTTTGACTTTTATAGAGCATCCAAATAATGTATATCGACGCGGCAATGCCAAGCGCGGCAAAAAACCGGCGTTGCCAGCCAGAGCCTTGCGCCAAGAATGAAAAAGCCGCGCCTGGGTTAAAGAGGAGCAACCAGTTCATAAAGGGTAAAACAGGCTCAGGAACACCCATCTGCAAATTACTTAATGCCGACCGCTTGCTCAGCTGGTCGAGCAAGAGCACGATGACGGCGATTGCCAGATAGCGAAGCAAGGGGAGACTTTTCATATTGACGGTTCTTACGCAAACAGGCGGTGATCGCCAGCGCCAAATAAGTTGCTAATACAGCGACCACATAACTCTGGATGATCAGCGTGACTGCCAACATCTTTGGTGTGATGCCAGCAGCGACCACACTTCTTGTGTTGACTGCCCCGTACTAAAACTTCTAAGCCTTCGTTGCTCAACTCAATGTTGGCACTAGAGGTGATCGTGATAAAACGCAAATCATCTTCCAGCGAATGTAGGATGGCAAAGTAACCATCACCGACTTTGATAGTAAGCTCGGCCTGTAATGACGAACCAACAGTGCCTGCCTCACGTTCCACTTCAATCGCCTTGGTAACTTCAGAGCGGAGCTCCCGAATGCGACTCCATTTCGCGAGCAATTCATCAGCATGAGCAATTTCAGGGAATTGACCAAATTCTTCCATGAAGATGGATTCCGATGGCTTGTTTCCAGAGCCATGTGGGAAATCTTTCCAGGCTTCTTCCGCGGTAAAGGAGAGGAATGGCGAGAACCATTTCAACAGATTGCGGGTGATATGGAATAAAGCATTTTGTGCGGCGCGACGATCGGGTGAGTCTGGCGCGCTGGTATAGAGACGATCCTTCAGAATATCCAAATAGAAGCCGCCTAAATCCTCAGAAGAGAAAGTCAACATGCGGGCGACCGCAGGCTGGAATTCATATGCTTTGTAATGGGATTCCACATCGTTTTGCAAGTCGTTAGCAAGTGCAACCGCATAGCGATCAATTTCCAGCCACTGATCAGCGGGCATCGCATGTTTAGTGGGATCAAAGTCCGATAAGTTTGCCAATAAGAAACGTAAGGTGTTGCGAATGCGGCGGTAGCTCTCGGTAACGCGTTTGAGGATCTCGTCTGAGATCGTCATTTCACCAGAGTAGTCAGTAGAAGCAACCCAGAGGCGAATGATTTCTGCGCCCAGCTTGTCTGCCACCTGTTGAGGCGCAATCACATTTCCCACAGACTTACTCATCTTGCGACCTTGCCCGTCGACCGTAAAGCCGTGAGTCAAGAGTGCTTTGTATGGTGGCTTGCCATCCAGCATCGCGCCGGTAAGTAATGAGGAGTGGAACCAGCCGCGGTGTTGGTCTGACCCTTCGAGATATAAATCTGCCAGACGACCATTTTGTGTTTCTGCATCAGTGGTGAGTAATTCATCGCGGTGCGAGCCACGAATGACATGCCAGTGCGTTGTGCCGGAGTCAAACCAAACATCCAAGGTATCGCGGTTCTTTTCGTATTGCGCGGCTTCATCGCCAAGGAGCTCGGCAACTTCCAATTTTTGCCAGGCCTCGATACCTTCTTTTTCTACGCGCTTTGCAATTTCTTCAAGTAACTCAACAGTACGTGGATGTGGCTCACCACTTTCTTTGTGAACAAAGAAAGCCATTGGCACACCCCATTGACGTTGGCGTGACAAAGTCCAATCCGGACGGTTGGCAATCATGCTGTGTAAACGTTGCTTACCCCAAGCTGGGAAGAACTCAGTGTTCTCAATGCCAGCTAACGCAGTCTCACGCAAACTGGTTTTGCCATCGGAGGATTTCTTATCCATGCTCGCAAACCATTGTGAGGTGGCGCGGTAAATGATGGGCGACTTATGACGCCAGCAATGCATATACGAGTGGGTATAGGTTTTGTCGCGCAAGAGGCTACCCGCTTCACGCATCGCTTCAATAATCTTTGGATTGGCTGTCCAGATGTATTCGTTGGCAAAGCATGGCAACCAAGATGCATACACACCATTGCCCATCACTGGGTTCAGGATATCTTTGTCAGCAAGCTTATTGGCTTTACAGGATTTAAAGTCTTCCTCGCCATAAGCGGGTGCAGAGTGAACGATGCCGGTACCCGTATCAAGCGTGACATATTCAGCTGGATAAATTGGAGAGAGGCGTTTATAGCCTTCATGCAATGTCGCTAGCGGATGCCAAAAAGAAATATTCGCTAACTGAGCGCCTTGGCAAGTGGCAATTACTTTGCCTTCCAAGCCATAGTCTTGCAAACAAGTTTCAACGCGCTCTTTAGCAAGAATGAGTAACTTATCACCGACATCGACCAACGCATATGTGAGTTCTGGATGGACATTCATCGCTTGGTTGGCGGGAATGGTCCAAGGGGTTGTTGTCCAGATCACAATCTGACCTGGTTTATTCGGTAAATCGGTAAGGCCAAACGCTTTAGCTAATTGTGGTCGCTGCGCATCATCCAATGCAAAACCAACATCGACTGTTGGGTCAGTTTTATCTTGGTATTCAACCTCAGCTTCAGCCAGGGCGGAACCACAATCAAAGCACCAGTTCACTGGTTGTAAGCCGCGGAAGACATAACCCTTCTCCCAGATCTTGCCAAGAGCGCGGATTTCGTCGGCCTCATTGCGGAAGTTCATGGTGAGATAGGGGTTATTCCAGTCGCCCAATACGCCCAAGCGCTCAAAATCTTTCTTCTGCTTCTCAACTTGAACATGAGCATAAGCGCGCGCTTTAGATTGCACTTCAGCAGTTGGTAAATTTTTACCAAACTCTTTTTCAATCTGAATCTCAATTGGCATGCCATGGCAATCCCAGCCGGGCACATAGGCCGAGTCAAAGCCCATAAGCCAACGCGACTTCACAATCATGTCCTTCAGAATCTTATTGACCGCATGACCAATGTGAATGTCGCCATTTGCATAAGGAGGGCCATCATGCAAAATGAACGTGGGTTGATTGGCATGTGCCGCACGAATTTTTTCGTAGAGCGTATTCTTTTGCCACGCAGCTACCCACTGTGGTTCGCGTTTAGCAAGATCCCCTCGCATAGGGAAGGAGGTATCAAGTAAGTTAACGGGATAAGAGTTTTCTTTTTCAGACATAAGCTTTTTTCTGGAAATAATTTCTGGCATGCGCTGCATCTGCTGCAATCGCTTGTGTAAGGGTTTCGAGGTCTGGGTACTTCGCCTCATCGCGGATTTTTTCTAATAGCTCTACGGTAATGATTTTTCCGTACACATCCGCGTTGTAATCAAAGATGTGGGTTTCTAGCAATACCCTGCCTTCGTCCTCCACTGTGGGCCTAACACCTAGGCTGGCTACCGCAGGCAGGGGTTTATCACTCAATCCCAAAACTTGCGCGGTGAAGATTCCAGTCGTCGCGGGTTTGCGGTGATGCAAGTGATTAGCTACCGCTAAGTTCAAAGTGGGAAAGCCTAATTCACGACCAAGTTGTTGGCCATGAATAACGTGTCCAGAAATTCCGTATGGACGGCCTAATAATTTTTCTGTCAATGACATATCGCCACTGGCGAGTGCCGCGCGTAGAGCTGAGCTAGAAATACGATCACCATTTTCTTGAATGGTTTGAATGCTAGACACTTCAAAGCCGTACTTTTCACCAGCAGCTTTTAAGCTAGCAAAGTTACCCGCGCGTTTAGCGCCATAACAAAAGTCATCACCAATCACAATCCATTTGGCGTTGAGGCGTTTGACAATACTTTCAGAGACAAATTCTTCTCGGGGCAGTTTTGCAAAAGCGGAGTTGAAATGTTCAACCACCACGTGATCAATTCCCAGTTCGGCAAGGGCTGCTAATTTGTCCCGCAAATTGAGAATGCGGGGTGGCGCTTGTTCCGGAGAGAAGAATTCCTTTGGGTGAGGCTCGAAAGTCATCACGCAACTAACCAAGCCTCGAGTCTTGGCGCCATCAACCAGTGTCTTGAGTAGGGCGCGATGACCCCTGTGCACGCCATCGAAATTGCCGATGGTTAGGGCACAAGCGGGTCCTGCGGAAAACTGGGTGGGGCCACGGAATATGTTCACAAAATCGCTTTCAAGGTAACCATCAATTATATTGTGGGCATGCCTTCTATCGTCACCTTAATCTCGGGCCGCGGATCTAATTTCGAGGCCATTGTCCAAACAGCTCAAAAAGAGCAATGGCCGGTCACTTTTGCTGGGGTAATAGCGAATCACTCATCGGCTAAGGGTCTTGATTTTGCTCGCTCGCAGGGTATTCCAGCTTATGCGATTGAGCATAAGGAGTATGCTACTCGCGAGTCCTTTGATGCGGCATTAATCCAGCAGATTGATGCTCTGGGGGCGGATTTGGTGGTTCTGGCCGGCTTTATGAGAATTGTGACCCCTGAATTTATTCGTCATTTCGATGGCCGCTTAATCAATATCCACCCAGCCTTGTTGCCTGCTTTTCCGGGATTGCACACCCATGAGCGCGCCTTGGAGGCGGGTGTGAAGGAGCATGGCGCCACCGTGCACTTCGTGAACGAAGGCGTGGATGAGGGGCCGATCATTTGTCAGGCCTCAGTTCCAGTGCTCGATGGGGATGACGCAGACACCTTGGCAGCCCGTGTTTTGGCGGCTGAACATCACATTTACTCGCGGGCCGTAAAATGGTTTCTTGATGGACGATTGCGAATAGAAGGTAATCAAGTGAAGTTACAACCCCCAGAGTCGCAATTTTTTAAATTATGAGTGCAGAACGTCCACCCCGTAGATCTGGTAACAGACTAGATCCACACAAAAGTTACGCGACGAAATCGAAAGATCCATTGCGTCGTCCCGAGCGTCGCAATGCTGGTGGCAATCTCATCGCGCCCGAAGGTCAGAAGAATTTTTCCAATGCAAAGGCATTGCCGCAACATGCGATGCATCTGGAGCGTCTGCTGCCTGAATTGCTCAGTTTTGACCAGCCGGCTGATCGGGTGGTGAGTCGCTATTTCTGGGCAGAACCACAGCTGGGAAATCGTGATCGCGCTTTGATTGCTGAGAGCGCATTTGCTATCTTGCGTCGTAAAAATGAGTTCTCCCAATTTGCCTCTAGTGGTGAAGGTTCGCAGGCTAGACGCTTATCCCTATTGGGTTTGCTGTCCGCTTTGTCTGAAGGTGGTTTGGGATCTGGGAACCGCGCAGAGAGCGCGATTGCTGACTTGGCGCACGTATTAAAGCCAGGCGAGTATGAGTGGCTACAACGTTTTGCGACGGTTGATCCTGCTGCATTAAATCCACTTGTTCGTAATAATTTGCCAGAGTGGTTATGGGATGCGTTTGGAAAATATCCTGGTGAAGAAACACGTGAAGAGCTTGCAAAATCTTTAATGCATCCAGCGCTATTGGATTTGCGCGCGAACACCATGAAAACCAATCGCGAAGAATTGCTCGCGCAGATGAATGCATTAGGTGGCCGCTATCAAGCGATTCCAACCCCATATGCACCTGATGGCGTGCGCATCATGGGTAAACCCGCTTTGCAAAATACAGCTGGCTTTAAAGCAGGCATGTTTGAAGTGCAAGATGAGGGCAGTCAGCTCTTGGCTTACTTGCTCGCTCCTAAGCGTGGTGAGATGGTTGTGGACTTTTGCGCTGGTGCTGGCGGCAAGACTTTGGCAATCGGGGCACTTATGCGCTCCACAGGGCGTTTATATGCTTTAGATACATCAGAGCGTCGCTTGGCCAATTTGAAGCCCAGACAGGCTCGTAGCGGTCTCTCAAATGTTCATCCAGTGTGGATTGATAGCGAGAATGACGCCAAGATCAAGCGCTTAGCCGGAAAGATTGATCGTGTACTGGTGGATGCCCCTTGTAGCGGCATGGGTACATTGCGCCGAAACCCTGACTTGAAGTGGCGTCAGACCCTTGCAGCAGTGTTGGAGCTGAACCAAAAGCAAAGAAGTATTTTGGCCTCCGCAGCCCGTCTATTAAAGCCCGGCGGACGTTTGGTTTATGCCACCTGCAGTCTGTTGCCCCAAGACAATCAGGCTATTGCCGAGGAGTTTTTGGCAAATCACCCACAATTTGAGGCTGTTCCAGCTGCAGAAGTTCTTACGCCATTATTTCCAAAGGAAAAATTGCCTTTAGGATGTAGTCTTGATAATCCTTGGTGGCAGTTATGGCCTCATATTCATGGAACAGATGGTTTTTTTGGGGCGGTTTTCCAGAAAAAGGCTGCCGCCCCTTCGGTTGAGGCACAAACAGGCGGTCAAAAAGAGCTTAAGGTCAAACACAAGGGCACCCCTAAAGAACTAAAATAGCAGTTTTGATCTCTTTAGGGAATCCATTTTGAATACAGCTTCAGGTTTTGATTTGCTTCTCCATTGGCTTGCTAATGGATATTTAGATCGGTCTTTGTGGAAAATTACCGTTTTCACGCTGGTAGCCACACACATCACCATTGCCGCCGTGACTATTTTCTTGCACCGCTGCCAAGCGCACCGTGCTTTGGATCTGCATCCAATCGTTTCGCATTTCTTTCGCTTCTGGCTCTGGCTAACTACTGGCATGGTTACCAAGGAGTGGGCCGCGATTCATCGTAAGCACCACGCCAAATGCGAGACTGTTGATGATCCCCATAGCCCACAGGTTTTGGGAATCAAGACCGTACTTTCGCGCGGTGCAGAGCTTTATAAAAAAGAAGCGGGCAATCAAGAAACTTTAGATAAGTTTGGTCACGGCACTCCAGATGATTGGCTTGAGCACAATATCTATTCCAAGTTCTCGTGGCATGGTGTTGCCATCATGCTCATCATTGATGTGTTTTTATTTGGCGCGCTTGGTTTCACCGTTTGGTCGGTCCAAATGTTGTGGATTCCAATTACCGCAGCCGGCATCATTAATGGCATTGGGCACTACTGGGGCTATCGTAATTTTGATTGCGAAGACGCTGCCAGAAATATTGTGCCCTGGGGTCTTTTGATTGGTGGTGAAGAGTTGCATAACAATCACCACACCTTCGCTACCAGCGCCAAGCTATCCAATAAATGGTACGAGTTTGATATTGGCTGGATGTACATTCAGATAATGAGTGCAGTCGGTTTGGCGACGGTGAAAAAGACTCCACCTAAACCAGTGCTGAGCGATCTCCGTCCCGCAGACCAAAATACGCTCGAAGCTATCATTGCGAACCGTTATGAAATCATGGCGCGTTACAGCAAGACATTGCGCAGCTTCTTTAGTAATGAAGTGCAGCACATGCAAGTCTTGGCGGCGCATTTAGGCGATGCCCGTACTTGGCTGACTAAGGACGAATCTCGTTTAACCGAGCAAGAGAAGCTAAAGCTTGAGGAGTTAATGGCCAGTAACGCTCAATTGCGCAAAATGATTGAAATGCGTCGTGATCTGCAAGCCATCTGGAGTCGTTCCTCAGCCACTAAAGAGCAGTTGTTATCTCAATTGCACACTTGGTGCCAGCGTGCGGAAGAGAGTGGTTTAACTAACTTACGTGAGTTCTCTTTGAGATTGCGTCGTTACATTTAATTTCTAAGAAAATAAACACTAAAAAATTTTAGAAAAATTTAGGCCATAAAAGACCCGCTGATGTAGCGGGTTTTTTATTTACTGAAAGTCAGTATTAAATCAATGCCTTACTTCAGCTTTGTTTCTTTGTAAGCAACGTGCTTGCGAATGGTTGGGTCGAACTTCATGATCTCCATTTTCGCAGGCTTAGTGCGCTTGTTTTTTGAAGTGGTGTAGAAGTGACCAGTACCTGCTGATGACTCCAACTTGATTTTTTCTCTGCCGCCTTTAGCCATTTGTGCGCTCCTTAAATTTCGCCACGTGCACGGAGATCAGACAACACAGAATCGATGCCGTTCTTGTCGATAACGCGCAAACCAGCATTGGTTAAGCGCAAGCTAATCCAACGGTTTTCAGATTCAACCCAGAAACGACGGTTTTGCAAATTCGGCAAAAAGCGACGCTTCGTTTTATTGTTTGCATGGGATACATTGTTGCCAACCATCGGCTTTTTCCCAGTGACTTGGCAAACTTTTGCCATGACATAACTCCATTTTTAATTGCGAAAAAAGAAGATTGTATCAGGCCCAGCTACATGGCTTTTGTAAGCGGGATTTGGTCTAAAAAGCGCCTCTATTGGAAAAATAGGCCAATAAGTTAGTATTTACTATCATTTAATCCCATTATCCATAAGGGCCTGAATCTGAAAAGGAGAACAAACCGCTCCTACTCACAATGCAGTGGTCTAAAAGCTGAATATACACTAATATTGTAGGGCATTGAGTAGTACCTTCGTTAATTCTTGGTCTGCGTCACTAGGTAATGGGTTTCCGCTGGGATGCTTGTGCGCCACGATGAGGGCGCTGGCATTTTTCGCTAAGGTCTCTTTGAGGATTTCTCGGGGGTAAATGGTTGTTTGGGTAATGGAGCCCCTAAAGAGCTCATCACATTCAATCAGATGCAGTCGGGAATCAAGGTAGAGGCACAGCAAGACCTCATGCGGAAGGCGGCCAATCTTGGCCTGCAAGAACTCTCTGACATGGTTGGGTGAGGAAAAGATGGGGTCTTGGGTTAAGCCGTCCTCAAGACTCCGTTTAATGAGTTCGTGCGCCGCTTGAATTTGCGACCACTTGGATAGTCCCATCCCATGCAGTTGAGTGAGCTCTGCAGGGCTGCTGGCTAGAAGTTTAGGCAGACTCCCAAAGTGATGCAGGAGATCCTGAGCTAGGGCAACTGCGCTTTTTCCTTTCACACCTACCCGCAGAAAGATGGTGAGTCATTCAGCGTCTGAAAGTGCCCCCGCACCATTTAATCGCAGTTTTTCTCTAGGTTGCTGATTTTTTGGCCAACCTGTTAATGGGGGAGTGCACAGCTAGCGCAGGCCTAGATACAATCACCTTATGACCAAGCTTACCGTTTTGCCTAATTCCTACTTGACTCTGAACTACCGGCTCACTTTGCCCAATGGGGAGGATTACATCAACACCTTTATCGATCGTCCTGCGACGGTTTTGATGGGATCTGGACAATTTGCTCCTTGCTTTGAAAAGGTATTGCTGGGTTTAGGGGTTGGTGAGAAAAAAAGTGCACTCCTTGCGCCTGAAGAAAGTTTTGGTGCGCGCAAGGAGGATTTAGTGCAGTGGGTATCGCTCAAGGCGCTGAAAGAAGGTCGTGATGACGATGTGGAATTTAATCCAGGCGATGTGATTGAGTTCAATGCGCCGGGTGGCGCTCAGTACGCAGGCGTTTTGCAATCGATTAATGATGAGGGCGCATGGTTTGAATTTAATCATCCCCTTGCCGGCAGACCTGTGACTTTTGAAGCAGAGATTGTAGCGATCCTATAAAGCATGAGTGATTCCAATAACACAGAAATTTTGATGGCTCAGCCGCGCGGTTTTTGCGCAGGCGTTGACCGTGCAATTAATATCGTGAATGAAGCGCTGAATCGTTTCGGTGCGCCAATTTATGTGCGTCACGAAATTGTGCACAACGTATATGTGGTGAATGAGCTGCGCGATAAGGGCGCGGTATTTGTGAATGAGCTGCACGAAGTTCCTAAAGGTAGAATTGTCGTGTTTAGTGCTCACGGCGTTTCTCAGGAAGTGCGTAAAGACGCCGAAGCTCGGGGTTTGCAGGTCTATGACGCCACATGTCCTTTGGTGACTAAGGTTCATCTTGAAGTCGTCAAAATGTGTAAAGAGGGTTTCACGGTTCTGATGATTGGCCATGCCGGGCATCCAGAAGTGGAAGGGACCATGGGTCAGGTAAAAGAAGGTGTGTTCTTAATTGAGAAGCTTGGAGATGTGAGCGCGTTACCATTTCCTGCTGATGAGAAGATCGTCTTTGTAACCCAGACAACACTGTCAGTGGATGAGACAAAGGAGATTGTTGAAGCTTTAACAAAAAAGTTTCCCAATATTGTTCAACCCCGCAAACAAGATATTTGTTACGCCACTCAAAATCGTCAAGACGCCGTGAAATTTATGGCGCCACAAGTTGAAGTGGTTATTGTGGTGGGAAGCGCCACAAGCTCGAACTCCAA
The DNA here is from genome assembly GCF_900095215.1 of Polynucleobacter necessarius. Classification (NCBI taxonomy): domain Bacteria; kingdom Pseudomonadati; phylum Pseudomonadota; class Betaproteobacteria; order Burkholderiales; family Burkholderiaceae; genus Polynucleobacter; species Polynucleobacter necessarius. Next base: position 1,338,029 of record NZ_LT606949.1, on the reverse strand, counting down.
TCGTTTGCGAGAGCTGGCTGAAAAGCTTGGCGTTCCTGCTTACATGGTGGATTCCCCGGAGCAGCTCAATCCAGAATGGTTTGCTGGTAAAAAGCGTGTCGGTTTAACTGTCGGCGCTTCTGCGCCAGAAGTCTTGGCTCAGTCGATTGTTAGTCGTATACAGAAATTTGGTCCACGACAAGTGCGTGCGCTCGATGGTGTAGTTGAAGATATTACTTTTTCGTTGCCTAAAAATTTAGTTGATTGAAGCATCCATTCATAATAGAGGAGCTGTACATGAACAAATCCAACATTACTTTTTCAAGCAGTGCTTTTGCATTAGCGGCTTCAGCTTTGCTCTTAGCGGCTTGCGGCAAGGGTGGCGATAGGTCTGCGGCAGTTCCAGTCGATGGCATTGAAGTCAAGATCGGTCACGTCGCCCCGTTGACTGGCCCTATTGCCCACTTGGGTAAGGACAATGAGAATGGTGCTCGCTTAGCGCTTGAAGAAATTAATAAAGCCGGTTTAACCATTGATGGAAAAAAAGTGGTGTTGACCTTGGTGCCCGAGGATGATGCTGAAGATCCAAAGACGGCTACACAGGTGGCGCAAAAACTAGTGGATGCCAAGGTGGTGGGCGTAGTGGGGCACCTGAATTCTGGTACCAGTATTCCGGCCTCGCGTATTTATAGCGATGCAGGCATTACCCAAGTGTCTCCATCGGCCACTAATCCTGATTATACTAAGCAAGGATTTAAAACGACCTATCGTTTAGTGGCGACTGATGCCCAGCAAGGCACAGCACTAGCTAATTATGTTGCGAATACTCTGAAAGCAAAGACTGTAGCGATCATTGACGATTCCACTCAATATGGCAAAGGCTTGGCGGATGAGTTTGAGAAAACCGTTAAAGCCGCAGGAATGAAAGTGGTTACTCGTGAAGCAAGCAATAATAAGGCCACAGACTTTAAAGCCATTTTGACAAAGATTAAGGGAAGCAAGCCCGATGTCATCATGTACGGCGGCATGGATGCTACTGGTGGCCCGCTCACGAAACAAGCTGCAGAGTTGGGCATTAAGGCGAGGGTAGTCGGTGGTGACGGTATGTGTACTGAAAAACTTGCGGAGTTGGCTGGCGAGGCTGTGCTCAATGTCACCTGCTCTGAAGTTGGTATGGCTTTATCGAAAATGCCGCAAGGAGCTGACTTCCAAAAGCGCCACAAAGAACGCTTTAATTCCGATGTGCAGATCTATGCGCCTTTCACTTATGACGCAGTCTATGTTTTGGTGGACGCGATGCAGCGCGCAAACTCAACCGATCCAGCCAAGATTTTGGCCGCGATGCCAGCTACAAATATGCAAGGTTTAGTGGGTGATATTGCCTTCAACGGCAACGGTGACATGCAAAAGGGCGTGACTACCTTATATGACTTTAAAGACAAAAAGAAAACTGTCCTGGACGTTATTAAGATGTAAAAACACTTTTAAAAATAGCGTTGCTGCTGTTGTTGTGCGGCGGCGCTATTTTTCTACCAAGACCTCATTCATTCTCAACCCTCGTGGATATTCTTCTTCAACAGATCATTAACGGCTTAGTGCTCGGTAGCATCTATGCCTTAATTGCTCTGGGTTACACCATGGTGTATGGCGTGCTGGGGATTATCAATTTCGCGCACGGCGAAGTGTTGATGATTGGCGCGATGGTTTCGCTCTCTCTATTGCGCTTGATTCTGAATTTGACAAGTGACTTGCCTGGTTGGTTGACTTTATTAATTGTGTTGCCTGTCACGATGGTGGTCTGCGCCGGACTGAGTTACTGGATTGAGCGGATTTCTTATCGTCCTTTACGCAATGCGCCACGTTTAGCGCCACTGATATCCGCTATTGGAATGTCTATTTTGTTGCAAACGATTGCGATGATCATTTGGTCGCGCAATCCCATGACTTATCCACAGCTGCTCCCTTCTGCTCCGATTGATTTGTGGGGTAGTGGCGCGACGATCACCGGAAAAGAGATTGTGATTATTGTGGCTGCCTTCCTGGTGATGGCAGGTTTGTTGTTTCTGGTAGAAAAAACAAAGCTTGGCCGGGCAATGCGCGCTACAGCGGAGCAAACTCAGATTGCCGCGCTAATGGGCGTCAATTCCAATCGCGTGATCTCGATTACTTTTATGTTGGGCGGGGCATTAGCGGGATTGGCAGGCGTCATGATTGCCAGTAACTATGGCAACGTTCATTTTTATATGGGCTTTATTCCCGGCTTAAAAGCGTTTACCTCTGCCGTTCTTGGTGGCATTGGAAATTTACAAGGCGCTATGCTCGGTGGCCTGCTCCTGGGTTTGATCGAATCATTGGGCGCTGGATATATTGGTGGGCTCACTGGTGGGGTCTTTGGTTCTAACTATCAAGATATTTTTGCTTTCCTGGTGTTGATCTTGGTATTGGTTTTGCGACCCACGGGACTGTTTGGCGAAAAGGTTGCTGATCGTGCTTAAAAACCTTTTTGCTAACCGTCTCAGTCATGCAGCTTATCTGTGGATTGGTGTGATCGTTTTAGCGCTCTTGCCTTGGGTGGTCGGTGCAGGTGGTGGTAACTATTGGGTGCGAGTACTTGACTTTGCCTTGCTCTATATCGTCCTGGCCTTAGGTTTGAATGTGGTGGTTGGTTTTGCGGGCCTACTGGATTTGGGTTACATCGCCTTTTACGCATTAGGTGCTTATAGCTTTGCTTTATTGGCTTCTCCGCACTTGCCAACTCAGTTTGAAACTATCGCGGCAAGCTTTCCGGGTGGAATGCACTTTTCACCCTGGATGGTGGCCGTGTTCTCTATTATTTTGGCGGCCTTGTGTGGATTGATCTTGGGTTTGCCTACTTTGCAATTGCGCGGAGACTACTTGGCAATTGTTACTTTGGGTTTTGGTGAAATTATTCGTATCTTTATGAATAACCTTGATCGCCCTTTAAATCTCACCAATGGCCCTAAGGGAATTTCTGGAATAGACCCTATTCAATTATTCGGTATTTCTTTTGCCAAGCCTTTGGACTTGAGTTTTATCCAGATTCCAGTCTTGTATTTGGTGTTTTATTTATTTTTATTGCTGGCGATATCGGTAGCCACCGTTTGTTTGCATTTGCAGGACTCTCGCATTGGGCGTGCTTGGATCGCCATTCGTGAAGATGAGATCGCCGCTAAAGCGATGGGCATTAATACGCGCAATATGAAATTACTAGCTTTTGCGATTGGAGCTTCTTTTGCTGGGGTTGCAGGTGTGCTGTTCTCTGCGTTCCAGGGCTTTGTATCACCAGAGTCTTTTACTCTCTGGGAATCTATTGTGGTTTTGGCTATGGTGGTTCTGGGGGGTATCGGCCACATTCCAGGAGTGATTTTGGGTGCAGTCCTATTGTCAGTATTCCCAGAGGTGTTGCGGGGTATTGCTCAGCCAGTTCAGCAGTTTTTATTCGGTCACGTGATTGTTGATGTCGAAATCATTCGCCAATTGATTTATGGCTTAGTCTTGCTTTTGATCATGCTCTATCGTCCAGGTGGTATTTGGCAAAAGGGCGGGGTAAGGCAATGACACTTTCAGATCACTTACTTCTTGATGTTACTGATGTCTCTAAACGTTTTGGTGGTGTACAGGCCTTAGACTCTGTTGGCTTGCGAGTACCCCAAGGTGCAATTATTGGTTTGATAGGCCCTAATGGCGCTGGTAAGACAACATTCTTTAATGTGATCACTGGTTTATATCCAGCGGACTCTGGAATTTTTTTATTTGATGGCAAATCGTATTTTCCGGAATCGGTATCTGAGGTGACCAAATCTGGTTTGGCGAGGACATTCCAAAACATTCGTCTTTTTGGAGAAATGACTGTTCTAGAAAACGTGATGGTGGGTTGCCATTGCCGCACTAAGGCTGGATTGCTGGGGGCAATCTTTCGCTTTCCATCCGCAAGACGTGAAGAGCAGGCGATTCGAGATAAGGCGCAGATGCTTTTGGCTTATGTGGGTATTAACAAGTTTGCAGATATGCAGGCGCGCAATCTTTCCTATGGGGATCAGCGACGCCTGGAGATTGCGAGGGCTTTGGCCACCGAGCCCAAGCTTTTGGCGCTCGATGAGCCAGCGGCGGGCATGAATGCTACCGAGAAATTGGAGTTACGCGAATTACTGCTGCGCATTCGTGAAGATGGCAAAACGATTTTGCTCATTGAACACGATGTCAGCTTGGTAACGGGTATCTGCGATAGCCTTACCGTGCTTGATTACGGCAAAGTGATTGCCTCAGGAGAGCCTGCGGATGTGCGTGCGCATCCAGAGGTGATTAGGGCTTATCTTGGGCAAGGGGCTGCATGATGAGCGCTCTATTAAAAGTAACGGGTCTTAAGGTGTCTTATGGCGGTATTAACGCCGTCAAAGGCATTGACTTGCATGTGAATCAAGGTGAGCTAGTTGCCTTAATTGGCGCGAATGGTGCTGGAAAAAGTTCAACCATCAAGGCCATTTCAGGTTTGCTCACTCCCGCTGCCGGCGAAATTCATTTTGCGCATCAGGAAACCAGCAAGTTGCCCGCTTATGAGTTGGTTCACTTGGGGCTGGGCATGGTGCCCGAGGGGCGTGGTGTTTTTAAGCGCATGACGATTTTAGAAAACCTACAAATGGGCGCCTATTTACAAACAGACGTCAAAGGAATCGAACGCAAACTGGAAGAGGTTTATACCTATTTCCCAAGGCTAAAAGAGCGCTTATCTCAGTTGGCCGGCACACTTTCTGGTGGTGAGCAACAAATGGTAGCGATGGGTAGGGCAATGATGGCGGAATCCAAATTGCTATTGTTAGATGAGCCATCTATGGGCCTGTCGCCGATTATGGTGGAGACGATCTTTGATGTTATTCGCAGCTTATCAGCCAATGGAATGACTGTATTGTTGGTGGAGCAGAATGCACGCTTGGCTTTGCAGATGGCAGACCGCGCTTATGTGATGGAGAGCGGTTTAATCACCCTCGGCGGATCTGGAAAAGAATTGCTAGAGGATCCAAGAGTGAGAACCGCCTACTTGGGTGAGTAAGTAGGCGATTGAGAGGCGCTCAGTTTTAGGTGACTTCTTTGAGTAACTCGCGCAACATACCGCACATCTGACGAATCTCATCGTCAGACACATTCAAGGCTGGCATGAAGCGCAATAGGTTTGGTCTTGGTGAGTTAATCAATAAACCTGCTGGGCTGCGGTCACGTGCAAGCTCAACGAGTTTGCCGCCAATATCTTTGCCAAGCATGAGGGCGCGCAATAAGCCCTCACCACGCTCACCTTCAAGATTGAACTCGGCGGCCAACTTAAGTAATGCTGTTTTGAGCAATTCACCCTTAGCTTTCACGCTCTCCAAAAATCCCGGAGCCAAAAGCTGTTCAATGACGCTGATGCCGACCGCAGTCATTAATGGATTGCCGTTATAAGTGCCCCCCTGATCGCCGGGCACAAAGCAAGCCACCACATCGGTTGCCAATAGAGCAGCTAGAGGTACGCCTCCGCCAATACCTTTGCCCAAAGTCATAATGTCAGGTTCAATCCCGTACTGCTGATAGGCGAAAAGAGAGCCTGTTCGGCCACAACCAGCTTGAACTTCGTCGGCAATGAGGAGGATATTATTTTTTTTGGTGAACTTACGCAGCTCGCGCATAAATTTTTTTGTCGCTGGAATGACACCGCCTTCGCCTTGAACTGGCTCTAGCATGACCGCCACTGTTTGATCGGTCACCAGTTTTTTTACGGACTCCAAATCATTCAAGTCCGCCTTTGGAAAGCCTGCCACTTGTGGCGCAAACATCGTATCCCAGCCTGGTTTGCCAGAGGCACTCATCGTTGCCAAGGTGCGACCATGAAAGCTGTGATCAAAAGTAATAATTTCAAATGCGCCAGATTTATTGAGCTGACCCCATTTGCGCGCTAGCTTAATCGCGCCTTCATTGGCTTCAGCGCCGCTGTTGGCAAAGAACACTTTGTCAAAGCAACTGTTTTCTGTCAGCAGATTAGACAAGCCAATCATGGGTTCGTTGTAAAACGCGGGACTTGGATTGATGAGTTTTTTGGCTTGCGTATTGAGCGCATTAATCATGCCTGAGTTGCCATGACCTAAACAGTTCACTGCCCAGCCTTGTAAGAAGTCCAAATAGCGCTTGCCATTGTTGTCTGTTAACCATGATCCTTTACCTTCCACCATTACCACTTCTGGGCGAGGTGTAATAAACATGACTGAGTGGGTATCAATAGTCTGGTTTGGCTTATTCATATCGGCTTAACTAAGGGTGTGGTCCAATGAGCTGGTAAGGCTTCTATTATCTAACTTTTTGCAGTCTAGTTTGTGGCTAAATCGGCCGCGCTAGTGAAAGAGTCGGCAAAGAATTCTTCTTCAGGCAGCTGGCATTTGCTTGAGAAGTCGTTTCTGGCGGCGTTCACCATGACTGGAGCGCCACAGGCATAGACCTGAAAGTCCCTCATGTCGGAACGGTCAGCCATTGCAGCCTGATGAACAAAGCCAGTGCGACCTTGCAAAGCATCTTCCGCTAAGGCATCTGATATGACGGGGATGTATTTAAAGTGAGCGACTTCCTGTTCCCAAGTCTTGCATAACTTATCCAAGCACAAATCGCTAGGACGACGTCTGCCCCAGTACAGATGGATTGGCCGCTCGATTTTCTTGGCTTGCATTTGTTCGACGATGGATTTGATAGGCGCAAATACTGTGCCGGCTGCAACAAAGATCATCGGTTTCTTGGAATCCTATCTCAAGAAGAAGCTTCCTAGCGGGCCTTCAAAACGCAGGATATCTTTTTCCTTTAGCGCAGGGGTAACAGCACCAAATACAAAATCGGTAAATAAGCCGCCAGGCAAGTGGCGAATATGCAGTTCAAGCGGGCCTTCTTGCTCTGGCGCATTGGCAATGGAGTAAGCGCGGCGTTGACCGTCTGTGAGGAGAAACTCTAAATACTGTCCTGCGAGAAACTGAAAGCGCTCTGCCGCAGGGAGTTCCAGCTTCAGAATCGCCGCATCGTCACTTGGTTTGCTAATGGTATTGACGCGACAAGGTACTTTGCGCATCGCAATATCTCCAGCCCCCTGGACTTCGCGCGCCTCAATTAGAAGGTCTGACTGAGGGTGTGAGCAGCAAAACAAAATGCCCCAAGCGGTTTCATCTGCTTTGTTGAGGGCGCTCTCACTATGTTGGCCATTGGTAACTTGTCAATCTAAGACTTTGCCTTTACAAGAGCCGCAAGCCCCATTTTTGCAGCCATAAGGCAGGTTGATTCCTTGGCGTAAAGCAGCCTCCAGGAGATTTTCATCTGGATTGACGGTACATTGTTTGCCGCTCGTTTTGAGCGTGACCTGATAAGACACTCTCATTCCTTTCAATAAATCATTACGATGTTACTTATGCAATCTTTTGACAAACCTTCAATCCTGATTATTGGCTGCGGAGATATTGGTCTTCGAGTGGCTAAACAGCTTTCGCGAAGTCATCGTGTTTATGCACTCACTTCTCAACAGAATCGCTTTCAGGAAGTGAGGAAGGTTAGCGCGATTCCCATTTTGGGTGATCTGGATAAACCAGATTCTTTGTGGCGCCTCAGTGGTTTAGCTCAAACCGTGATTCACTTGGCGCCATCGCAAAATAGCGGAAATCGTGATTGCCGAACCCGAAACCTAATCGGAATTTTAGCCCAAGGCTCTAATGCCGTCAGGCGCTTGGTCTATATCAGCACTACTGGGGTATACGGTGACCATCGGGGTGAAAAGGTGAGTGAAATCACCCCAGTCAATTCTCAAAGTGAGCGCGCCAAGAGAGAGGTGGATGCTGCGCGTGCTCTTCGCTTGTGGGGTCCTGCGAATGGGGTGGCTGTCGCTATTTTGCGAGTACCCGGAATTTATGCCGCCGATCGTTTGCCAATTGATCGACTCAAGGCGCAAACACCAGCCTTACTTCCAGAGGAAGACGCCTATTCCAACCATCTTCACAGTGATGATTTGGCTAGACTGGTTTGCGCGACTGTTTATCACGGAAAGCCTCAGCGCATCATTAATGCTTGCGACGGTGGTGAAACCAAGATGGGCGATTACTTCGATGAAGTAGCGGATGCTTTTGAATTGGAAAGGGCGCCGAGATTGCCCGCGAGTGAGCTGCAAAAAATCGTCAGCCCAATGCTGTGGTCATTTATGCGTGAATCGCGCAGGGTTACCAATCAGCGATTGCAAGAACTCAAAACGCCACTACGCTACCCGAGCGTAGCGCATTTTTTGAAAACTATTTCCAAGAATCCTTAAGGCAAACCGTACGGTTAAATACCAGTTTGCCCGGGTTTGAAGCATGCTTATCCGCGACAAAATATCCATGGCGCTCAAACTGGAAATGATCTTCTGGTTTGACATTTTTCATGCAAGGTTCTAAATAAGCAGCGATGGTTTGTTTGGAGTTGACATTGATCGCATCCAAGAAGTTTTTGTCGCCGCTATCCGGATGTGGATCGGTAAAGAGGTGGTCATAGAGGCGTACTTCAGCAGGAATCGCTTCAGCAGCACTGATCCAATGGATATTGCCCTTAACCTTGTAGTTATTGGATCCTGGGGTGCCACTCTTGCTGTCTGGAAAGTGGGTCACATTGATTTGCGTTACGTTACCTTGCGCATCGGTTTCAAAACCGGTGCATTCGACGACAAAACCATGACGCAAACGTACACGGCTACCCGGTTGATCTCCAATCGGTGGATATAGTCTAAAGAATCCTTTGATAGGTTCTTTCATGAAGTCATCCGCTTCAATCCATAATTCGCGCGTGAAATTGAATTCTCGATTACCCCACTCAGGATGATTGGGATGGCGCGGAGCTGAGCAAGCTTCTTTGGCGGAGGCGTCAAAGTTCTCCACGACGAGCTTGAGTGGTTTGAGGACGGCAGTAGCACGGGGTGCCCTTGCTTCTAGATCATCGCGTAGGGCTTGATCTAACGTGCTCATATCAATCCAGCGATCCGCTTTAGAAACCCCAATGCGTTCACAGAACAAGCGTATGCTTTCTGGGGTATAACCGCGACGACGAATACCTACAATTGTTGGCATACGTGGATCATCCCAGCCTTCAACGTGTTTTTCTTCTACCAATTGCAATAGCTTTCGCTTGCTAGTGATGGTGTAAGTGAGATTGAGGCGAGCGAATTCATATTGATGTGGAACGGGGTCCTTGAAGACGCCCAGCTCTTTCAGGGAATTCACAATCCAGTCATATAGCGGACGATTATTCTCAAACTCTAATGTGCAGATAGAGTGAGAGATATTTTCTAGTGCATCGGAGATGCAATGTGTGAAGTCATATAAGGGATAGATGCACCATTTGCTGCCAGTGCGGTGATGATCGGTATGACGAATGCGGTACACCACCGGATCACGCATCACGATGTTTGGATGCGCCATATCAATCTTTAAGCGAAGCACATGCTCACCGTCTTTGAATTTGCCATCACGCATTTCGCGGAAGAGGGCTAGATTTTCTTCGGGACTACGATCGCGATAAGGGCTATTTTTTCCGGCTTGGCCAAAGTTGCCGCGGTTAGTGTGAATGTCGTCAGCACTTTGACTATCAACATAAGCTTTGCCGTTCTGAATCAAGACTTCGGCAAACTCATAGAGGCGATCGAAGTAATCGCTCGCATGGTAAAGGTGGGTTCCCCAATCAAAGCCCAGCCATTTCACCGCATCCAAAATACTATCGGCGTACTCAACATCTTCCTTCACTGGGTTGGTATCGTCTAAGCGCATATTGCAGCGCGCACCACCAGCTTGGTTGTTGTAATCAGCAGCTAAGCCGAAATTCAAGCAGATACTTTTGGCGTGACCAATATGTAAATAGCCATTCGGCTCTGGTGGAAAACGAGTGATGATCGATGGAATAGCTTCGCCAGCTAAGTTGGTGCGCTCTGAGAATGCGCCACTTGCTAAGTCGTTGTCAATGATCTGACGTAAGAAGTTGGATGGCTCAGCTACAGTGCTGCTTGCTTTGGAGGGTTTGCTATCTTGGGGCATAGCCACATTGTAGAGAAAAAGAAAAAGCCAGCTAACTACAGCGGACTCATTTCTGGAGAGGTGTTCTGGAATCAATCTTCCACGAATGCCGCTTCGCGTGTTTTCTTCACTGCTGGCAGAGCCACGATCACCACCAGGAGGGCTGCCGCGATTAGCAGGCCCAAGGACAGTGGACGGGTTACGAAAGTGGAGAAGTCGCCACGGGACAGCAATAGGGCACGACGGAAGTTCTCTTCCATCATTGGTCCGAGTACGAAGCCCAAAAGCAATGGAGGAGGTTCGCAATCGAGTTTGAAGAACAGGTAGCCAATCAAGCCAAAGCCCGCAGTCACATAAACGTCAAACACAGTGTTGTTCACGGTGTAAGCACCAATACAGCAGAAAACCAAAATCGCTGGATAGAGGAAGCGATAAGGAATCTTCAAGAGCTTCACCCAGATACCAATCAGAGGCAAGTTCAAGAGAATCAACATCACGTTACCAATCCACATAGAGGCAATCAGACCCCAGAACAGAGCTGGGTTGCTGGTCATTACCTGTGGACCTGGTTGAATGTGGTGAATAGTCATCGCGCCAACCATCAAGGCCATCACCGCATTTGGTGGAATACCCAAGGTGAGCAATGGAATGAATGATGTTTGAGCCGCAGCATTATTTGCCGCTTCAGGACTGGCCACACCCTCGATCGCACCCTTACCAAATTCAGCACTGTGTTTCGAGGATTTTTTCTCAACAGAGTAAGCACCAAAGGCCGCTAAGGCTGCGCCACCGCCAGGCAAGATGCCCAAGATGGAGCCGATGGTTGTGCCACGCAAGATAGAGGGAATCATGCGCTTCACATCGTTCTTGGTTGGGACCATGCTGGTGAGTTTATTGAGGAAGCCTTCATCTTCACCAGACTTCTCAATGTTGCCCATGATTTCTGCGAAACCGAATACGCCCATCGATACTGCAACGAAGCCGATGCCATCGCTTAACTCAGGAATATCAAACGCGTAGCGTGATACACCAGAGTTCACGTCAGTACCAATCAAGCCCATCAAGAGACCCAAGATGATCATGCCAATCGCTTTGATCAAAGAGCCGGATGCCAGCACAACCGCACCAATTAAGCCTAAAACCATCAACGAGAAGTATTCAGCAGGACCAAAATTAAACGCAACCTGCGAGAGTGGTGCAGCAAAAGCTGCCAATACTAAAGTAGCTACGCAACCTGCGAAGAATGAACCTATACCAGCGGTAAAGAGCGCAACACCAGCGCGGCCATTTCGTGCCATTTGATAGCCGTCAATCGCCGTGACCACCGAAGACGTCTCCCCTGGAATGTTGAGCAAAATCGCTGTTGTAGAGCCGCCGTACTGTGAGCCGTAATAAATACCAGCTAACATAATCAAAGCGGCAATCGGAGGCAATGCGTAAGTAGCTGGCAACAGCATCGCAATCGTTGCGATCGGGCCGAGGCCTGGCAATACGCCAATCAATGTTCCCAAGATGCAGCCGATAAGGCAGTACAATAGGTTTTGTAGTGTGAACGCGGTATCGAAACCGAGAGCTAAGTTAGCAAATAAATCCATTTTTCAGAGTCCCGGTTCGTTATTGCTCTAGGAATACAGGTAGGATTGGGAACTGAAGGTTCAGGCCAAATACAAATACCGAATAGGTCAATGTCACCAAGAAGGCTGCATTAATTAATGTACCCTTCCAGGTAAATTCTCTGCTGGCGCTAGCTGCAACAAAAACCAATACCACTACAGCGATTAAGAATCCGAGGCGTGGCAACAGGAGGCCGTAGAGCACGACCGCACCCGTAATTTGCGCAATGATGCGCCAATTGAATTTAGGGATGGATTCGATAGCCGCTTTTGAACCTAAGGCCTTCACAGCTACCAGAATGCCTAATAGGAACATCAAAATGCCTACATAGAACGGGAAGTAGCCCGGACCCATTTTGGCCGCGGTTCCCATTGGATATTGGGTGGCCATGATCGCGAAGAAGAGGCCAATGACCATATACATGACCCCAGCCCCAAAATCCCGTTGATTGCGAATTTTCAAGTTGCTCTCCTTGTTGTCGACTTAGGCGCCGATTTTTATTGATGTTGTGGGATTGTAATGCAGGTTTGACCCTTCTTGCCAGGCGTTTGCCCTAGGCTAGTGCCAATGCGATAATTATCGCCATGAAAGTCTCCCAAATTCGCCAGGCTTACCTGGATTTCTTCGCCAAAAAAGGCCATCAAATCGTCCAATCCAGCCCGGTAGTGCCGGGGGACGATCCAACCCTGCTATTTACCAATGCAGGTATGAATCAGTTCAAAGACGTGTTTTTGGGCTTTGATAAGCGCCCTTATCAGCGCGCTACCACTGCCCAAAAGTGTATTAGGGCGGGTGGAAAACATAACGACTTGGATAACGTGGGCTATACGGCTCGTCACCATACCTTTTTTGAGATGTTGGGTAATTTCTCCTTTGGGGATTATTTCAAGAAGGACGCCATTCAATTTGCATGGGATTTATTGACCCAAGTATTCAAGTTGCCAAAAGAGAAGCTTTTGGTCACCGTATATGCGGAAGATGATGAGGCTTATGAGATTTGGAATAAGCAAATCGGCGTTCCCGCTGATCGCATCATTCGTATTGGCGACAACAAAGGCGCGCGTTACGCATCAGACAATTTCTGGATGATGGGTAACACAGGTCCCTGCGGGCCTTGTACTGAAATTTTTTACGATCACGGTGAGCATATTCCAGGTGGCCCTCCCGGAAGTCCAGATGAAGATGGCGATCGTTTTATCGAAATTTGGAATAACGTCTTCATGCAGTTCAACCGCGATGAAGCGGGTGTTATGTACCTATTGCCTAAGCCTAGCGTGGATACCGGTATGGGTCTTGAGCGCATTGCGGCAGTTTTGCAGCACGTGCACTCCAATTATGAAATCGACCTCTTCGTCAATCTAATCAAGGCTTCCAAGGAAGCGGTAGCTGCTGCCGGCGGTGAAAACTGCGATGCTAATAGTCCCTCATTGAAGGTGATTGCTGACCACATTCGCGCTTGTAGTTTTATCGTAGTGGATGGTGTGATTCCAGGTAACGCAGGTCGTGGATATGTATCGCGTCGCATTGCGCGTCGTGCGATTTGTCATGGATACAAACTGGGTGCTCGCAAACCATTCTTTTATCAGCTGGTGCCTGCGCTTGTAAAAGAGATGGGTGATGCTTATCCAGAATTACGCGCTGCGCAAGACAAGGTGAGTGAAGTCATCAAGCAAGAAGAAGAGCGTTTCTTCCAGACGATTGCGAATGGCATGGAAATTTTGGATGGCGCGTTGGCTGGCGGCGCAAGGATGGTTGATGGTGAAACTGCTTTCCGCTTACATGACACTTTTGGCTTCCCATTAGATTTAACTGCTGACGTTTGTCGTGAGCGTGGGGTGACTGTCGACGCCGATGGCTTTGAGGTGGCGATGCAAAAGCAACGTGATCGAGCAAGAGCTTCTGGTAAGTTCAAGGTAGCTCAGGGCTTGGACTACAAAGGGCAGTCAACCCAGTTCCATGGTTATGACACCTTAAAACATGAGGGTGCGAAAGTGACTGCCCTGTACGTGGATGGCTCGGCAGTCCCATCAGTTAAGGCTGGGGATGCAGCTGTAATCGCTTTAGATAACACCCCTTTCTATGCTGAATCTGGTGGCCAGGTTGGCGATAAAGGCGAGCTGCGCAATGAAAGCATCCTCTTCGCGGTTGAAGATACCCTCAAGATTCAAGCTGATGTATTTGGCCATCAAGGTGAAGTACTTGAGGGTGAGCTCAAAGTGGGCGATTCGATTAATGCCCTAGTTGATACCCAACAGAGAACCGATACGATGCGCAACCATAGCGCCACCCATATCTTGCACAAAGCATTGCGTGAGGTGCTAGGTGATCATGTGCAACAAAAGGGTTCCTTAGTAGATGTTACTAAGACCCGTTTTGACTTTACCCATAATGCGCCCATTACGGCTGAGCAAATTCGCCGTATTGAAGATATCGTCAATCAAGAGATCCTGGAAAACAGTGCCACCTCAGGCAAGGTCATGTCTTTAGATGATGCGCAAAAGACCGGTGCCATGATGCTCTTTGGCGAGAAATATGGAGATGAAGTCCGCGTGCTGGAGATTGGCTCTTCCAAGGAATTGTGTGGTGGTACGCACGTAGCGCGCACGGGAGACATTGGTATTTTAAAGATTGTTTCTGAGGGCGGTGTCGCTGCTGGTATCCGTCGTGTTGAGGCGGTAACCGGAAATCATGCATTGCATTTCCTGCAAGGTCTTGAAGACAAAATCAACGAAGCCGCAGCGATTCTGAAAACCCATCCTGGGGATTTGGTCAATCGGGTTGCGCAACTGCAAGAAAGCTTGCGTCAAGCTGAACGTGAACTAGAGAAAGTCAATTCCAAATTAGCCGCAAGCCAGGGTGATGAGTTGGCTGGGCAAGCAATTGATGTGAACGGCCTCAAAGTGTTGTCCGCCCGTTTGGATGGCGCTGATGCTGGCGTATTGCGCGAAACGATGGACGCCCTTAAGGCTAAGTTGACAACTGCCGCCATTGTGTTGGCATCGGTTCAAGGTGATAAGGTAAGATTAATCGCCGGCGTAACCGCTGACTCTATTGGTAAAGTTAAAGCGGGTGATTTAGTGAATTTTGTCGCTCAGCAGGTGGGTGGCAAAGGCGGCGGCAAACCTGAGATGGCGATGGCTGGCGGCAATGATCCAAGTAAGCTTGGAACCGCGTTAGCTGGCGTTAAAGATTGGGTGGCAAGTAAATGAGCGAAGCGGTCAATATTGCTTTTAATGCGGAAGTGGACGCCATTGGCATGAACTGCCCATTACCGATTTTGCGCACTAAAAAAGCGTTAGCAACCATGCACTCGGGCGAAGTCTTGAAGATTAAGGCAACTGATGCTGGGGCTGCTCATGACTTTCCTGCATTTGCTAAGCAGACCGGTAATGAGCTACTCGCCAGCACTACCGAAGGCGATGTCTTGGTCTTCTTCATGAAGCGTAGATAGGAGGGGCCTCCCTGCTCTAGGTTGCGCTAAGATTGAATAAAAAAGGCAGAGATGATTCGCTGCCTTTTTCTTTTGCCGCGGAAGCGTTACAGCAATGAGCGGCTTTTAAGATAAGCGGTAAAGTCAGCGGAAACTTCTGGATGACGCAAAGCAAACTCAACAGAAGCTTTGAGATAGCCCAACTTGCTACCGCAGTCGTAACGTACCCCATCGTACTCATAAGCAAATACAGGCCCTTCTGTCAGCAAAGAAGCGATCGCATCGGTGAGTTGAATTTCTCCGCCAGCGCCAGGCTTGAGGTTGCGAATATTGGCAAAGATCTCTGATGACAGAACGTAGCGTCCTACAACTGCTAAATTGGATGGCGCATCTTTCGGCTGCGGCTTCTCCACAATCCCATTTAGGCGATAAATACCTTTACCAACCTCGGCACCAGAAACAATGCCGTATGAGCTGCTCTTGGCGGGATCAATTTTTTCTACCGCTAAAACTGAACCATTTTGCTCGTCAAATACTTTCAGCATTTGCTTCAGGACTGGCGGTTGGCCATCCAATAAGTCATCCGCTAAGATGACGGCGAAGGGTTCATCGCGCACTAATTTTTCCGCGCATAGGACTGCGTGACCTAAGCCCAGGGCTTCTGGTTGACGAACATACACGCAATCTACATGGCTTGGCTTAACACTGCGAACGATTTCTAAGAGGGCTTGTTTATTCTTGGCTTCGAGTTCAGCCTCTAATTCATACGCTTTATCAAAGTGATCTTCAATGGCGCGTTTGCTGCGACCGGTGACAAAAATCATCTGGGTGATGCCAGCGGCGATGGCCTCTTCAACGGCGTATTGAATAAGTGGTTTATCGACCACATTCAACATTTCTTTCGGGCTGGCTTTTGTGGCTGGCAAAAATCGTGTGCCTAAGCCCGCGACAGGAAAGACTGCTTTGTTGACTGCTTTGGTGCTTAATGGCATATGACTTCCAATCGCTATGTTTGACCGCTTATTATTTCAGACGCTCTAATTGTGCAACAAGCTTCTTATGATTTTGCTCGAAATCAACAAGGCGCTGTTTTTCTTGGGCAACTACTTCAGCTGGGGCGCGAGCCACAAAGCTTTCGTTTGTCAACTTGCCCTTGGCTTTATTGATTTCATTCGCTAGACGTTCAATTTCCTTGCCCAAGCGAATGCGTTCGGCGGCAACATCTACTTCAATCTTGAGCAAGAGCTTGATATTCCCTACCAAGGCAATTGGCGCTCCAGGAGCATCTTTTTCTAGAGCGGATTCTTCACTATAGATCTTGACCTCTGTTAGCTTGGCGAGTGCCATTAAATAAGGCGTCGCGTTTGCTAACAATTCCCGTGGACCATGAATCCAAAGCGGTACTTTTTGACCAGGAGGTACTTGCATCGCGCCACGCAGGTTACGGCAGGCATCCACAATCGCTTTGATTTGCGCAACCCAAGCTTCGCTTTGTTCATCAATTTTTTCAGGTTGAGCAACAGGATAAGGCTGGAGCGCAATAGTCTGTTTAGCTTGCTTGACCAATTCTTTCCCAGATTTAGGGCCAACTGTTTGCCAAAGCGTTTCAGTGATAAACGGAATTAATGGATGCGCCAGGCGCAAGATGGTTTCTAAAACGCGTAACAGGGTGCGGCGAGTGGCACGTTGCTGCGCTGGAGTTCCAGTCTGCAATTGCACCTTAGCAAGCTCTAAGTACCAATCGCAATATTCATCCCAAACAAACTGGTAAATGCTGCTGGCGATATTGTCAAAACGATAGTTTTCAAAGCCTTTAGCCACTTCTGCTTCGGTTCTTTGAAGTTGAGAGACGATCCAGCGATCGGCTGGTGAAAAATCTAAATAGCCATCGGGTACACACTGGTTATCGCATAATCCAAGTCCGTTCTCCTCGTCATTGCCTGAGCAATTCATGAGCACAAAGCGAGTCGCGTTCCAGAGTTTGTTGCAGAAATTGCGATAGCCTTCACAACGTTTTTGATCAAAATTGATATTGCGACCAAGCGATGCTAAAGATGCGAAAGTAAAGCGTAAGGCATCAGCGCCAAATGCGGGGATACCACCCGGAAACTCTTTCTTCGTTTTTTTGCTGATGCTCTCAGCTTGTTTCGGATTCATGAGGCTAGTAGTTCGTTTTCCTACCAATTCTTCAATCTGAATGCCGTCAATTAAATCAATCGGATCCAAGGTATTGCCTTTAGACTTACTCATCTTTTGGCCTTCGGCATCACGTACTAATCCATGCACATAAACCGTATGGAACGGGACCTTGCCAGTGAAGTGGCAAGTCATCATGACCATGCGCGCTACCCAGAAGAAGATGATGTCAAAACCAGTCACCAAGACAGATGAAGGTAAAAAGTGATTTAAGGCGGGAGTCTCGTCTGGCCAGCCAAGTGAGCTAAATGGCACAAGCGCAGAGCTAAACCAGGTATCTAATACGTCGGGATCACGATTGAGTTTGCCATTATAACCAGCCGCCGCCGCTTTGGTTTTTGCTTCTTCTTCAGAGCGCGCTACAAATGTCTGCTCATCATCGCCATACCAAGCGGGGATTTGATGACCCCACCAGAGTTGACGCGAGATACACCAGTCCTGGATATTTTCAAACCACTGGGTATAAGCGTTTATCCAATTTTCAGGAACGAGTTTGATGTCGCCTTTGGTGACGGCATCTAAAGCTGCGCCTGCAATGGATGAGCCAGGTTGATATTGATTGTCTGGACTGAGTTTGGACATCGCCACAAACCACTGGTCAGTCAACATCGGCTCAATAATAGTTTGCGTGCGATCACCGCGTGGCACCATCAATTTATGTGGCTGAACTTTTTCAAGTAACCCAGCGGCATCTAAATCAGAAACGATTTGTTTGCGTGCTGCAAAACGCTCCATGCCTTGGTAAGCGATGGGAGCGCTCTCATTAATTTTGGCATCCACAGTGAGGATGTTAATCATTGGCAGTTGATGGCGTTGACCTACCGCATAGTCATTAAAGTCGTGCGCGGGAGTGACTTTGACAACGCCTGTGCCAAAGTTCAAATCAACATAGTCGTCTGCAATGATGGGGATTTGACGATTGCATAGTGGCAAATGAACTGATTTACCAATGAGGTGTTTATAACGCTCGTCTTCTGGATTGACCATCACCGCAACGTCACCCAATAAGGTTTCTGGGCGCGTAGTGGCGACAGTGAGATGACCGGAGCCATCAGCCAGTGGGTAACGAATATGCCACATTGAGCCATCTTCTTCTTCGCTGACTACTTCCAAATCAGAAACAGCGGTACCGAGAACGGGGTCCCAGTTGACCAAACGTTTGCCACGATAAATTAAACCTTGCTCATGCAGTTGGACAAATACTTCAACCACTGCTTTGGACATCGTGCTGTCCATCGTAAAATATTCTTTGCCCCAATCGATTGAAGCGCCGAGACGACGAATTTGTCTGGTAATCGTATTTCCGGAGGTTTCTTTCCACTCCCATACTTTCTCTAAAAACTTTTCACGACCTAAGTCGTGTCGAGAAACTTTTTGCGCATCGAGTTGGCGCTCAACCACAATTTGTGTGGCGATGCCAGCGTGATCAGTGCCGGGCACCCATAAAGTGTTTTTGCCTGACATGCGAGCGTGACGTACCAAGCCATCCATGATGGTTTGGTTAAAAGCATGACCCATGTGCAGGGTGCCGGTGACATTTGGAGGGGGGAGTTGAATTGAGAAATCCCCCTTGCCTGCGTCCATCGTGGCATCCGCAATACCATGGCATTCCCATTCTGGACCCCAGTAGGCCTCTATCGGGGCTGGTTCGTAGGATTTGGCGAGCTCGCCTGCTGAGCTGGCCGCTGGTGAATTAGGGGTATTTGAGGCATTTGGCATAAGAGGCAAATTATAATTGGGCTGATGTACTCAGACTTGCTCGCGAACCTCAATCCAGAACAGCGCGAGGCAGTGACCCTCCCGCCCGTAAATGAAAATGGCCAAGCCAAGTCAGCCTTGATTTTGGCTGGAGCCGGGAGCGGCAAGACCCGCGTGCTCACCACCCGTATAGCCTGGTTGATTCAGACCGGTCAGGTATATCCTATTGGCGTCCTAGCGGTGACCTTTACCAATAAAGCCGCCAAAGAGATGATGCTGCGCTTAAGCGCGATGCTCCCCATCAATACCCGTGGGATGTGGATAGGCACCTTTCATGGCCTTTGTAATCGATTATTGCGAGCGCACCATCAAGAAGCGGGCTTACCATCAACCTTCCACATTTTGGATACCCAGGATCAGCTCTCGGCGATTAAGCGTCTTTTGAAGGGTTTACAAGTTGATGACGAGAAGTATCCCGCCAAGCAGCTGCAGTACTTTATTGCGCATGCTAAAGAGCGCGGTCAACGCGCAAAAGATTTATCAGTTGGCGATGACTTTCAAGCGAAGATGGCGCAACTTTATGCGGCTTACGATGAGCAGTGTCGGCGCGAGGGCGTGGTTGATTTTGCGGAGCTCTTATTGCGTAGTTACGAATTGCTCAAGTACAGCGAACCCATTCGCACTCATTATCAAGAGCGCTTTCGTCATATTCTGATTGATGAGTTTCAGGACACCAATGCCTTGCAATATGCGTGGCTCAAATTATTGTCAGGTCATGATGCTAGCAAAGTAAACGTTAGTGGCATGGGCAGTAGCTCTGTGTTCGCTGTTGGCGATGATGACCAAAGTATTTATGCTTTCCGTGGCGCCGATGTCGCAAACATGCGTCTCTATGAAAAGCAATTTCATCCAATGCTGGTAAAGCTAGAACAGAACTATCGCTCCCAAGGCCATATCTTGGATACCGCAAATCATTTGATTGCGAACAACGCTGAGCGTCTTGGCAAGAATCTGCGCACCGATGCTGGGCATGGCGATCCGGTCCTTATTTATGAGGCGCCAAGCGACCATGCAGAAGCGGCTTGGTTGGTTGATGAGATTAAAGTTTTAGTTAATAGCGGCATTAAACGCACTGAAGTCGCTTTGCTTTATCGCAGTAATGCACAGTCTCGCATCATTGAGCACGCGTTGTTTTCTGCGGGCATTCCGTATCGTGTGTATGGCGGTTTACGCTTCTTCGAGCGTGCTGAAATTAAACACGCGCTCGCTTATTTGCGCTTGCTTGAAAATCCTAATGACGATACGTCATTCTCTCGGGTGGTGAATTTTCCAACACGCGGTATCGGTGCTCGTTCAATTGAGGCATTGCAAGATGCTGCCAGAGTACAGCAATGCTCTTTGTATGCGGCTGCCTCGACATTGGAGGGTAAAGCGGGTGCGGCACTTGGCGGATTTGTGCGCTTGGTCGATCATATGCGTGAGGCGACTCGCCACAATACCTTGCCGGAAACCGTTGAGTTTGTAATTCAACATAGTGGGTTGATTCAACACTACCTCTCTGAGCGCGAGGGACAAGATCGCGTAGAGAACTTACAAGAATTGATTAATGCCGCAACAGCATTTATCGCTGAAGAAGGGTATGGTCAAGATGCCACGGCAGCTATGTTGCCAGGAGAAAATGCGCCGGATACGGTAGAGGTTTCACCGTTGGCAGTGTTCCTATCGTATGCTTCCCTAGAGGCTGGCGATAACCAAGCGCAGACGGGTCAAGATGCGGTTCAGTTAATGACAGTCCACTCTGCCAAAGGCTTAGAGTTCACCTCAGTTTTCATTACCGGACTTGAGGAGGGCTTATTTCCGCATGAGAATAGCGTAAATGAGCAGAATGGCTTGGAAGAAGAGCGTCGCTTGATGTATGTAGCGATTACGCGTGCCAAGGAGCGGCTTTACCTGTCCCACACCCAATCGCGTATGTTGTATGGTCAGGTGCGCTACAATATGCCTTCCCGCTTCTTAGAAGAGCTACCTTCGGGTTCCTTGAAGTGGCTTACGCCCACAGCAAGGGATGCTCGCTGGGGTGGTGGTAATTCTAGGTCAGGATCCACTTGGCAAGATGGCTACACCCGTCAACGTGAATATGAATCGAATGACTTTTTTGATTCGGGCGCTGAGCGTCCAAGACCCGCTAAACGAGTGGAGCGAGTTGGCTCAGCGTCGATGGAAGTGAAAAGATTGGCCTCTCCACCGCGTGGAAATTATCCATTTACCATTGGTCAGAATGTGTTCCACACCAAGTTTGGTGAGGGGCGTGTCACGGGTTTAGAAGGTGTTTATGCGGATGCAAGAGCGCAAGTGAATTTCAAGCGCCATGGCATTAAATGGTTGCAACTCAGTATTGCGAAGCTTGCCGCGATCGATTGATTGCTTAACTAAGCAGAAGGTATTGCTTCACCTTCAGTAAAGCAGGCTTTCCAAGTGGCATAGAAAGAGCAGTGCATTACTGTTAATCCCGCCATGGAGATTGGCGCAATGACGAAAGAGGCTACTTGCCATAAACTGAAGGCCTCAAAAATCATGCCAACCGTTAGTGGGATGGCAATCAGAATAGCGCTCCAAATCAAGAGATATAAAAAGAAGGCGGCTTTATTCGCCCAGCAAGCTAAAGCGCTTGAGAAGAGCGCTTGAGGAACGGGCATATCCGTCCAAGCAACCAGAACTGGCGAAAACCACATCAGCATAGCCACGGGTACATAAAGCATCGTGCCAAAGAAAAGTATCAAATATACTTGGCGCAATGCTTCGGGAGTGATGGGATTATCGCTAGTCATCAATGGGAGAAGTAATTCGAAGTCCACCATAAGACTTAAGATAAAGCTGAGCAATAAAATCATGCCGGCATAGAGCAAACCTAGCTGCAAGATTCTTTTGCGAATCATCGGGCCGGACTGCAATGCAATTAAATAGACCATCGGCTTGATACGTTCTTGTAGGATTGCTTGTCGACAGGCAGTCATGAATCCCACCGAAAGTGTTGGTGTAAGTAGTAGTACTGCAAAAACGCCGATCACCGGAATGATGACTGCTAGCTGCGCGGCAAAGACATACATAAAGACCAGCATCAAGAATCCACAGGGATTTTGTTTGAAGAGCCACATGCCTTGTCTAATCCAGGTATAGCCTTCTTTGGGAGCTACGTAATTCAGTTTCATAGGGAGCGACGACTTAAAAGAATGCGTTCAAAGTGTGTAGGGTCATGTGGTTTCAGCATTTGCGCATCGCGTGGCAAATAAAAGTCCCACAGACGGGAAACCCAGAAGCGCAATGCCGCCGCACGCAGCATCAGTGGCCAACTGGCTTGCTCTTCTGTAGTCAATGGGCGCACCGATTGATATGCTTTCATGAATGCTTCTAGACGCACAGGATCTAAATCTTGTTTATTGTCTGCAAGACACCAATCATTTGCAGTCACGGCGATATCAAATAACCATTTGCCAGTGCCAGCAAAGTAAAAATCAAAGAAGCCGCCCAGTTCATCTTGAGAAGCATCGGATCCCTTTGGATAAAATAAGACGTTGTCGCGAAACAGGTCACAATGGCTAGCGCCTTGCGGTAAGCCATCATAGGTTCCTGAAGAAAAGAATTCTTCTTGAGTTTTTAATTCATGAGTGATTAATTCTTTTTGTGACGTATTTAGGTGAGGCAAAACTGAAGGGATTGTTTTTTGCCACCAATCTAGGCTACGCAGATTTTCCTGGTTCTTTGAAAAATCTTTTCCAGCTAAATGCATCTTCGACAACATTTCGCCAACGAGGGCGCAATGATTGGCTGCGGGTTGTAGTCTAGACAGGCCTGGCAGCTTGGTAACAATGGCGGCTGGCTTGCCTTTTAATGTAAAGAGAATCTGACCTTGCTTGTTCTCAATGGGCTTTGGAACGGGCACGCCTTTATTCGCCAGATGACGCATGAGTTCCAAGTAAAAAGGCAACTGTTGCGCCGACAATCTTTCAAAAATGGTTAAAACATATTCCTGCGTTTTGCCATCTTTTGTAGAGTCTAAGAAAAAATTGGAGTTCTCAATGCCGCCATGAATGCCGCGAATGTCGCTAGCTTGGCCAATATCAAAATCTTGATCAATCCATTGAGAAATATCCTCAAGCTCGATTGGAGTAAATACGGCCATAGACTAAGTTGACTAAATTAAAGAAACGATTGAAACAATTTTTATCTAAGGGGGATGCTGATGCTGGGTACGCTAATCAGATCGGTTTCCTTTGGTGGTCCTGGCATTACTGATGTGGGCGGTGCCATTTCATAGCTGGTGTAAGGTGTTTTGACATCCACTTGCGTAGGTGCATTGACATCCTTGTCCTCGGTAACGGTAGTGTCGTTTTTATCCTTGTACTGATAGTTTGGCTTGCGAGTCTCTGGGGTATTCATCGCACCAGTGGTACTGACTGCGGGAGCGAGTGGTTGATTATTGATGCGATTTAATTCGGATTGGCTCAGTGCCTGGCTGTTATTGTGAGCTTGCGTTGAGGTGCTAGCAAAAAGTCCAAAAACTATTAAAAAGCTCATTAAAGCTAGATTGTGAATTAGTGCGTGGCCAATGAAGTTCGTTAAATAATGCATTTTTTCACCTTTTTAAGCCTACTCTCGGTTGGTTCCTTAACCATACCTGTAGGCAATTCACCACTAGATTGTACGATTGCGGCATGACTAAACATAGACTCTTGTTGGTAGACGGCTCTAACTACCTCTATCGCGCCTTTCAGGCTATGCCAGACCTCAGAAATGGGGCTGGAGAGCCCACTGGGGCTATTTATGGCATGGTCAAGATGATGCGCCGGGCCCGGTCTGAGCTCAAGGCCGACCATATTGCCTGTGTTTTTGATGACAAAGGGAAAACCTTCCGGGATGAAATGTACTCGGAATACAAGGCGCATCGCTCGCCAATGCCGGAAGCCTTGGTAAAGCAAATCGAGCCCATTCATGCCATGGTCAAAGCGTTAGGTTGGCCGGTACTCATGGTCAATGGGGTGGAGGCAGATGACGTCATCGGAACTCTAGCTTGTCAGGCGACGCAAGCAGGTTGGGAAACGATTATTTCCACCGGGGATAAAGATTTGGCGCAATTGGTCAATTCCTCGGTCACGCTCATTAATACGATGACGAATGAAAAACTCGATATCGAAGGTGTTAAAGAAAAGTTTGGCGTTCCTCCTGAATTGATTGTGGATTATTTATCCATCATTGGTGATGCTGTCGATAACGTACCAGGCGTTCCTAAAGCGGGACCTAAGACAGCGAATAAATGGTTAGCGGAGTTTGGCAATCTTGATAACTTGATGGCCAATGCTGATCAAGTCAAAGGCGTTGTTGGTGAAAACTTGCGCGCTACCCTTCCTTGGCTTCCGCAAGCTCGACAACTCATTACTGTCAAAACAGATTGTGATTTATCGCCTCATTTGCCTGGCTTGGATGATCTACATGCCAAGCCAGAGGATGCCCCTTTGCTGCGCGAGTTGTTCGAAAGATACGCGTTTAAGACTTGGTTGCGTGATGTGGAAAAGCAGCTGACAAGCCCAGATGATCAGGCTGAGACGATCATTTTTGATTTAGCCGGCAGTCCGATTTCAGATGCGTCTAATGGTAATGCTGGCGAAGAGAAAAAATCTCGCGCCATTGTGAGTTCACCAACCAAAGATTTGTCGCAAGAAACCCGCGACTCTCAAGATGCGAGCGAGCGACACTACGAATGCGTAGTCGATGAAGTAGGTTTGGAGAAGTGGCTGAAAAAAATTGAGTCTGCAAATTTAACCGCGGTCGATACTGAAACTACTAGTCTAGATGCGCTTGTAGCTGAATTGGTCGGCATTTCTTTATCAGTAAAACCAGGTGAGGCTTGTTACATTCCAGTCGCGCATCGCAATGGTGAAGTGCAGCTCAATCGCGATATTGTGCGTGCAAAGTTGAAGCCTTGGTTAGAAAGTACAACGCATTTAAAGGTTGGTCAAAATCTGAAGTACGACGCTCATATTTTTGCAAACTATGGCATCACTTTAAAAGGTTTGGCATTCGATACTTTGCTAGAGTCGTATGTGCTTGAGTCGCACCTGCCGCACAATATGGATAGCCTGGCAGAGCGTCACCTAGGGATGAAAACCATTCGTTACGAAGAGGTTTGTGGCAAAGGGGCTCATCAGATTGGCTTTGATCAGGTGGACCTGAAAATTGCTACAGATTACGCGGCAGAAGATGCGGATATCACTTTGCGCCTGCATTTAGAGTTATGGCCGCAGATTCAGGAAAACCCCGGTTTACTCTACATTTATGAAACAGTGGAAATGCCCGCTATGCGTGTGTTGGGCATGATGGAGCGCAATGGCATTCGGATTGATTCGGCTCGCTTGGCTAAACAAGGGCAGCAAGTAGGCAAGCGTCTTTTAGAGTTGGAAGGGGAAATTCATCGGCTTGCTGGTCAGCCCTTCAATATCCAGTCACCTAAACAAATCGCCGAAATTTTATTTGGAAAACTTGAATTACCCGTCATCAAGAAAACGCCATCAGGCGCGCCATCTACAAATGAAGAGGTTTTGCAGAAGCTGGCTGAAGACTATCCATTGCCAGCACGCATTCTGGACTATCGCAGTTTGGCGAAGTTGATGTCGACTTATATTGAAAAGCTACCTCGCATGGCTGATCCAAAAACAGGACGAGTTCATACCAACTTCTCGCAAGCTACGGCAGTCACCGGCCGCCTCGCATCAAGTGATCCGAATCTGCAAAATATTCCCGTGCGTACCGAAGAGGGTAGGCGTATTCGAGAGGCCTTTATTCCGGCGGAAGGTTGTAAATTATTGTCGGCCGACTACTCGCAGATAGAGTTGCGCATCATGGCGCATATCGCTGAAGATGCAAATCTTTTAGCTGCCTTTAGAGACGGTAAAGACGTACACCAAGCTACAGCCGCGGAAATCTTTGGCGTACCATTAGATGATGTTAATTGTGAGCAGCGTCGTTATGCCAAGGTGATTAACTTTGGCCTTATTTACGGCATGAGTGCTTTTGGATTGGCGGGTAACTTGGGTATTGAGCGCTCGGTTGCCAAAAACTATATTGCTCAATACTTCGATCGTTATCCAGGGGTTGCGCAGTATATGGAGCGTACCCGCCTTGAAGCACGAGACAATGGTTATGTAGAAACGGTCTTTGGGCGTCGTCTTTGGTTGCCAGAGATTAAAGGCTCTAATGGGCCGCGTCGCCAGGGGGCTGAACGCGCTGCCATCAACGCCCCGATGCAGGGTACAGCCGCGGATTTAATCAAGTTAGCCATGATTGCGGTTGAGGATTGGCTCGAAAAAGAGCAGCTGAAAACCAAAATGCTCCTGCAGGTGCACGATGAATTGGTGTTTGATGTGCCCATGGATGAGATTGAGCTGTTACAGGCCAAGTTGCCGGATTTAATGTGTCACGTGGCGGAGCTGAAAGTGCCTTTGGTGGTTAGTATTGGGATTGGCGATAATTGGGAAGAGGCGCACTAATCGCCAAATACGCAATGCAAGCGAGGGGACAAGATCATGAGTGAAGATATCCAAAATAGCCGTCGTCATTTTATGAAGGCATCGGCCGTGAGTGCGACCGCTATTGGCGTCGGATTTGTAGCGGCGTCAGAGCCGGTGATAGCCGCAGCTATCGAGACTGATTTCAATGGTCTTAAAGCGGGTGAGCAGATGATCCCAGTGGGTAGCTTTCAGTTGCCAGCCTACGTTTCACGATTAAAAGCGCCAGTGCTGGGTTTATATGGCTCGGCCGATACCGGTATTTCTTTGGAAAGTATTGATCAAATGCGTGCGGCTTTAGCGCAAGCGGCTTCCAAAAATCCGGCAGCGAAGGCTTGCCAATTCGAGGTTTATCCTGATGCGCCGCATGCTTTCCATGCGGACTACCGCGCCACCTATCGCGAAGGTCCCGCAAAGGATGGGTTGGAAAAGTGTCTTGCCTGGTTTAAAAAAATCGGAGTGGCGTAAGCCAGATGACTGTCTTACAAAGCATTCTCTTGGTCACTGCCTTAGCGGGAACCGCTAGCGTTTTAGTGGCTGCAAGTTGCTCTTTGGCTATGTTGTCGAAGATGGTTAATAACATGGTGAGTTTGTCGGTTGGTATTTTGTTGGCAACCGCTTTGCTGCACTCCTTGCCAGAGGCATTTAGCATCGAATGCGCAAGGTCTCAACTCTTATTCGCAACCTTGCTTGCTGGCTTGCTTGGTTTTTTCTTATTAGAAAAAATCGCTTTGTTGCGCCACGATCACCATCACGAAGACGATGGTCACCATCACCATCATGGGCATGATGCGGAAAATGCTGGACGCAGTGGGTGGATGATTTTGGTTGGTGATGGTATTCATAACTTTGTCGATGGCATCTTGATTGCCGCAGCCTTCATGGCGGACTATCAAGTAGGTATCTTCACCGCGATCGCCATCATTGCCCATGAAATCCCGCAAGAGATTGGCGACTTCATAGTTTTGCTCAACGCCGGATTCTCAAGGGCTCGCGCCTTGCTGTACAACTTCATTTGTGGCTTATCTGCCGTGGTTGGCGGCGTCTTGGCGTATTTCTGTTTGGATAAGGCGCATGCAGCGATGCCATATTTACTCGTCATTGCTTCCAGTGGTTTTATTTACATTGCCGTGAGCGATTTGATTCCACAAATGCACCGTCGCCCACACTGGGCTGAATCACTACGTCAAACAATTTTGATTGCCTGCGGGGTTGGATTTGTGGTTCTACTGTCCCTGCTGCATTAACCCAAAATCAATCGACTTAAAGCTCAACAGGTCTTTTGGGATCTGCGCACCACTCGCTCCAGCTGCCCGCATACAGACGTGAGCCTTTAAAGCCAGCGACTTCCATTGCCAGGAGATTGTGGCAAGCGGTAACTCCAGATCCGCATTGATGAATGACTTGAGAAGCTTTAATCGGACCCAGAAATTCCGAATACTCTTTAAATAATTGTTCTGGAGTTTTAAACGCAGTCGCATTGAGATTGTTTTTAAAGAAGCGATTCATTGCGCCAGGGATATGTCCGCCAACGGGATCCAGTGTTTCGTTCTGACCATGAAAACGATCTTCGGCACGAGCATCAATGATTTTATTTTTCTTGCTTTCAAGATTGCCAACAACCTCATTCACCAGAACCAGGCCGGTATAAGGCATCGATGCAATCACTTGATTACAAGGAATGGGTGTTCTTGGGGTCGAGCCCATGAGGCCGTTCCAGGCATCTAAACCGCCATCCAGCACGCGGACACTGGCATGACCAGTGGCTTTGAGCATCCACCATAAGCGGCTGGCATAGACGGAGCCTTGTTTGTCATACGCAACTATCAGTGTATTTGGGCTGATGCCTAGCCGTGTTTTAGTTTGTGCCCAGGCTTCTGGACTCGGTAGGGGGTGGCGACCATTGGTGCCGGTCTTATTGCCCGATAGGTCTTTGTCGAGGTCGACATAGATTGCGCCGGGAATATGGCTTTCTTCGTAGGATTTTCTGCCGCTCAAAGGATCGGCTAGATCAAATCGGCAATCACAGAGCAAAACATTCTCGCCACTATTAATGATTTCTTCTAACTGGTTTGCGGTAATTTGAGGAGTCATGATGCTTCCTATTTTTAAGTGATGAGAGTATTGGGTGTGGCTATCAAACTTTCTGAGATTATGCGCCTTAAAAATTCATGACACGGCGATACCATTCATGAAAATGTTGCATGCCATCTTCCATTGGACTTTGATATGGACCAACCTCATTAATGGCCGCGCGCATAGAGCGCGGCGCGTCCTTGATCCATACGCTCGCCGATTTCATCGTCTTCGATACAGGTTTCCATGTAAGCGGCGCGCTCAGCTTCCACAAACTCGCGCTCAAATAAAGCAATCTCTTCTGGATAGTAGAACTCGACGATGTTGCGTGTTTTACCAGTCCCAATCGGATGCAATGTTGAGACGCAGAGCACGCCTGGATACCACTCCACCATCACATTGGGGTAGTAGGTAAGCCAGATAGCGCCATGCCGTGGGGCTGTGCCGTCAAATTGACGAAGCACTGCTTCATGCCAGTTGCGGTAGGTTGGTGAACCCGGTGTTTTTAAATCTTTATGAATACCAACGGTCTGCACGCTATGCCAGTCTCCAAGCTCCCAACGAAGATCTTCGCAAGAAACAAACTTACCTAAGCCAGGATGAAACGGCACTACGTGATAGTCCTCGAGATACACCTCGATAAATGTTTTCCGGTTGTAGTTGCAATCATGCACTTCAACATGGTCAAGTACATAGCCATCAAATTTCAGATCATCGGCAACGCCTAGTGTCGCGAGGTCCTCGCGCACATCGCGTGGGCCTTCGAATAGCAGGCCTTGCCAATTTTGCAAAAGGGATTTGCCTAGATGTAAACAAGGCTTGTCTTCAAAGTGTGGGGCGCCCAATAAGCTGCCACTCAAGTCATCAGTCCATCGATGCAATGGGCACACAATATTGTCGGCTTTGCCGCGACCGTTGAGCATCAGCGCTTGACGATGGCGACCAACATTGGAAAGCAGTTCGATTCCAGATTCATTGCGAACCAGGATGCGCCCTTCATTTTCCGCGCTTAAAGTTTGATAGGAGCCAATTTCAGGCACCATGAGTTCGTGGCCAACATAGCCAGGCCCCTGCTTAAAAAGCAGTTCAATTTCCTGCTGATACAAGTCAGCGTCAAAATATGCCGAAACCGGCAGTTTTAGATTGGACGGCGCAAGCTTCTGCGCGGTAGCCAGATTAGTCATTCTCCCCACCCCCGAAAACGTCAGCCGAAGCTAAGCGGAATAACCAATCCAACCATCGACGGATCGAGAGATATTGGCAAGGAATGGGTCGATTATACCCATGCAAAGGGGTTCTCGCTTTAATATGTAGCGCTATCCGTGTTGGAAATAGGAAGGAAATAAGCTTATGGCAACCAAGAAGTCTGAGGGTCAAAAACCTGGTCTAGAGGTCCAGATTGACCCAGATTTGCGTTATGAACAGGCTGTGAAGGAGCTTGAAAACCTAATTTCTGACATGGAAGCTGGAAAATTTTCCCTAGAAGAGATCTTGCTGGCTTATCAACGGGGTGCAGCCTTGCTGAAGCATTGCCAGGGAATGTTGACGCAAGTTGAGCAACAGGTTCGAGTGTTCGAGGCTTAATTGACTACTGCTTTTCAATTTCAAGATCGGGTGAGCTCTTACTCTGAGCGAACCGAGTTGGCTTTAGAGCGCTTGCTCGATTCCGCCCAAACGATCCCCCATCGCTTCCATGAGGCGATGCGTTATGCGGCGCAAGGTGGGGGCAAGCGGATACGTCCCTTGTTGGTTTATGCCGCTGGTCAACTTGGTGAAAATGGAGATGCGGCTAGAGCTGAGTCATTGGACGCCGCCGCTGTGGCAATTGAATGTATCCACGCTTACTCATTGGTGCATGATGATTTGCCCTGCATGGACGATGATGATTTGCGCCGTGGTCGTCCAACAGTGCATAAAGCATTTGATGAGGCAACAGCGCTATTAGTTGGTGATGCGTTACAAACGCGCGCCTTTGAAATCCTAGCCAATGCAAACTGCGACGCTCAAGTACGTCTGCAAATGATTGCCGCTTTAGCCGCTTCCTCTGGCTCGCGGGGGATGGCAGGTGGACAGGCGATTGATTTGGAAAGTGTCGGCAAAAAGTTAGATCTCGCTGGCCTAAAGCAAATGCATGCAATGAAGACCGGCGCTCTATTATCTTGCGCGGTGGAATTAGGCGGTATTGCCGCTCATCTGGATAAGACGCAAATGACGCATCTCGCAACTTATTCAAGATCCCTGGGATTGGCATTTCAGATTGTGGATGATGTACTCGATGCCACTGCTGACAGACAGACATTGGGTAAGACGGCCGGCAAAGATGCTGCCGCCAATAAGCCGACCTATGTGACCTTGATGGGTTTAGACTATGCAAAGAAACAAGCTAAGGAGCTGCAAGAGGCAGCTATTGCTAGCTTGGATAGTTTTGGCGTATCAGCGCAGGCATTAAAAGATTTAGCTCTCTTAGTTGTTAATCGCGGTAAGTAAGAAAGATGGAAGAGAAATAAGAGAGATAAATCAGTACACATTATTAGATTTCATGACTTTACATTCCATCCATTCCCCTGACGATCTTAAAAAACTCTCGCGTGAAGAGTTGCCCGCAGTAGCGGATGAATTGCGCGAATTTGTTTTAGATTCTGTTTCAAAAACAGGTGGTCATTTATCGTCCAATTTGGGAACGGTCGAATTGTCCATCGCTTTGCATTACGTCTTTGATACACCAGATGATCGGATTGTGTGGGACGTAGGGCATCAAAGTTATCCGCATAAAATTTTGACAGGTCGTCGCGAGCGCATGAACACCTTGCGTCAATACAAAGGCCTTTCGGGATTCCCACACCGCTCAGAAAGTGAGTTTGATGCTTTTGGTACTGGCCACTCATCTACGAGTATTTCCGCTGCCATGGGTATGGCGCGCGCGTTTCAAACAAAGGGCGAGAGACATGTTGCTGTAGCCGTCATTGGTGATAGCGCGATGACAGGCGGCCAAGCATTTGAGGCAATGAATAACGCAGGCGTGTATGACGATCTGCCTTTAGTTGTCATTTTGAATGACAATGATATGTCGATCTCTCCTGCGGTGGGCGCGCTTAATCGCCATTTGGCTAGATTGCTTAGCGGCAATATTTATTCCGCAACCAAAAAAGGGATTGACAGTGTTTTATCGATCGCGCCACCCTTACGTGAGTTCGCTAAACGTCTTGAAGATCATGCCAAGGGTATGGTTTCTCCATCCACTATCTTCCAAGAGTTTGGCTTCAATTACTTTGGTCCGATTGATGGTCACGACTTAGATGCCTTGATTCCCATGTTGCAGAACGTACGTCGCTTAGCGCTTGAAGGGCGCGGCCCGCAGTTCTTGCATGTGGTGACTAAAAAAGGCCAAGGCTATGAGTTAGCCGAAGCGGATCCAGTGCTGTATCACGGCCCTAGCAAATTCAATCCAGAAGAAGGCGTTAAAAAAGCAGTTGCCAGCAAGAAAACGTTCACTCAAATATTCGGTGAATGGTTATGCGATATGGCGCATGCCGATCCTTTGTTGATTGGTATTACTCCGGCAATGCGTGAAGGCTCTGGCTTAGTTGAGTTTGAAAAGAATTTTCCGAAGCGTTACTACGATGTTGGTATCGCTGAGCAGCATGCGGTGACGTTTGCAGCCGGCATGGCCTGCGAAGGGATGAAGCCAGTAGTGGCAATCTATTCCACTTTCTTGCAGCGTGCCTACGATCAGTTAATTCATGATGTGGCTTTGCAAGATTTACCAGTGCTGTTCGCGCTCGATCGTGCAGGCTTGGTAGGCGCTGATGGCGCAACTCATGCTGGTGCATATGACATCCCATTCTTGCGCTGCATCCCGAATATGCTGGTGATGACGCCCGCAGATGAAGCGGAATGCTGGGATTTATTAACAACTGCTTTTCATCAGCCGCATCCAAGCGCAGTGCGTTACCCACGCGGATCTGGTGTTGGCGCAACTCCTTCTAAAGAATTGCGTACTTTGCCGATAGGCAAAGGCGAAGTTCGTCGCAAATCGACTGCGCCAGCTGGACAACGTGTGGCGATATTGGCTTTTGGTACTTTGCTTTATCCCGCATTCGAAATGGCCGAGGGTATTAACGGGACGGTTGCCAATATGCGTTTTGTTAAACCGCTTGATGTAGATTTGATTCAATCTCTAGCGGCAGATCATGATTATTTGGTCACGATTGAAGATGGCGCGATTGCTGGCGGCGCTGGTAGCGCCTGTTTAGAAGCGTTATCAAACCTCGGAATTCATAAACCCCTCCTGCAATTAGGTCTTCCTGATGCATTTATTGAACATGGTGACTACGGTTTACTGATGACCAAGTGTGGCTTGGATGTAGAAGGTATTGCCAACTCTATCAAACAGCGTTTTCCGGCGGTATTGACACCAAATTCTGTGCTTGTGGGCAAATAAGCCTGTTTTGCCTGAAAATAGAGCTATGAATGACATTAACCCCGCTCGTTTGAAGCCTAATGCAATGTCCGACGTGCAATCCACTCGGGATGAGCGCGCTTTGCCGATTGAGCGAGTGGGTATTCGTGGTGTGCGTCATCCGCTCACTATTCGCAGCAAGACTGGAAATTTTCCATCAGTAGGTCTTTTCGAAATGGATGTCGCTTTGCCTGCGCACGTGAAGGGAACGCATATGTCCCGCTTCATGGCTTTGTTGCAAAAGCAAGATATTGCGGTTGATAGCACTTCAGTGGTGGCGATGGTGCGTGAGATGCTGCCATTGCTCGATGCCAAAGAAGGGCATGTGCAATTTACATACACGCACTTTGTGACAAAAGCTGCGCCAGTATCCGGTGTTGAAAGTCTGATGGATTACGAAGTCGCTTGGATGGCTACTGTAAAACATAATGCGGCAGGCGCCACTGATGTTGCATTAGGTTTGCGTGCACAAGTGCCTGTGATGAGTTTGTGCCCATGCTCAAAAGAAATTTCTGATTTTGGTGCGCATAACCAGCGCTCACATGTCACGATGACGGTCTCTTTGGATCCGAATACTCAAATGACAGTGGAAGATTTAGTTGTTGCCGCTGAGAGTGAAGCCTCCAGTGAGTTATGGGGCTTATTAAAGCGCCCCGACGAGAAGTGGGTTACCGAACGCTCCTACAGCAATCCTAAATTTGTAGAAGATTTGGTACGGGATGTGGCTGGTAATCTCAAGGCGGATCAGCGTATCCAGTCTTTTGTGGTTGAAGCGGAGAACTTTGAATCTATCCATAATCACAGTGCGTTCGCGCGGATCAGCCACAAGCAATAATTTATTTCAGATTATTGCTTTGCAAATCCCAACGGGGTTTGACATCAAAGGCTCCAGAAGTTGTGGAGCCATTATTTTTGGTTAGCATTCGCAATGCACCAGCAAAAGCAATCATTACACCGTTATCGGTACAGAGTTTAAGTGGTGGATAGTGCACTTCAAAACCATTGCGTGCGGCTTTGTCGTTGAGAGCATTTCGTAGTTGCAAGTTAGCGCCGACGCCACCGGCAAGCACCAAATGTTTGCATCCCGTTTGCTTGAGCGCCTTCTCTGATTTGCTAACCAATACCGCCACGATTGCATCGACAAAGCTTCTCGCCAGATCCGCATGAAATTGCGCTATCTCAGAAGTATCGATAATCTTTTTCTCATCGAATTTTTTTACTTGATTCAGAACGGCGGTTTTTAACCCTGAAAAAGAAAAATCCAAATCGCCCGAGTGCAGCATGGGTTTTGGTAAATCAAATATTCCAGATCGACCTCGCGCCGCTAATTTTGAAATCGCTGCACCGCCCGGATAGTCCAATCCCAATAATTTGGCAGTTTTATCAAAAGCTTCTCCTGCTGCGTCATCCAAGGTCTCGCCTAGTAGTTCGTACTGCCCGATGCCGGAGACTTTCATGAGCTGGGTGTGGCCACCTGACACGAGCAGTGCGATAAAGGGAAATTGGGGGGCGGTTTGACCTAACAGCGGTGAAAGAAGATGTCCTTCAAGGTGATGAATCCCAATAGACGGCAAATTAAGGCCTTGAGCTAGGGATTTGGCAAAAGCGCTGCCCACGAGGAGGGCGCCAGCCAATCCAGGGCCTTGGGTGAAGGCTATGGCATTAATATCAGCTAATTTGAGGCCGGATTCGGCTAAAGATTGGTTCAAAAGGGGCAAAACACGGCGAATGTGGTCGCGGGAGGCCAATTCAGGAACAACGCCGCCATAGTCCCGGTGCATGGCGATTTGCGAGTGCAAGCCCTGGCCAAGTATGCCTTGGAAGGCCGGTTTACCCTCTTCCCAAGGCATGGTGTTGTATAAAGCCACCCCGGTCTCGTCACAAGAGGTTTCTATTCCTAAAACAATCATTTTTGGTCGTGCTAAAATCACAATTCAGTTAATTTTTCGATATTTTTTATCGAGCATATACGAGTTAAATAAGTATGACTACAGTCCGCCTCCGCGAAAACGAATCATTTGAAGTGGCATTGCGCCGTTTCAAGCGCACCATTGAAAAGAATGGCCTTTTGACAGACTTGCGTGCGCGCGAGTTCTACGAGAAGCCAACAGCTGAGCGTAAGCGTAAGAAGGCTGCAGCTGCTAAGCGCCATTACAAGCGTATTCGCAGCCAAATGTTGCCTAAGAAGCTTTACTAATCGAATTTAAAAGCTCTTTTCACCGAGAAGCTTTGAAACCCGCTGACGGTGAAGCGCAGCGGGTTTTTGCTTTTTAATCGCCGCTGTTCAGTATCAAAAGATATCCGTTCTACGTTCTATATTTATTAATAGGAATAAAGTCATGCGCCTAAAAGATCAAATTACCGAAGATATGAAAAACGCTATGCGCGCAAAAGAAACTGAGCGCCTAGGAACGATTCGTCTTTTGTTGGCGGCAATTAAACAGCGCGAAGTCGATGAGCGCATCGTAGTGGATGATGCTGGTGTGATTGCTACTGTTGAAAAAATGATTAAGCAACGCAAAGACTCGATCTCTCAGTTTGAAAAAGCAGGACGTGATGATTTGGTTGCGGTTGAGGCTTCCGAAATGGTGATCTTGCAAGCCTACTTGCCAGCCCAGTTGTCTGATGCTGAGGTTGAAGCTGCGGTCGCTGCGGCAGTGGCTTCTACGGACGCTGCTGGCCCACAGGACATGGGCAAAGTGATTGGCGTGCTCAAAGGCCAGTTGGCTGGCAAAGCCGATATGGGTAAAGTTTCTGGCTTGGTAAAAGCCGCGCTAGCAAAGTAAGTAATTCGCTGACTAGCTAAGCAAGCAAAACAGCTTCATACTCGCCTTATGGCACTCATCCCACAATCCTTTATCGCCGATCTCTTAAATCGGGTGGACATCGTTGATGTGGTTGGGCAGCATGTTAAGTTAAAAAAAGCGGGCGCGAACTTTCAAGGTTTTTGTCCCTTTCATTCGGAGAAGTCTCCATCATTTTCAGTATCCCATACAAAGCAGTTCTATCACTGCTTTGGGTGTGGCGCACATGGATCTGCCATTAGTTTCTTGATGGAGTATTCGGGTCTCGGTTACGTAGATGCAATCGAAGATTTGGCGCGGTCAGCAGGCCTTGATGTGGCTCGTGAAGAGCGCACTGCCAATGACGTGGCAAGACAGCAGCAAGCTATGGCGCTCAGCGAGGTGATGAGTTCTGCCGCGGATTGGTATCGTCAGCAACTGAAAGGCAATACTCGCGCCGTTGAATATCTCAAAGGACGCGGTTTGACTGGTGAGATCGCTAAGCGCTATGCCTTGGGTTATGCGCCTGATGGCTGGCAGGGTTTAGAGGTGGTTTTTGGGTCTTATTCCAATGATGAAGTGGCAAAGACTTTGTTAGAGGGCGGCCTCTTGATTCAGGGTGAGCAGTCCGAGGGCGCAAATGTGAAACGGTACGACCGTTTCCGTGATCGCATCATGTTTCCGATTCGCAGTCCCAAAGGTCAAACGATTGGTTTTGGTGGGCGCATTCTGGATCAAGGTGAGCCAAAGTATTTAAATTCTCCTGAGACCCCTTTGTTCTCAAAAGGCAATACTGTGTATGGTTTGTTTGAAGCCAGACAAGCGATTCGCGCGCAAGAATATGTCCTCGTTTGTGAAGGTTACATGGATGTAGTTGCATTGGCGCAATTGGGATTCCCTAATGCAGTTGCAACTTTAGGAACGGCGTGTACTGCGAACCATGTACGGATGTTATTGCGTCAAACCGATAAAGTGGTGTTTTCGTTTGATGGTGATGCTGCAGGTCAACGGGCCGCGCAGCGTGCGCTTGAAACATGCTTGCCATTAATATCGGACGACAAAGAAGTTCGTTTTCTATTTTTGCCCACAGAACATGACCCAGATAGTTATGTGCGTGCTTACGGAGCACCCGCTTTTGAGAAGGTGATTAAAGAAGCGATGTCGATTTCGAGATTCTTCTTTAAGGTAGTGAGCGAGGATCATGAGTTAACGACCCCAGAAGGTAGGGCCCATACGCATCATGCTGCTAAGCCGCTCTTATTCTCCATGCCGCCAATTGCATTGCGCACACAAATTTTGCGTGAGTTGGCGATTCGGACCAATACAACCCATGCAGAGCTCGAGGCATTTTGTGGTTTAACAGTTGCACCTGCGCCCACGCGACAAACACAATATCAATCAATGCAAGCGCGTACTCAAAGCGGTCAAGGTAGTCAAAATAGTCAGAATAATTTTTCGGGTAACGGCAATCGACAGAGTGCGCCTTGGCAAGCATCCAAGGGATCCGCAAAGCGAGTTACCACGCAAAATATGGAACCGCCAAAAGCGCCAACAGATTTGGCTGAGCAAATGTTGCGCGTCATTATTCAGTTTCCACACTTGGGTAAAGCATTGGATGCGAATAAGCGCGCACTCGCATTAAAGGCTGCCGAACAAAGATCTGAAAAAGCACATGCCTTAATGAAAGATCTTTTGTCGCAGTGTGATTTGGTGGAACTCATTCCAGGTGAGGGTAATACGCCGGCTACTGCGGGAGCGGGTGCATTTGCAATGTTTCAGGATCAACTGTCTCGTAGCGAGTTTGCACCCTTGTACGAAGTTCTGCGAAATCGCGTGATGGGCTCGGATTTAGAGCTTGAAGGGGCGGCTGCCGATCTAGAAGGGGCATTCAAAAAACTAGAGTTAACCCATCTCAAGCAAGAAATGACTGAAATTGCTCAAAAGATCGCGGGAAGCGTTGCCACCGAGCAAGACAAGGCCCGCTATCGGGAATTGGGCGAAAAGCTGAAATTCTCATAAGAATTTCTGAAAATTACCCTAGAAATCCCCTGAAATTACCCCATATTTTTAGGTGGGAAGGGGGTAAAAAAAGTCGCAATCGACTATAATCCTCTGTTCAAAAGCAAAAAATCGCTTTAATTCAGCAACTTGCACTTTATTTTGATGACATTTGGGGGTAAGCGGGTAAGTGAGTAAAAGAATGACTACGGGGCTGTGTTTAATCAGTCGATATCAACAACAGTAATGTGAGCAAGTGCTAATAAATGCCGAATACCAAGACCAAACAACCAGCTCCAAAAGCGAAGACACCAGCCAAGCCAGTAAAGGCGGCTGCAAAGCCTGTTGTTAAAGCAAAAGCTCCGGCCAAGCCAGCACCTAAGGCAAAAGCCCCAGCTAACCCAGCTCCAAAAGCGAAGACACCAGCCAAGCCAGTAAAGGCGGCTGCAAAATCCGCTCCCGCTAAACCTGTTGCCAAAGTGCCTGCAAAAGCTGCTAAAGCGGAAGTGAAAGTAAAGCCAGTTAAAAAAGGTAAAGCGGTAGCGGCACCTAAGGCTGAGCCAGCTAAAGCAGCAAAAGAAATGAAAGAAGCCAAAGAAACGAAGGGCAAAAAAGCCAAGGTCGCAGAAGCTGAAGCGCCTGTAGTGGTTGAAGAAGAAAAGAAGCGTGGCCGCAAAGCAAAAGCGGATGCGCCCGCTGAAGCTGCAGAGCCAGTATTAACGGATCGTCAAAAAGCGCGTGAGCGTAAGGCAAAAGAAAAAGCGCTTTTAAAAGAATTTGCCGCGCAACAGTTGGGCACAGAAGAGCAGCAAGAATTACGTCGTGCTCGCTTGAAGACTTTGATCAAGATGGGTATGTCCAAGGGTTACTTAACCCATGGCGAGATGCATGACGTGATGTCTGACGAGTTGTCTGATGCTGATGCATTAGAAACTTTGATTAGCTTGCTCAATGACATCGGTATTACTGTTTACGAACAGGCTCCTGATGCAGAAACACTAATTCTGTCTGATAACGCATCTGCCGCAGCATCTGAAGAGGAGGCTGAGGAAGAGGCGGAAGCAGCTCTATCCACAGTGGATTCCGAGTTTGGTCGCACAACCGACCCAGTACGTATGTATATGCGTGAGATGGGTACAGTAGACCTGTTAACTCGCGAAGGCGAGATCGTTATTGCGAAGAAGATTGAAGCCGGCCTTAAAGATATGGTGATGGCTTTGGCTGCTTGCCCTGTAACGATTGCTGAGATTCTGAGTAACGTTGACAAGATCGCTAGTGGCGAGATGGAGATCGACCAGTTTGTCGACGGTTTGCTTGATCCAAATGCGGAAGATATTAAGCTTGGACCAGATGAGCCAGAGATAGATCCAGATGCTGAAGACGGCGAAGAAGGTGGCGGTGGCGGCGGTGGTGCTGCGACAGCAAATGCCAAGCAATTAGAAGAATTGAAGCAGATTTCTTTAGAGAAGTTTGCGGTTGTTCGTACGCAAGCCGAGAAAATGCGTCGCGCCTTCGATAAAGATGGTTACAACTGTCCTGCTTACGTTAAAGCACAAGATGTAATTCGCGCTGAGCTGCTGGGTTTCCGTTTAACAGCGAAGAGTGTTGAGAAGCTGTGCGACACCATGCGTTCACAAGTTGACCAGGTTTGGAAGCTCGAGCGCGGTATCGTGAGCTTGTTGGTGGATAAGGTTGGCGTGAATCGTGGTGAGGTATTAAAAGACTTCCCTAAGATGTCAATGAACCTCGCTTGGACAGACAAGTTATTGAAAGAGAACAAGCCTTACAGTGCGCTCTTACAGCGTAATGTTCCAGCGATTCAAGAGTTGCAACAGAAATTGATTGATATTCAAAAGAATGTCGTCCTTCCATTGCCAGAGTTGAAAGAAGTGAACAAGCAAATGCTCGCGGGCGAGAAGCGTGCTCGTGAAGCGAAGCGTGAGATGACTGTAGCTAACTTGCGTTTGGTTATTTCCATTGCTAAGAAGTACACCAACCGTGGTTTGCAGTTCTTGGATTTGATTCAAGAAGGCAATATCGGCTTGATGAAGGCGGTGGATAAGTTTGAATACCGTCGTGGCTATAAGTTCTCTACCTATGCGACATGGTGGATTCGTCAGGCGATTACTCGTTCGATCGCTGACCAGGCTCGCACGATCCGTATTCCAGTTCATATGATTGAGACGATCAATAAGATGAACCGTATCAGCCGTCAGATCTTGCAAGAAACTGGCCATGAGCCAGATGCGGCAACCTTGGCGCTGAAGATGGAGATTCCGGAAGATAAGATTCGTAAGATCATGAAGATCGCTAAAGAGCCTATCTCCATGGAGACGCCAATTGGTGATGATGAGGACTCTCATTTGGGCGACTTCATTGAAGACGGTAATACCTTGGCTCCGGCTGAAGCCGCATTGCATGACTCTATGCGTGATGTGGTGAAAGACGTGCTTGATTCATTGACACCGCGTGAAGCAAAAGTATTACGTATGCGCTTTGGTGTTGAGATGAGTACTGATCACACTCTCGAAGAAGTAGGTAAACAGTTTGACGTTACACGTGAGCGTATTCGTCAGATTGAAGCGAAGGCTCTCCGCAAGATGCGTCACCCAAGCCGTAGTGACAAATTCAAGACCTTCCTCGAAGAAGATTGATCAAAGACTAACGGGCCCATAGCTCAGTTGGTTAGAGCAGAGGACTCATAGCGAAAGTTGTGCCTTATGCGTGGAAACTGCATAAGGGATGGTGTCAAATTCGGAGAAACCTAAAGTCGTTTAAACGGGTTAATGTATTTTTGACTAAATGCACAAATCGTTTTAAACGAATATGGCAACACCGAGCGAAGCTTAGTAGAAATACTTTGAACGTGTAGAGACTAGACGGCACCCATCTAAGTCGAGCAATCGATATGATGAAGGCATAGTCCAGGGAGTAATGAAAATTACACAAACCGGAATCCTTTGGTCCCAGGTTCAAGTCCTGGTGGGCCCACCAAGAACAAAGCCACTCTTCGGAGTGGCTTTTTATTTGATATCATTATTTTGATGATGAAATTTATTAACGCCACATCCCAAACGCATATGGAATTAGTTCGAGAGCTATTTCGTGAGTATGCGGGTGCTATTGGGGTTGATTTGGCATATCAAGACTTTGAGCAAGAGCTGGCACTTTTGCCGGGAAAATATGCTGAGCCAAAAGGCCTAATTATTCTTCTTGCTTATGTAGATGATCAATTGGCTGGATGTGTGGCAGTTCGCCAGGTTGCTTTGACTCAATGTCCCAAGGCATGTGAAATGAAGCGTTTATATGTGAGGCCGCAGTATCGCAATTTACAGATTGGTAAGCATTTGGTTGATCTAATTACTCCTCACGCAAAGACTGCTGGGTATTCATGTTTGTTATTGGATACTTTGCCAACAATGGAGAAGGCTATTTCTTTGTATGAAAGATTGGGTTTCATGAAAATTAAGCCTTACTACGAGAGCCCGGTGATTGGAACCACTTACTTCAAGTTGGGTATTAGCAATCAGGCCTCCTAGAAACAGGTTCTCAAGTCCTGGTGGGCCAACCAGAAAAGCAAAGCCTCATCAGAAATGGTGGGGGTTTTGTCCTTTAATCGCTGGATATCTATATGAATTTCATATCTAATTGAAGTGTCAGATAAGCTTAAAAGGTAGGTTTAGTATGTCAAGATGGTCGATCGCATTTGAAGCTCATCAGTTCCATGAGGTGTGGAACCAATTGAATGAAGCTATTTCACAGATAGCCATTGACGACCCAACTGCTACAGCTACGACGGAAGAGGTTGGTAGATTAAGCAAAATATATTCTTATATCGACAGCATTCTGACATCTGTAGACCCCGATTTAATGCCATTATCTATATTGGATAACGCTAAGACTCAAGCAAATAACTGTTTGCAGCAAATTAATCAA
Source organism: Polynucleobacter necessarius (assembly GCF_900095215.1). Lineage (NCBI taxonomy): Bacteria > Pseudomonadati > Pseudomonadota > Betaproteobacteria > Burkholderiales > Burkholderiaceae > Polynucleobacter > Polynucleobacter necessarius. Next base: position 1,296,255 of record NZ_LT606949.1, on the reverse strand, counting down.
TATGCGACATCGAACAATAATGCAAATTTAGCAACTGCAAATGATGCAGCGGATAACATATTGACGTATATAAAGCCATACATCATTTCAGATGCTGATTCTGCAAAAGCGCTGTATGAAGCATTAAAAACCTACACAGCCTCAATCAATTCATCGCTCGAGGCGTTCGAGAAAAATGCCCAAGCGAATCTTGAGCAAATTAATGTTGCTACATCTAAAGTAAATGAGGCTCAGGAACACATTCTGGGTGTTAACAAACAAATCTCTGATTTGCAACATAGTCTCTTTGGGGTTGAGGGTATCGAAGGGAAAGATGCAAAATTTGAAAATCTTCTACGTGAGCCCACTTCTAAGAGTGAGCAAATTAAAGCTTTATATGAAGATTTATTGGTCGATAAGGATGGTGCGCCTGCATTAAAAAATATTGTTTCAGAAAGTGAAAAAACTATCCAAGCAGCTAAAGAAGCATCAGAAAATGCATTCAATGAAATTCAGTCCAAACGACAAGAGCTGGAAGATTTTTATTCAAAAGTCTATGGCTTGCCAGCCCCTTCTGGAGAGCCTCAACCCAGTCTAAAAAATGAAATTGATGAAAGATTAAATCAATTATCAAAAATTGAGCTTGATCAGCAGGCAAAGTTTGATGCATTAAATCTTAAGGTAGAGGATTTACTTCCTGGCGCCGCAAGTGCGGGATTAGCAAGTGAGTACTCTGCAAAAAAAAGCGCTCATACCGAGGATATATCATCGCGTATTCGGTAGTTTTCTACATTTCTCTAATTGCATTGCTTTCTATGGCAATGTATTTTGCACCAGATAACTCTAAAAATCTGGATGAATTACGCAGGGCATTTTTAATGAAGCTACCAATCTATGCTCCTGTGATTTGGTTTGCCTACTTTGTTAATAAGAGAAGGAGCGAAAACAAACGATTGCTTGAAGGGCACTCACATAAAGAGGCGATGGCTAAATCTTATGAGAGTGATAAAAAACAGATTACAGATCTTAAGTTAGATGATTCTTCTCTAATTGAAAAACTAATGGATCGAGCAATTGATGTAATTTCTTATAATGCTTCGGCTACTCTTGATGGCAAACATGACGAGAAGATGCCTATTCATCAGATGCTTTCAGAGGCATCTCAAACATTTAAATCTAAGTTGAGTGAATAATTTCATGAGGCTTTATAAATGCATGAAAGAAGAGTGGGCGATTCAGGCTATTGAGAAACGGTGGCTAAAGATTTCAAGGTTTAAGGAGCTTAATGATCCTTTCGAGCTCTCTTGTATCCATTTACGCGATAAAAATATGCGCAATTGCAATATGCAATCCGTTGATGTTTTGAACAATACATATGGAGTAGTTTCATTTTCTAGCGACTATACGTCACCATTAATGTGGTCACATTACGCAGATGACCATAGGGGTATAGGTTTGGGGTTTGATGTAGATGAAAGCGATCTAATTAAAGTTAGATATAGAAATAGAGTGACATTTGATGGCAAAAGCCATTTGTCAAAAAAGGATGCTTTAGATATTTTTGCAATTAAGTTTAATGGCTGGGCTTATGAAAAAGAGCAGAGAATTATTCCCCGTATTGAAAAATTCACATAGGTCAAAAGGCATGTATTTTGAGTTATTTTCAGAAAAATTGCGCCTTACAGAAGTGTTGATGTTGGTTAAGTGCAATCAAACTAAAGAGCATTTCCAGAAATTAATACATAATTTTTATGAAGATTCCCAACCTGTTCGTGTTCATAAGTTGAGTTTGGCGGTTACTAAATTTGGAGTTACCAAAACAATACATAAGGGTTGATGCCATTTGATGCACTAATCCCAAGCGTTACTTTAAGTAACGCTCACCCCCGCAATCCTCCAGTCATCCCCACGCTTAGCCATAATTCCAGCGATAGCATAGTGCCGTATGGCAATGTCGCTTAAGGTGGGTAATAAGTGGGCGGGGTGTGCTTATACCCCTAAAACCTACTAGTTTTAGGCTTATTGACTTATACGCAAGTTGCGTATAGTATGAAATCAAAGCACTGTTTGTTGAATTGCCCTCGTTTGAGCGTTATCGCCAGGATTATATAACGGACGATGAGTATAGAAAGCTGCAAAACTTCTTGCTTATCATGCCTAAATCTGGAGATGTGATTGCGGGGACCGGAGGATTGCGGAAGTTAAGGTTTGGCGATTCAAATAGAGGTAAAGGCAAGCGAGGTGGGCTGCGAATTATCTACTATTGGTATGAAATGAAATTGCAGTTTTGGTTGTTTACATTATTCAATACCAATGCCTGGTCCTTGCATATCCGCGATGCACATTCACCGATGTGTTTCACCAACGGCAAAGGCGCAACCAAGGAAAGTGCGCTGGCATCAGCCCTGGGAGAGTACATAGAGCGTCTTAGTAATAACCACTTTTATGCTGGCGCTTACTGGGGGGAGGAGATTGCCAATGCGCCGTTTGTGCACTATCCCAGCGAAAAGTGGTTCAAGGCTGGACCAAAAGATGCATTACCGTCTGAAATTTTGGATGAGTACTGTTTAAAGATTTACAACCCGGATGGCGAGTTGCGCGCATCGCATTTGGTGGATACCAATTCTGGGAATCAGCAACGCGGCATTTGTTCTTTGCCGTACGTTCGTCAATCCGATGGCAAGACAATTTATTTTCCGTCGAATTTGATTGAAAACTTATTTTTGAGCAATGGCATGAGTGCTGGTAATACGCTCGCCGAAGCTTAAGTGCAATGTTTGTCGGAAATTTTTGAGAGAGCGGTTAAGCGAGAAATTATTGAAGGTGAAATCGCTTTGCCAGATGTCCCAAAGGAAGTGTTGGCACGATACCCTGGAATTTGGGCAGGCATGCAGAACCTAGAAGAGTAAGGCTTTCCAGTATTGGTGAAGGATGCATCGCTTGGCGGCATCTATCCAGTGATGTGCGTTACCTTAATGAATCCACGCACAGGCGGGGTCTTTGCTTCATTCGGTGCGCATCCCAGCTTAGAGGTAGCGTTAGAGCGTAGTCTGACTGAACTATTGTAGTGGCGGCGCAGCCTAGAGGGTCTGAATGATTTACCCCAGCCCACCTTTACAAGCGAAGCGGTAATCGAACCCAATAACTTCGTTGAGCACTTTATCGACTTCAGTAGCATCGTGTCATGGCGCGTCTTCAGCGCTAAATCGAATGATGAATTTGTAGATTGGGATTTTTCAGGCAAAGGTAAAGACTCAAATGCCGAAGAGGTCGATACTCTATTTGGCATCCTGAAAGAGATGGGTAAGGAAGTATATGTGGTGGTATATGACGAATTGGGCGCTACTGCCTGTCGAATCTTAGTGCCTGGATATTCTGAGGTTTACCCAGTGGAAGACCTCATTTGGGATAACACCAATAAGGAATTGTTATTTCGAAACGATATTCTCGGGTTATCAGAATTAGATGATGCCGGCTTAATGTCTTTACTCGATCGTCTGGAGAATAACGAGCTCGATGAGTATGGGGATATCGCTACGCTGATTGGGATTGAATTTAATGAGAATACTGTCTGTGGCCAACTCACGGTGCTCGAGTTGAAGTTGCTAATCAATCTCGCCCTGCAACGCTTTGAAGAGGCGCATGATTTAGTGGGGGGCTTTCCTGCAGTACAACGACAATACTGTCGAACGCAAGTTGTTTTATCAAGTCTTGAATGCGGCCCTCGAAGTGATGCTCGATGAAGCGTTGGAGATGGCGGATTACGCATTGCACTTCCGCCGCATGTTTGGCGATGCCAGAATGGATGCCGTGATGGGTTCTATCGACGGTAGCGTGCGTTTTTATGGGCTAACGCCCACTGGTTTGAGCTTAGAGGGCCTGGATAGACACCAGCGCCTATTGGATAGCTATAAGAAACTACATCAGGCGCGAGCTAGTAAGATATCTTGAAATGATTCAGTAGACATAAATGCTAAAAAGTTAAAGGGTAAGTGATGAAGGCATTAACTCCAGCCGAGGCAATTACATCCCGCATGTCTGTGCGGGCATTTACAAAATAGGCGGCCTCTAAAGAGATCATCATCAAGTGACTGAATATAGCTGCACGCGCACCTTCCGGCACTAATACTCAACCTTGGAAAGCATATGTTGTAGAAGGCGACGCACTTAAAGAGTTATGCAAAAAAGTTTGCGCTGTATATGACGGCATTGCTGCCAATCCAGAGCTGGCTAAAGAGTATCAGCCAGCCTATGAGTATTACCCTGCGAAATGGTTCAGTCCTTACATCGATAGACGTCGTGAAAAGGGTTTGGGTTTATATGGTCTACTCGGAATCACCAAAGGCGACAAAGAGAAGATGCATGCTCAGCATCGCAAAAACTTTGAGGCGTTTTGTGCTCCGGTGTGTCTGTTGTTTACGATCGACAAAGAGTTGGGTAGAGGCTCTATGTTGGACTATGGAATGTTTTTGCAGAACATCATGGTCGCTGCTAGAGGCGAGGGCTTGGATACTTGCCCGCAAGCAGCCTGGAATGATTATGCAAAGATCATCCTGCCTTCTATTGGTGCAAAAGAGAATGAAATGTTGGTATGCGGTATGGCGCTAGGTTATGCCGATAAAGCTGACATTGTGAACACCTTTATTACCCCTAGAGTGAATGCCGAGGACTTTACCGCCTGGGTAAAGTGAGCCGTTTTGGCTGGGTAATTTAGACTGATTTTTAGGAAATCTCAGCTTTTTTAGAGGCATCTCCAATGATAGGGATACTGGCTAAGCCCTTGAAAAACCTCATTTAAACGCTTGAAATGATGGTGACTAAAAAATATGTTGCTTTGCAACAAAAATATCTTGCATTTGGAAAATGGGACGCTTAAAATGGTGCGTCGCAATAAACAACCCATTTACTTAAAGTTAGAATAAATCATGTTTCAAACTCAATTAAATGACCAATTCGCAGCTGCACGAGCTAAAGCTATCGCAAACGCTAAACATTTGGCACAAGTTGCTGTTGAAAGCGCTCAAGAATGAGCTGAAATCAACCAAGCTGCCGCTAAAGATGCTTTAGTTGTTGCTCAAGATGCAAGCTCACAATTGTTGGCAATCAAAGACGCACAACAGTTGGCTAAATTGGCTCAGCCAGAAGCTGCTCAAGAAGCCGCTAAATACGCTGCTGCTTACCAAGCTAAAGTAAACAAAGTAGTGCGTACCGGTAACAAAGAAGTTGCTCAAGTAGTTGACGCTTCTATTGATGACGCGCGTGCTGACTTGGTGAAGTTTGTTAAAGAAGCTACTAAACAAGCTCCTGCTGGTTCTGAGGCTTTTGTTTCTGCATTCAAAACTGCATTTGAGTCTTCACTCCAACAGTGCGACCAAGTTCGTGCAACTGCAACTGACGCATTTGCTAACTTTGAAAAGAACGTTGATGCTGCTTTGGCAAACATTCAAGGTTAATACGCTGTTGCTAAGCCAGCTGCAAAAAGCCGTAAAGCTGCTTAATTGACTGCTTAAATTAGCTAGTTAGTTTTACCGTTTCAGTAAAAGCCACCCTCGGGTGGCTTTTATTTTTCCTGAGATACGCTTTTTGGGTTGACCTTTTAGTTGGATTTGTAAACGACCCTTCCGCCAACAACAGTCATAGATGCTTTGACATCTTTGAGAGAGTGTTTTGGAATGGTAAAAATATTGTCAGAGAGTACGGCCATATCAGCATATTTGCCAACTTCAATGCTGCCTGTAACTTTGTCTTCGCCAACTGCTTTAGCTGGCCAGATGGCCCATATTCTGATGGCATCGCGAACCCTGATAGCTTCTTGATGCTCAAAGATGCCCATATCGGATTGTCTTGTCACGGTTGCATAAATTGCTTTGAAGGGGTCGATATTGCCAAGGTAGATGCCTGTCATATCAGTGCTTGCTGCAGGCTCAAGTCCAGCGCGAATCATGGTTTTAAATTGATAACCAGTTTTTGCTCTTGCTGTACCCATGTTTTCATAATCGGCACTGACCAATTCAAGTAACCAGATGGGTTGTGATGAGAGGTGAAAATTATTCTTCTTAAGAGCTACACCGCGCTTCAATTGTGCTGGCGTTAGCTGAAACATGCCAAAGTGTTCAATGCGTTTGATAGTGTTGCTGGTTTGAGTCTTGCTAAGAGATTCATAGGCGTTGAGCCCAATATCCGCTTCGGCATCGCCGGAGCAATGCAGCATGCTGATCTTCTGATTTTTATTTGCTAAGGCGGAAAACCGATTTGCCAAAGTTTGATTGGTAACCAAAGTGCCTTTGCCACCAGGTGGGTCTGTATCTTGAATACCTACATAAGGTTCATACATGAAGCCTGTTCTGCAATCATTCTCACCATCCACCCATGCCTTGATGGCGGCAAAGCGATAGTAAGCTGGATTGGCTTTCGCGGGCATCCTCAAAGACGCTTAAATCTTTCGGCATGCCTTCACCATTGGGCTCAGCCCATACGGAAGCGGTGTATCGAATATTGGGCGTCGGTGTGCTTACTGAAACGCTTTGCATTACCGGTATGGCGGCAGCGGGCGTGATCGCCATGACGGAAGTAAAGCCGTAGGAGTTCCAGAACTTGGCGATATCGGTTGCGTAGTAGCGGGCGATTTCTGGTGGGGTAGGGCTGCCAGGAATGTCACCCATGCCGTCAGCGATGACACCATTAGGTTCGCCATCTTTATCGGCGAGTACCCCAGCACCATGACGTAGTTTTGTTACCCCTTTTTTTAATTCCCATTTTGGCAAGCGCAGCGCTATGGGCAATCGCCATATGCGCACCATTGGCCATAATGGCTGTGTTGTTCGGTGCAACTTGGTCTAATTCTGCTTTGGTAGGAAGACGTTTCTCGGCAAACTTATTTTCACTGGCCGAAACTCCGGCTACATAAATCCATTGGTCTTTAGATGTTGCTTTCACCCGTTCGGCAATATTGAGTAAAGCCTGCTTTACCGAATTGGTTCCAGGATAGCGAGCATCTACCCACACTTCTTTTAGCCAGCTTGTCTCCATAGGGTGGGTATGCGCATCCACAAAGCCGGGAACTGTCAGCTGCTGCTTTAAGTCAATAACCTGAGTATTAGGACCTATATACGATTTGATTTTTTGATCCGAGACAATCGCAAGAAAAGTTTCATTTTTGATAGCGACGGCATTCACTCTAGGCTGTTTTGCATTCAGAGTTTCAATCTGCCCATTCATAAAGACAACGTCCGCTGATTCGACCGCTTGAGTGAGCGGGCTAAAGCAGTGAAGTGCGCCAAAGAGGCTAAGAAGAACTGCTTTGTATAGGTTATTCATAGATCGCCCCTAGGTTCTATTAAATAAGGAGTCAACAATGTACTGATTTAATCAGTATCGTATATCTCAGGTTTGATATAGGATCAACCTTAATGTGGTGAATGTGAAATTCACCCTTCAAAAGCGAATTGGCTAATAAAAACGTCAACTGCTTGGTTGGCTTTTAGGAAGAGTTAGATGCTTCTTGATCCAGCTAATGAAGCTTTCCTTGGGTCTTCCCACTTTTTTCAAATTGACCAGCCAGTCCTCATCCGCCTTGCGATAGCCTAGTGGCAACATGACAACGCTACGCAAACCTTGGGCTTTGAGATTCAGAATCTCATCCAACGCTGCCGGATCAAAGCCTTCCATTGGGGTGCAGTCTACTGGCTCATAGGCGGCTGCGATTAGCGCAGTACCTAAACCGATATAAGCTTGTTTCGCAGCATGGTTGTAATTGGTTTCAGCATCTCTAACCGTATAGCCAGTAAGTAACTTTTGACGATAGATATCACCAGCTTCGCTCTTAAAGTTGCGCAGCTTCTCGGTCATATCAAAGGATTGGTTAATGCGATCCGCCGTATAGGTATCCCAAGCGGCAGAAACAAGTAAATGGGAGGCATCTATTATTTGCGTTTGGTCCCAAGAGATGGCCTTAATCTTTTCGTGGATGGCTTTGTTGGTGATAACCAATACTTCGTATGGCTGCAATCCACTAGAGCTAGCAGTCAGGCGAATGGCTTCCAGAATTTGCTCTATTTTTTTCCAGTGGTACGGACTTTGTGGGGTTCATCTTTTTGGTTGCGTAACGCCACTGTAGTTTGTCAATTAAACTCATTCAGATTCCTCTAGATTTGGTGAATACATAAAGATAGTTCAGTGTAATTTATAACGGGTCTTCGCGCTAAACGAGCTAATATGTAGGCATTCCAGTTAAAAAGACGAGAACATGAATCAGATTGAAATTATTCGTGGTGTCAGTGATGTGATGGATGCCCTTGGGGGTTGCGGTGGTCTCCATCGGTGTTTTTTTGGGGTCTCATCTGGTTTTGCAAAAGGTTTGATAACCCAGATCGCTGATATTGCCTATAAGACTTTTCGCATCCAAAGTGTTCGCTGTCTTATTTTGGGCCTTGAAGTGCTGGTAGCGGGGGACGTGATTCGGACAGTGGCCATGAGTCTAACATTAACTAGTGTTGCGGTGTTAGGCGCTATCGTTGTAAGGAACTACTGTTAAAACTCCGATGCCAATAATTGATCGTAAATATGGGCTTTACTTATTGAGCTGTGTCTGCGGTTGGGTTGATGCCACCTGTTTTGTCGGTTTGCATCGCGTTTTTGCTGCAATGATGAGTGGCAACTTGCTGATGTTTGCAATTGCGCTGGCAAATGGAGAACCGATTGCGCAAGGATTTAAATACATTCGAGCATTGGGTGGTTTTACGGTCGGTATTATTTTAGCTTCTCGTTTGATGCGCGTTTTTGGAGAAGGCAAAAAATCACTCAAAGCATTTTGGCTTGTCTGGTTTTTGTTGGCTTTGGCAGTTGCTCTTTCCTTGTGGCGTGAGCCAGAAAGCCATGCCCTGCTGAAGGATATGTTGGTTAATCTGCTCTCAATGGCGATGGGCGCTATGGCTAGCATCGTTAGAATACATGAGGTTCCTGATCTAGCAACCAATGTATTTACTGGAACTTATACTTCCCTCATTGCAGAATCATCCCTGGCTGGTGCGAAGAGTGATCGATGGTTAAGCAGAATTATGAGCATCTTCTTATTTATTGTTACTGGCGCGATTGGTGGATACCTTGCAAATATTCATTCCGTGTGGTCACTCGGTTTAGCGTTGCTTATGATGTCGATCGCAATGCTGGTTTTTTATAGTTCTGCACAAGAACGTATGCCTGCATAATAGATGAGGTGTAATTAGCAGGCAGGGAGTCGGAAGACTCCTTTTGTTTTACTGCTGATCTCGCTGAATATCTAATTAGGCGGGAGCTGCTTCTACTGGCTCGGTAACGGATGAGCGAATCAAATAATCAAATGCTCCAAGCGATGCTTTGGCTCCCTCGCCCATTGCAATGATGATTTGCGTGTAGGGAACGGTAGTGCAATCTCCTGCCGAAAATACACCAGGCAAAGAAGTTTCACCCTTGGCATCCACAATGACTTCGCCATGCTTGGATAAATCAATCGCGCCTTTGAGCCAATCTGTATTTGGCAATAAACCAATTTGCACCAAGATGCCTTCTAGCTTAAGGGTGTGCTCGGTATTGTTGATGCGATCTTTCGTGCCGCATAAATCGCAGCTGCGGCACCAGCAGGTCCACCACCAATCACTAATACGTCATATGGATCTTTAGCAGAAAGTTGCGCTGCCTCTTCTTTAGGGCTAGCTGTATCTAGCTTGGCCACAATCTCTTCCACGGTCATGCGGCCTTGCCCAAATACTTCGCCATTGAGGATGACAGTTGGAACGGCCATGATTTGGAATTGATCGACTACGCTTGGATAAAGGGCGCCGTCAATCATTTCATGAGTAATATTTGGGTTGAGAGCCGCCATCAGATTGAGTGCTTGTACAACATCAGGGCAGTTATGGCACGACAAAGCAATAAATGTCTGGAAGTGGTGTTTACCCTCTAATTTGGTGATGCGCTCAATCACCTCTTGCTCAACTTTTGCTGGGTAACCACTCGATTGCAAAATGGCCAAGATGAAGGAGGTCAGCTCATGACCCATTGGTAAGTCGGCAAACATAATGCGGGCCTCCTGATCAACTTTGCTAACGGTAAAGCTAGGAATGTGTTCAGCCTTACCATCTATTTTACCAGTAATCTTGTCAGACTGTTCAGCTACTTCACGCAAGAGTTCGAGCATCCGCTGAGAGCTCTCGCCTTCATCTACGCTAGCGACGAGAACGATCGGGCTAACAATCTTTTCGAAGTAAACCTTGAATTGAGATTTGATATTGGTATCGAGCATGATGTATTTCTGGAGTATTTTTTAGGTGAGTCTATTGGGCAGGATCTGGTCCTCTCCAATAGACTCTCTTAAAAAGAGAGTCTATGGACTAGCTATTTAACTTAGCGACTTAGATCTTGCCTACGAGATCCAGAGAAGGGGTTAATGTTGCTGCGCCTTCTTTCCACTTCGCTGGGCAAACTTCGCCTGGGTGTGCGGCTGTGTACTGAGCGGCTTTCAACTTGCGCAATGTTTCAGATACATCACGAGCGATTTCATTGGAGTGAATTTCTGCTGTCTTGATGATGCCCTCTGGATTGATGATGAATGTGCCGCGCAATGCCAAGCCTGCTTCAGGGATGTGCACGCCAAAAGCGTTTGTCAATGTGTGTGTTGGGTCGCCAACGAGTGGGAATTTGGCTTTACCAACAGCAGGAGAAGTCTCGTGCCAAACTTTGTGTGAGAAGTGAGTATCAGTTGTCACGATATACACTTCAGCGCCTAATTTTTGGAATTCAGCATAGTTCTCTGCCGCGTCTTCAATTTCAGTTGGGCAGTTAAAAGTAAATGCTGCTGGCATGAAAATGAGAACTGACCAATGGCCCTTGAGGGTTTCATCAGTAACAGTGACAAACGTGCCGTTATGGAAAGCTTCAGTTTTGAATGGTTGAACTGCGGTATTGACAATGGACATACTGTGCTCCTTGTTTTGGTTAATCAATGTATTGGGTAACGAATACATGGGTGAATTTTGAACCTGAGTTGATTATTTGTCTAATGAATAAATTTGATATTTGTAATCTAATTTATAGATAACTGATCATTTGCCAAATCTAAGGCTGAAATTGCCATTTAGATTGAATTTTTAAGGCCATATATGCCTATAGGATCTTCGGATGCATTAAAGCTATATAAGTGTCTCTGTTTGAAAAATAATCGCTGTAAATATCATTTATGAGCGATGCCGCCTTATATGAAATTTCTTTTATCACTCCTCATTAGTCTTTTTGTATCAGCAAGCTACGCTGAGGATTTGTTGGGTCCGATGTTAAAGTTTGACAATGATTCTCAGCAATTAACTAACAGCAAGGTATTGAAATTTTTTGGTTATCACAATTACGATGGTAATGACAATTATCAAAATATTTTGAGGTTGCGGTATTACAACCCTCTTGAAGTGGGTGAGTGGCGTGGACGTATTCGTCTAGATACTTCTTATGCGTCTAATTACAACTCTATTTCATCTGCGAATAATGCTGGGCAGTACAGTGCCGGCAACACCTTGATCACCATCTGGGGGGCAAAACAGAACTTTTTTTACAGTCCTTGAATGTCTTGGTGGGCGGTTGTGTGATATTTCCATTTGGTAATAATGGGCAGTGGGCGATTGGCCCGCAATTAGGGTGGTCTTTTATCCAGGAAGTCGATAGCCTCCTTCATGTGACGGACTTCTCGCCTTTAATGCGCTATATGTATGGTTTTGAAGGCAAAAATAATAGTCCCAACGTTAATCCTAGTCAGCCACCATTAATGAGAACTTTGCAGTTATTCCCCACGCTTGGTTTGCAATTGTCCCCAAGTACGATGCTGCGTTTTTGGGATGAAAACGGCATGGTTTATAACTCTCCGGGCGGGGGATGGTTTGTGCCGATTGATGCTATTGTGACCCATCGCTTCGCTAAGCAATGGGTTTTTGCGGTTGGTGCCAGCAAACAAGTGGTGCAAACCTATCGTCAATATGATTGGTCAACATATGCAAAGATATCATTCAATTTTTAGCGTTTAAGCCCAGCCTAATTGGCTCTACAGTCTATCATGACTACCAAAATTAGTATTAAATTATTTACCTCCAACTTTGTCCCAAAAGAGCTTTTATGAATAAAAAATCTGGCAGCATTTTTATTCTGTCTCAGCAGTTTTTGCCACCTTGAACTTAGCTCATGCTGATTAAGGTCTCTCGCCCCTTCCAAAAATTGCGGATGAATGGCGCTTTGAAGTAACTCCGTATTTTGGGGGTACGGCATTTCCTCCGCGCTCTTTATAACGATCGCTATCTCAATACAGCAAAGCTCTCTACTAGCAATGTGTTGGGCGACTTAAAGTCAGGTCGCATGATTGCTGCAGAAGCGCATTACGGCAACTGGGGCATTATGGGTGATCCCGTTCTGCGACTTTGCCAACTACTGGCAATACCACTCTCACTGTACCAACGCAGGCAGGAGCTATACCAGCTAGTTTGGCACATAAAGTAACCATGCAACAAAATATTATTACTGGAGTACCTATACTGTTCTCAATAATCAGAATGTTTATGTAGATGGTGTGGTTGGAGTAAGAGGAATTTCTGCAACTGCTACGCTCGCGCTTACCGTGTCTGCGGATGGAATCTCTAAAAGCGTGGTCGACTCTAAAACTATTGCCACCCTTGATCCGATTGGTGGTTTTAAAGGTCGCTACCGTATCGCTGACTCTACTTGGTACATTCCTTTTGATGCTGATATCGGCGGCGGTGGTGGCACACCCAACATGACTTGGCAGGGCGTTCTTGATGTAGGAAAAACTTTTGAAAAGTGGGTTGATATATCTCTTGCTTATCGAATGATGTATTACGACATGAATGGCGATAGCCTTTTGCAAAAAACCACGTTTAAAGGCCCGCAGCTGGGTGCAACATTTAAATTCTAATAATTAATAAGTTTATTTTATGACTCAGATTTTCAAAACGATAAGTATTCTTTTTGCGGCAAGCTTTATTGCATCCGTAGCTAGCGCCCAAGAAATTCCAGCGCGCGCGGGAATCATTGCAGCTGAAAATTCTGGAGCATTAGCTGCGCCTAAACCAGCGGTCGATAAAGTTGACATTGCAAAGAAGTTGGCTCATCCGATTGCCAATATGATTTCTGTACCGCTGCAATACGAATTCAATCGTGGTGTCGGTCTTAATCAAGGTGGCTCTGAGCAAACCCTCTTAGTTCAGCCAGTGATGCCATTTAATTTAGGTGGTGGCGATACGTTTTTTTGTGCGTCCGATTGTGGCGGGCGTGCGAGAGACGAGTGTTCAATATGCGCCAGGTCAGGCTTTTTCAGGCTATGGCATTGCCAGTGTGACCCTATGGTCCTTTTATGCGCCCAATACGAATTCTTCTTGGATTTGGGGTGTTGGCCCATATGCGGTATCTCCATCGGGTAATAGCGGTAAGTTTGGCTCCCAGCAGACTGGCGCTGGCGTAACAGCAGTTATACTCAATCGCGATGGACCATGGACTTATGGATTGCTTGGCTACCAGTCATGGAATATGGGTGGTAACCCAGCCTTTGGTACGCAAAATAATTTGTACGGACAGCCATTTGTGGCATATACCACCAAGGATGCTTGGACGTTTACAGACAATATGGAGGGGCAATATAACTACGATTCACATCGCACCTCTAATCCTTTGTATGTGTGAACCTCTAACTTGGTTGTAATTGATGGCGTGCCGCTTTCCTTTGGGGCGGGTCCAATCTATTACGTGAGCAACACCCCAGGTGGTCCATCCGGTTGGGGCGCTCGAGCAACAGTGACACTGGTTGTGCTGAAGTAATGCCGTATTGCTAACGCAGTGGAATTTAAAAAGCCAACCTTCGGGTTGGCTTTTGTTTGATGGCGATTGCTTTTTGACTGTTCATTAACAGGAGATTTAATTTAAAGCCACTACCCATGAAATGAGATTGATCGCTAGAGCAAGTAAAGAAGCGTTGAATGCAAAAGCAGTCATGCCCTGAATCATGACTAGGAGGCGAATTCTGGAGCTGGCGATATTGATGTCCCCGGTTTGGCAAGTCATGCCGATCACCATTGATAAGTAAAGAAAATCCACATAAGTGGGCTTTAATTTAGAGGCAAAGAGTAATGGTGCGTCTTTATTCTTTTCAAATTCTTGGTAGTAGACATTTGCATAGTGCAGGGCAAAGGCTGTGTGAACGTAAAGCCAAGAAATGACATAGGTTGCTAAAACCAGCCCAACATGACGTATGGCCAGATTGGTCGGGAGTGCTTTGATGCCCGAAAGAATGATCACGATCGTTACCAAACTGGCCACCGATGCCAGCACGATGATGAGCAAAATCATTGCTGCGCCAGCATCCTCTTTTTTGGAGAGTTGGAAGATGTTTTCTTGTGTGGAGAAATACATCATGATGTAGGTTGGGGTCCAATAAAGACTGCCTGCGAGCACCCAAGATAGGGCCAGGCGGACAGTTGGGCTCAGTTCTGCCGGCAACAGGAAATACGACCCAATTCCAGTTATGGCGACTATCAGCAGTCTATGGGTAGCACCTATCTGATGCCAATATTGTGTCCAGAGAGATACGTTCATGGTGGCTCTAGTATGCACTTAATATGGAGGCCATTATCCGGGCTGTACTAATCCTCCAAAAGAGGTCTCTGGAGGAGGTTCTCGGTAAATAGAAAAGGATTTTAGATTGCGCTCAAACAATAGAACTTGGAGTGTAGTTGCGGGTGTGCTGATTGTTTTAGCCGCCTGTGTTTTGTCTTATGTGCTTACAAAACCTGCCGAGGCCGATGCGTCGATACCTGTGGATGGCTTCAGCGGGTATGTAGTTAGGAATGCTTACTCTTTTAGCGCACACAATCCTTTAAAGGAAAAAATATGAATCAACACATGCTCAAAATAGTCGCCGCTTCTTCAGTAGCGGCTTCATTAACATTTGCGCCAATGGTGAGCAATGCCTGTACTAGCTTCTTATTAAAAGAAAGTGATGGCGGTTTTGTTTATGGCCGCACTATGGAGTTTGGTTGACCGCTGAATTCACAAATCACAGTCATTCCAAGAAACTTACCGATGCCTGGTGTTGGTGTGGATGGTAAGCCTGGGACAGGCCTCAATTGGACAACTAAGTATGCCGTTGCCGGCATGAATGGTTTGGGCATGCCAGTTCTGGTAGATGGCATGAATGAAAAGGTCTAGTTGGCGGTGTATTAAATGCACCTAATACGGCGGTATATCAGGCTGTTAGCCCCGCTGATTCTGCGAGCAGCATTGCTTCCATTCAGATGTTGATTTATGCCTTAACCAACTTCGCCACTGTGGATGAAGTAAAGGCTGGCTTTCAGAAAATCAAGGTAAATCGTTCCGTTATTCCGGCATATCGCAATCAAACTGCCGCAGTGCATATGACACTGCATGATGCGAATGGCAAGAGCATTGTGGTTGAATATCTCAAGGGCGAATTGGTGATCACTGACAATCCTGTTGGTGTCTTGACGAATGATCCAGCATTTAGTGATCAGCTCAATAACATTGGTAACTATGCAAATTTGACCAATGTGAAAAAAATTCACCAGTGATTAATGGTGTTACTTATGTGTCACCAAGTTCAGGCAGTGGTTTACATGGTCTGCCAGGGGATTACTTGAGTCCAAGCCGCTTCATGCGCGCTTTATTTCTTAGTAAATCGGTTCCAACTGCCTATCCAACAACTCAACAGGTGAATACTGCTTGGCACATCCTGGGAAGTTTTGATATTCCTCCTGGCGCCATCAGCTTGCCGGCCACGACCTCTTATGGTTGGCGGCGCAGGTGGTATTGAAATTACCGAGTGGTCTGTTGTGGCTGATAACAAAAGCATGACCTACAACGTGAAAATGTTTGAGACCACCAATATTTACACTTTTGATTTGAAAACGATCGATGTCAATGCCAAAGAGATCAAATACATCACATTGGACAAACCCCTCTCTACGATAGCTGTTAACTAACACACATGATGAAATTTGCCTCAATTACAAAATTAGTTGCTGCAAGCTTAACTGCAGCGATTTTTCTATCTGGTTGCCAAGCAACCGATCAGGATGGTAAGCCGCTCACTCCTGCGGAAATCATCCAAAAGCGAGATGCTACGTTGCAGAGATCGAAGACCAGCCTTGCCGCTTTCATAAAGCAAAAGCCTTCAGTTCAAAAAGAAATGGATGAGGCGGCTGGTTACGCAGTCTTTACTACTACCAATGTGAATATTGTGTTGTTGGTGGTGGCGCGTGGTGAAGGTGTATTGTTCGACAAACGTCGTAAAGATCCTAATTTTTATGCAGGCGCTTAAAACTGGCGAGGGTCTAGGGGCTGGCTATCAGGATCAGTATCAAGTGGCGATTTTCAAGACGCCTGGCGCGATTGATCAGTTTTTATTGACTTCAATTGATGGTCAGCGTGGCGGTATCGACGTGGATGCTAATTTCTCGTCTGGATCCGGCGGCACTCTCTATTTAGTTGATCAACAACTCAATAATGCGGCCACCTTAAATAGCCTTCCTAAAAAGAAATCTGATTCGAAATAAAGCTTTATTCCGGATTGTTTTTAAACCCAGGTTAGTGATACTCGGGGTTTTTCTTTAGGCGGTTAGATTATCTACTGGTATTCCTCTATAGAAACCCGCCTATAGGAGAGTAGATTGGTAGATGACTTTACTACCTGCCTGAAAGGTTGATATGAGCAAGAAACCATTTGATATGAAAGCGACGCCAGGACAACAAAGCGCCATCGATGCGACTAAGGCTGCTGGGCGTGTAGCGATGGAAAGCGCTCAAGCAATCGCGCAAATTAATCAACAGGCTGTACAAGAGTTGGCGGGAATGATTCAAAAAAGAGTGTCTGAGCTGATGAAAACCCAAGATCCTAAAGCCGCTTTTGAGTGCGTGCATGCTGAGGTGCTACAAGATGCGGCCAAAGAAGTGATGCAATATCACAATCAATTGCTGCAAGTGCTTAAGAGTGGCAACAAGGAACTTGCTGATATTGCGGAGACCATGATTCAGGAGTCCAAGGTGGATCTCATTCATTTTGTGAATGATGCGACAGATAATGCGCCAATTGGTAGTGAGGCTTATGTGTCTGTCTTTAAAACCTCATTTAATAATGCCTTACAAAACTTTGAGTTAATACGTGCTGCAATGGCTGAATCATTCACTAATTTTGAGAAGAGCGTTGAGAACGTCATCAACCTTTCTAGCCCAAAAAGTTCTTCTAAAAAGAAGAGCTGAAGTTTTTGGCTGCGGCTGAAAGACTGCGTTTAATATTTTTTCTGAAATTGCAGGGCGGTTTTGATGGTCTGGAAATGAATCTCCACAGTGGATTCAATTTCTTTGCCATAACCGCCCGCCATCGAGCATGCGATGGGCAGTTGGCGGTCTAGGGCGTATTGAAAAACTAGCTCATCTCGCTGACGCATCCCGTCCTGACTAATCTTTAGCCTGCCCAAGCGATCGCCCTCATGAGGATCTGCGCCTGCTAGGAAGATGATGCAATCGGCTTTGAAGCGGGTATCCAGTTGGTCTAGGCATTCTTCTAAAGAGCGCATGTAGAGTGCATCATCACAGCCATCCACTGGCCCTAAGTCCAAATTGCTGTGCTCTTTCTTGCATGGAAAATTATTTTCTCCATGAATAGAAAGGGTAAAGATGGAGTCATCATTCTGCAGAATGGCTGCGGTGCCATTGCCTTGATGGACATCTAAAGCAATGATGGCCACTTTTAAAGAGGAGCTGATTTCTTTTTGGAGGGTGCGCGCGGCAATAGCGGAATCATTAAATACACAAAATCCACTACCCATATCGCAATAAGCATGGTGTTTGCCTCCCGCAAGATTGGCTGCGATGCCTGCGTGTAAAGCGGTTTTGGCTGCAGCGACTGTGGCGTCAGCGGAGCGCCGGGAGCGTTCCACCATCTGCGCACTCCATGGGAAACCAATATCCCTTTGCTCGTGTTCTGAAAGTGTTCCATTGATGACTTTGAGGAGGTAGCTTGGATCATGCGTATACAGAATTTGTGTATCTGTGGCAGGGGGTGCTTCAACAAGCTCAATCTCGGCTTGCGTGCCGACCAAATCCCGTAGGCGTGAATATTTTTCCATGGGGAAGCGATGTCCCGCGGAAAGCGGTAATACAAAATGGTCGGTATAAAACGCTTTCTTTTTTTTCACGCTACTTTTATTTCTTTTATATTTCTCTCGCATATTCCTTAAGAATATTGAGGGGTACTGTTTCAAGTGCTTTGATATGGGTGCTCTCTAATTTAATAAAGGGTGCGCAATTCGCATTGAATGCCTCTACCCAGCGATTAATGCATAAACACCACTGGTCTCCCGCAATCAATCCTGGAAACTGATATGCAGGTCTTGGGGTAATGAGATCATTCCCTTGGTGTAGGCTAAATTCTAAAAAAGCATCCGTCACGATGGCGCACACTAGGTGACTGCCCACATCCTCTTCATTGGTTTTGCAGCAGCCATCCCTAAACAACCCTGTTAGAGGATCGAAGGAGCAGGGTGTGAGGGGCTCTCCAAATACATTGAGCGCGATTTCGTTTTGCATGGCTGCCTTGAAAGTTTGGTATCAGTCAGTGGATTAAATGAGCGATAAATTTGCTCACCCAAAGCAAAACCCTGGAATTTGTGTCACTCTTTCCAAGAGGGTTTATTCAGTAGTTAGGTGGCAGTGCTGAGGCAGGAATTAAAAAGATGCCTCTACTGTATGATAATTTTTTTCTCAATAAAAAATAATTAGGTGACATGTGACAAAAGCTCGAGTTGTTAGTCTGACAGAACTAGGTAGTGCTGACGTAATCAAGGTGATTGATAAAGAATTACCGCTACCAGCAAGAGGTGAAGTGCAAATTCGTCAAACCGCTATTGGATTCAATTTCATTGATGTGTATCAGCGCTCTGGCGTATACCAACTGGAGATGCCTACGGGCCTGAGACATGAGGCTGCTGGCGTTGTGGAGTCTGTGGGCGAAGGTGTTACTGACTTTAAGGTGGGCGCACGTTGTGTATATGAACGCCGGTATTGGCACATATGCCAGCGTTCGTAATGTTGCAGCTGATAAATTGGTGTTGATTCCTAACGGCATTTCGGATGAAGTGGCTGCCGCCGTTTTCTTTAAAGCGATGACTGCGCAATATCTTGTTCAGAAAACTTACAAGGTAAAAGCGGGCGATGTGGTGCTTGTGCACGCAGCTGCTGGTGGCGTTGGTCAAATTTTGGCTGGTTGGGCAAAAGCGTTGGGCGCCTTTGTGGTTGGTACTGTTGGCTCCCATGCGCAGTTCGCTGCCGCCAAGGAGGCTGGTTGCGATGCGGTGGTGGATTACTCACAGCCAAACTGGGTTGAAGAAGTGATTAAGGCAACTGGCGGTAAAAAAGCAAATGTGGTTTATGACTCCGTTGCGAAAACCACCTTCTTAGGTTCTTTAGATTGCACTGCTCCATTTGTAACCGTTGCCCTATTTGGCTCCGCTTCAGGTCCAGCCCCAGAGATTCAGCCGGAAATCAAGAAGGGCTGTTTATTCTTAACAAGACCGTCAGTGTTTCCAAATAACGCAACTGCGGCCCTGTTGAAAGAAAATGCCCAGGCGGTATTCGATGCGATTGCTAAAGGCCATGTCAAAGTGTAGATCGGCGCGAAGTTTTCATTGGCGCAAGCTGCCGATGCCCATCGTGCTGCTGAGGGTAGAAAAGTCTCCGGCGCTATTGTGATGACTCCTTAAGTCGTCAGCGTTTAGTTTTAGGAAAGCCCCGCGTTGCCGGGGCTTTTTTCTGGCCCAATCAGTCGTAAGATAGAAGTATGAAAGCGCTTCTCACAATCATCATCTCTGTTCAGCTGCTCTTAGCGACTTCTTGGGCCTTAGCGCACATTCCAGATACGCAGCATTCAAAAGGTGTTTCCTATATCACTGGTGGCGTAGGTGAGGGTGAATCAACCGCGATTTTGGCTGAAGCAAAACAGTGGCCGCTATTGTTGGAGCTATCGCAAATTCAGAATGGCAGATGTGTTTGGATCTTTGGTGCAAGTATCAAAATCATGGGCTCAACGAAACAAGTGATTTTTGATGCTCAGGCGGAGAGACCATATATGTTGGTTAATCTCGTGCCGGGCGACTATACGCTTGAAGCAAGCTATGAAAGTGTAGTGCAAAAACGATCTATATCCATTAAGTCTGACTCATCACAAACGTTATCGGTTTTCTGGAAATAAGATCCTGAAAATGACGCATTGCGTCATATGCTTTAACTCTCAACTTGGTCTATAGTGCTCTAATAAATACCATTATTCTGAGACGCCATCATGAAGAGTTTTGCAACTAAAGATGCATTGACTACATTGTTGGCTGTCGCATTTGTTTCGACATCATCGTTTGCTATCGCCCAAAATCCCGCACAAAAGTCCGCAGGGAAAAATGATTTTGATCGACCCCTGGATTACGGTCGGACCAAAGACACCCCCCAATGTATAAGAATCATTTAGCGGCGATAGGCCCCATTGATGTGCTGCTAGTAACACATACGCACGTGGATCATATTGGCGATGCTCCAACAGTAGCCAGGATGCACAACATTAAGTTGTATGGCCCTGCTGATATGGTGACCCCTTTAACTACTTTGGGAATTCTGCCAGCAGATTTAGGCCATCGTTTTAATAAAACAGGGCGCGTTACTCCGGCGCCTGGAATTAAAGTCGCCGCAGTACAAGCTGAGCATTCATCATTGCGGGTTTGGAAAAATCCTGCGACAGACAAAGTGGAATCGCACCCAACGGGCGAGCCTATGGGCTACATCATTGAGCTAGAGAATGGATTTAAGATTTGGCACATGGGTGATACCGGCTTATTTAGTGATATGAAATTTATTAGTGAACACTACAAGCCAGATTTGGTGATGGTTCCAATTGGGGGTAATGTCACAATGGCGCCAGATGATGCGGCTTATGCATTGCGTACGTGGATTAAGCCGAAGATGGTTATCCCTATGCACTACAACTCCAATCCGATGACCAAAGGTACTTTGGCGGAATTCCAGGAATCCATGAAGGGTAGCAATATTAGGATCATTCCTATGACCGAAGGAGAAACGGTTCAGTTCTAGGTGGTCTAAATGAGGCTTCAGGAGCGTTATTTACGGCTCAAAGGAAAAACCCCGCATAAGTTGTGGGGTTTTTTTATTGCCACTGCTTGCATTTAGTTCGCATTAGTACTAAACTAGTCCTAATTAGTACTTTATATAACGCAAATGAACTTCTTACCAGTCCTAAGAAACCTGGTTTCTTCCTATCAAGCGTTTGATCGCTATTCAGCGCCTCATATCAAATCGTTGGGGTTGACGATGACTCAGTTTGAGGTGATTGCAACCTTGGGAAATCAATTGCCGATGAGTTGCAAGCAACTGGGAGAAAAGACATTGGTTACCAAAGGAACATTGACTGGCGTATTGGAGCGATTAGAGGCGAAAGGTTTGATACATCGTCAAGTTAACACCGAGGATGCGCGTAGTCAATTAATTGGATTGACCCCATCAGGTCAAACACTTTTTGAAAAAGTATTTCCAGAGCATTTGCAGTATTTGAATGAGGCTTTCAAAAAATTAGCACCAGATGAATTGAAGCAACTTGACAAGTCTCTCAAATTGTTACGAGACATCTTTTAATTAAAGTTGATACAACAGGAGAAGATGATGACTAAAGTAGCTGTGGTATTTCATAGTGGTGATGGCCATACCGTTAAGCAGGCTGAGGCAATTGCCAAGGGCGCAAATGGCACCTTGGTAGCGATTGATGCTGAAGGTAATATTTCCGATGCGCAGTGGGCTACATTAAATGAGTCTGATGCGATTGTGTTTGGCTCTCCAACCTATATGGGCACTGTAAGTTGGCAGTTTAAGAAGTTTGCTGATGCTAGCTCTAAACAGTGGTTCTCTCGGCGATGGAAAGACAAAGTCTTCGGCGATTTTACCAACTCCGACACCATGAATGGTGATAAACATTCCACTTTGCATTATTTCTTCACCTTGGCTATGCATCATTCAGGTTTGTGGGTAGGTACTGGATTGATGCCTTCAAACTCTAAGGCCGCTCAACGTAATCATGTGAACTATGTTGGTTCATTCTCTGGCGCAATGATGCAAACCCCGTCTGATGCAAGTGCTGATGAAGTGAGTGCGGGCGATTTAGAAACTGCTCGACTTTATGGTGAGCGTATCGCAAAAATCCCAAAGCAGTTGCGTGGCTAATGAATAAAGCAAGATACACCTCTGTCGCCATTCTTCTGCATTGGGTGATGGCGCTTTTGATCTTTGTAACCTGGTCGATCGCAATTGCTGTAGATGATATGCCTTTGAGTCCCACCAGAATTACAGGTTTAAGCTGGCACAAATGGTTTGGCGTCACCATATTCTTTTTGGTAGTCCTGCGCCTGCTATGGCGAGCCACTCATCCCGCGCCCGCTTTGAATCTAGCGATGCCAGTATGGCAAGAGCGCATCATGCAACTCACCCATATTGCCATGTATCTATTGATGGCGGTAATGCCGGTAGTGGGCTGGCTCATGAGCTCTGCTAAAGGGTATACGGTGAACTATTTTGGTTTATTTGAGCTGCCAGACTTGGTGGGTAAAGATAAAGCCTTGGGCCATCAGTTAAAAGAGGTCCATGAGTTTCTGGCGAATGGATTAATGGCTTTAGTTGAACTCCATATTTTGGCAGCGCTAAAGCATCAATTCATCGATAAGGATGGTCTATTGAGTCGCATGACTTTCGGAGGATCTAAAAATGAAAAGTAATTTTTACTTACGAGTTTCATCAGCGCTTAAAGCATTTTTGATGATTGTGATTTTTGGAGTGGCAAGTTCTTCGTATGCGATGGAGTATTCATCGATCGATTCTGCAAAAAGCCAAATTACTTTTACCAGTAAGTTGATGGGCTCCAAGATATCCGGGGGTTTTGGAAAGTTTTCTGGGAAGATTTCATTTAATCCAGATGAACCTGAAAAAGCCAAAGCTAATCTCGTCATTGATATTGCCAGCTTTAATGCGGGTGGCGATGAGCTGCAAGAAGAGGCAAAAGGAAAGGATTGGTTTAGTACAAAGCTGTTTCCTACTGCTAGCTATGCGACTGATTCGGTCAAGGTAACAGGCTCTAATAGCTTGGATATCCGCGGGACATTAACCATTAAGGGCAAAACTGTTTCGCTATTGATTGCCGTGAAATATCAGCCACACGGTAAGCAAATGGTGTTTGACGCCAACTTTCAGGTGCTGAGATTGGATTTTGGTTTGGGTGCTGGTAATTGGGCTGACACCTCTGCAGTTGCTAATGAAGTCCCCGTGAATGTGCGCTTAGTCTTAAATCAAAAATAGTTTTACAACTGAATTTATTTCTTCAATTTCTAAGTAGGAGAATTACATGGCATCAAAATTACTGATCGCTTTATTTGCAGCTGTTGGTCTTAGCTCGGCTTTTGCTGCGACAACAACTTACACTGCTGATGCAAATCACACCTTCGCACAGTTTGAATACAACCACTTAGGTTTTTCAAATCAAACTAGTCGTTTTAATACTGTCGCAGGTACAGTGACTATTGACCAAGCGGCTAAAAAAGGAAGCGCTGATATCACGATTGATACCAAGTCTGTCGATACAGGATCCACAGTATTTAATAGCCATATTCAGAGCGAAGACTTTTTGTCGACCACCCAATGTCCGACTGCTAGCTTTCAATCAAACGATATGATTTTTAAAGGTGAGAAGCCAGTTGCCTTAAAAGGCGTATTGACATTGAAAGGTGTGAGCAAGCCTGTTACTTTAAAAATTACTCACTTTGAGTGCAAAAAACATCCAATGACTGGAGCGGAGTATTGTGGCGCTAATGCTGAAACCAAAATGAAGCGTACAGAATTCAATATGGGTAAATATGCTCCGCACGTAGGTGACGATGTCACGATTTTGATCGCTATTGAGGCGTCTAAACAAGACTAAATCCTTCTTTAGGCTTGATGTAGTCCAAAAAAACCACCTTCGGGTGATTGTTTCTTTGTCGTTCTCCTGGGTTTATAATTACATAAGTATATGAATTAAAAGGGATTATTTCCATCAATTCCACTTTAGCGCGTTTGACAGTCCTCTAGGGCTCTTGGACAATGCCAGGGGTGGTTATTTAAGCCACTAGCTCTCATGACAGTTGACACTTATTCCCCTTCAAACAATCCGCATTTCAGGCTTGAAGCTCGTACGCTTTGCTGTATTCGGGGTGCAAGACACCTATTCCAGGATCTCGATTTAACGATTTCAAGTGGGGAATGTTTGCATGTGCGTGGTGAGAATGGCGTTGGGAAAACTAGCCTCTTAAGGTTGCTGACAGGGTTGTCCACACCAGAGGCTGGGATGATTTTGTGGAATGGCCAAGCTATTGCAAAAGACGTCTCTAACTATCATCGTGAGCTTTTGTTTTTAGGGCATCGCGATGCCCTAAAAGAAGATCTCACTGCGCTAGAAAATATTCAGTTTTATGCGGCGCTGGATGGTATTGAGTTGTCAGATGAGAAGGCCCTAGCTGCTCTCTGGCGTTTTGGATTGCGCGCGCGTGAGCACCTGCCGGTGAGTTGTTTATCGGCCGGACAAAAGCGTCGCGTTTTGATGGCCCGCATGCTGACGCGTCAAGCAAAGTTATGGATTTTGGATGAGCCATGCAATGCGCTGGATATCCATGCGGTGCAGGCATTGCAAGGGTTAATAGTAGAACATATCGAGCAAGGTGGTTTGGTGATCTTAACTAGCCATCAAGAAGTCAGCCTTCCACAGGTGAGGACGCTCGATCTATGAAGGCCTTGCTAGCAATTATTCGTCGCGATTTGTTGCTGGTAATGCGCCGTAAGAGCGAGGTGCTTACCGCTTTATTCTTTTTTGTGGTGGTCACCAGCTTGTTTCCTTTGGGAATAGGTGCTGATCCCGCTTTATTCCGAAAAATGGCGCCAGGCGTTCTTTGGGTTGCCGCTCTGTTATCTACCTTATTGGGTTTGCATCGGATGTTTGCGGCAGACTATCAAGACGGCACATTGGAGCAGCTTGTTTTATCCCCTCAGTCCCTAGTGTTGCTGGTGACTGGAAAAATCATTGCCCATTGGATGGTGTGCGACTTACCACTCGTACTCTTAGCTCCGATTATCGGTATTCAGTTTGATCTGGATGTCAGCTCTTTGTATGTGCTGATGGGTACCCTGTTATTGGGTACGCCAGTGCTATCCTTGCTAGGTTCGATTGGCGCGGCATTGACCTTGGGGGTCAGTGGTGGAAGTGTGTTGCTCAGTTTGTTAATACTTCCTCTGTTTATTCCTGTACTTATTTTTGGCGCTGGTGCTGTTTATGCGAATAGTGTGGGTTTAGATGCTTCAGGTCATTTTTCCTTGCTAGGTGCATTATTGATTTTGGCTTTAGCATTTGTTCCTTGGGTAAGTAGTGCCGCTGTCAAGATTGCGATTGAATGAGTCAGATCAATTCTTTTTCTAACCACCGCTTGATTAACTGGTTTAAGTTATCTAGCCCAAACACCTTTTATCCGGTGGCGGGCAAGCTCATTCCTTTATTTTGGGTTTTGACCTTCTTGTTTGGCGCTGCTGGTTTGTGGGTGAGTTTCTTTGGGGCGCCAGTCGATGCAGTGCAAGGACAGGGCTACCGTATTATTTTTATTCACGTACCTGCTTCGTGGATGTCGCTGTTCATTTATTTGGTGATGGCTGCATGGGCAGGGCTCGGGCTCATTTTTAATACCCGTTTATCCGCCATGATGGCGAAAGCGCTGGCACCCATAGGCGCGTGGATGGCATTTTTATCTTTATGGACTGGTGCCTTTTGGGGCAAGCCGATGTGGGGTGCTTGGTGGGTTTGGGATGCGCGCCTCACTTCAGAGTTAATCCTTTTATTTTTGTATTTAGGCTTTATTGCGCTACAGTCGTCTATCGACGATCCTCGTCGTGCTGATAAGGCTAGCGCTATCTTGGCATTAGTCGGCGTAGTTAACGTGCCAATTATTTATTTTTCAGTGAAGTGGTGGAATACCTTGCATCAAGGCGCATCGGTTTCTCTCACTAAGGCGCCAGCGATGGCTCAAGCCATGCTTTGGGGAATGCTATTGATGGCATTATGCCTTTGGATGTACACCATTGCGGTTGCCTTAATGCGTGTAAGGACAATCATTTTGGAGCGTGAAGCTCATGCTGATTGGGTGAGACAATTCATTGAGGTGAGAAGCTGATGTGGAATAGTCCAGCTGAGTTTTTTGCTATGGGCGGTTACGCGCTTTATGTTTGGTGCAGTTTTGGTGTTTGCACACTGGTTTTGGTATTGGAGCCTTTATTTGTACGCGCTCGCTTTAGAGCGATCGTGCGCCAGTTAAAGCAAGAACAATTAGCAGAGCAGTTTGATAAAGAGATTGGTAAGTGAAGCCTAGATATAAACGCGCGTTAATTATTGTTGCCGCACTCCTGGTAATAGGGGTTGCTGCGATGCTGATCTTGAATGCTATGAATAGCAATATCGCTTTGTATGTCACCCCAAGTGAAGTGGCAGCCGGAAAAGCACCTCAGGGTCGGGCTTTTCGAATTGGCGGCATGGTGAAAGATGGTTCATTAAAGCGTGATGGCTTAACAGTGCACTTTGTGATTACCGATATGGCTAAAGATATTCCAGTCGCTTACACCGGCATTCTTCCCGATTTATTCAAAGAGGGTAAGGGCGCCGTAATCCAAGGTCGTATGAATGCCAGTGGGGCATTTATTGCTAGCGAGGTTCTGGCAAAGCATGATGAAAATTATATGCCTCCTGAGGCTAAATACGCCTTAGATCAAGCGCAAAAAAATGGAAGTGCTAAATGATTCCTGAGTTTGGGCATTACGCATTAGTTCTAGCGCTTTGCATTGCTCTGATTCAAGGGGCGTTGCCTCTACTCGGTGCGCACTATGGTCGCCGCGATTGGTTGGTTTTAGCAAGACCGGCTGCGCAAACAGTATTCCTATTATTAGCAATCGCTTTCGGAATATTGGCTTGGAGTTTTTACGTTAATGATTTCTCTGTGCTCTATGTTGCCGAGCATTCCAATTCCCAGTTGCCGGTGATCTATCGATTGGGTGCGGTTTGGGTTGGTCATGAAGGTTCGCTCTTATTGTGGATCTTCTTATTGGCTACCTGGACTATTTTGGTTGCGCAGCTTTCTCAAGAGTTGGATGACTTTATGGTGGCGCGCGTCATTGGCGTACTAGGGTTGGTCACTAGCGGCTTGTTGTTATTGGTATTAACAACTTCAAATCCATTTGAGCGTTTATTGCCTGCTGCGCAAGACGGTCGCTCCCTCAATCCACTTTTGCAAGATCCTGGTTTGGTATTTCATCCGCCGATGCTCTACATGGGCTATGTTGGCTTCTCGGTTGCCTGTGCTTTTGCGATTGCTTCTTTGTTGTCAGGTAGGCTGGACTCCGCATGGGCGCGTTGGTCGCGTCCTTGGACTACCGCTGCTTGGGTTTTTCTTACCCTCGGTATTGCTCTTGGCTCATGGTGGGCTTATTACGAATTAGGTTGGGGTGGCTGGTGGTTCTGGGATCCTGTAGAGAACGCTTCATTTATTCCTTGGCTTGTCGGCACGGCATTACTACATTCTTTGGCTGTTACTGACAAGCGCGGCGGCTTTAAGAGTTGGACTGTGCTCCTGGCGATCACCGCATTCTCTTTATCTGTGCTAGGCACATTTTTGGTTCGCTCCGGAGTATTGACCTCGGTGCATGCATTCGCCACTGATCCGAGGCGCGGTCTTTTTATTTTGATCTTCTTGTCGCTGGTAGTGGGCTCTTCTTTATTGCTTTACGCTTGGCGCGCGCCTAAGAGTTCAATGGGCGGTAAATTTAGCTTAAGCTCAAGAGAAACTTTTATTTTGTTGGGCAATGTTTTCTTGGTGGTTTCCGCTGGATCTGTTTTGCTTGGCACCTTATACCCTCTGCTGATTGATGCTTTGCATCTGGGCAAGATTTCTGTTGGGTCTCCTTACTTTAATAGCGTATTTGTTCCCGTCATGGTTCCTTTATTGGTGTTGATGGGTATTGGTCCTTGGGCAAGCTGGAAGCAAAGCAACTTAATCAGCATCATCAAGCGTTTGTGGATTGCTGGCCTCATTGCCTTGGTCGCGGGCATTGCCATTCCTTTGCTCATGGGCCAATTTACTTGGCTTGCAGGCATGGGTTTCGTATTGGCATTTTGGGTGATTGCATCGGGCTGTATGCAAATCCTGCGTCAAGCGAAAGCAGGTAAACCCACCCGCTCATTTATTGGGATGCAGGTGGCCCATTTGGGGATTGCCGTGTTTGTCATTGGCGTCACGATGGTAGGTGCGTATCAAGAAGAGAAAGACGTTCGCATGTCAGCGGGCGATACCGTGATGGTTGGTGGTTATCAAATTAAGTTGCAGGGTGTTAATGCGGCACGCGGCCCAAACTATCAGGCCATGCGCGGGACATTCTTGCTGTCAAAAGATGGCGGAATACCCATTCGTCTCTACCCTGAAAAGAGAAGCTATTTTTCTTCGACGATGCCAATGACGGAAGCGGCGATTGATGCTGGGCTGACACGTGACATTTATGTATCGCTTGGTGAAGAGTTGGGTGATCAATCATGGGCAGTACGTGTTTACTACAAGCCTTTCGTTGACTGGATTTGGGGCGGTTGCTTATTAATGGCTTTGGGCGGTGTATTGGCTATGTCAGATAAGCGTTATCGGCTGAAATTGAAGAGTAAGCTTGCATGAAGGCAAAATTTTTAATTCCTCTGATTTTATTTTTTGGCCTAGTTGTTTTCTTGGCTATCGGATTGAATCGTGATCCTCACGAAGTGCCATCTCCCTTGATCAATAAAGCAGCTCCTGCGTTTGAGATTTCTCAATTGGCTGAGCCCGGCAAAACGTTTTCACCAGCTAGGATGAAGGGCCGGGTGTGGATTCTGAATGTGTGGGCATCCTGGTGTGTCGCCTGTCGTGAAGAGCATCCTGTTTTGGGCGAGCTAGCCAAATCGCAAATGGCGCCAGTGATTGGTTTGGATTACAAAGATAAGCGTGAGGATGCTTTAGCGATGTTGGCTAAACAAGGCAACCCTTATGTGCTCTCAGCATTTGATGGAAATGGCCGTGTTGGTATTGATTATGGGGTGTATGGAGTTCCAGAAACTTACATCATTGATAAAACAGGCGTGATTCGCTTTAAGCATATTGGCCCATTAACAATGGATTTGTTGAACCAAAAGATTTATCCCATGTTGAGCGAGCTCAAGAAATGATGAAGCCAATTGTCTTGGCCGCGGTTGGTGTATGCAGTCTGGGTAGCGTCCTTGCTAATGAGGCTGCGCCACTAGTGGATGATCCGGTAACGGAGCAGCGCCTGATTAGCATTTCAGAAGAAATGCGTTGCTTGGTATGTCAAAACGAATCTTTGGCAGGCTCACGCTCTGATTTGGCGAATGATTTGCGTCGTGAAATTCGGATTCTGATTAAAGAAGGTAAGAGTGATGATCGGATCCGTTCCTTCATGGTTGAGCGTTACGGCGATTTCGTGCTTTATCGTCCACCTGTTAAGCCAGTGACCTGGCTGCTGTGGATTGGACCATTTGCTATTCTGGCGATTGGCATCGCTGGCTTATTGATGTATTTACGTCGTAGAAATAGTAGCGCTCCTACTGCAATCCTGACGGATGCGGATAATCAGAAAATCGATGCATTGCTGAATGCGACCGGTAGGAAAGAAGGATAAATCGAGTGACTAGCTTTTTGATTCCCGCTTTCCTGTTGCTCGTGTTGGTTTTGGTATTGCTTTTGCGTCCCTTTATTTTGCCGGCCAAGAGTAAAGCAACCTCACGTCGCCAGATGAACGCTGCCATCTATCGCGAGGAGCTCGATAAATTGGAAGCCGAGCATCAGAGCGGCGTAATTGCCTCTGTTGATTATGCAATCGCGCATGCAGAGATGCGCCAACGACTTTTTCAGGACACAGTTGAAGAAGATGATCGCGAGGTTGCTGGTTCCGCGAAGAAAACTGCCATTGGTCTTTGTGTCTTTATTGCCTTGCTGTCTTCGGCCCTCTATTTTTCTTTGGGTGACGTTGTTCGTGTAGCCCAGAAAAATTCTGAGACGCCTGTTACCCAAGAAGGTGTTGAAAAAATGGTGGCAGAATTTGCCATCAAAATGGAAAAGGATCCAGGCAACCTGAAAGGCTGGGCTATGCTTGCCCGCTCTTATCGCATTTTGGGTCTCAATGAAGATGCTGCCAAAGCTTATGCGCGGGCAGGTAGCTTTATTGATTCCGATCCACAGCGGTTGGCTGACTATGCGGATGTATTGGCAAGTAACGCGAACGGTAGCTTTGTTGGAAAGCCTCTGCAGTTAATTAACCAGGCTTTAAAACTGGACCCCAATAATTTGATGGCGCTCTGGCTTTCTGGGACGGCGTCTTATAACGCTGGAAACTACAAAGCAGCTGTACAGGTTTGGGGGAAATTGGCGCAACAGTTTCCGCCAAATACAGATGAAGCGCGCGCTATTCAAGGCTCTATTGCTGAGGCGCGCACTAAAGGCGGTCTTACCGCTCCAAGCCCTGCTGCTACGGCAGGTAAGGCAATCAGTGGCAAGATTGAGTTATCTGCTGAGCTGAAATTAAAAATTAAACGAGATGACATTGTGATGGTGATTGCTCGTAAGCTCGGTGAGCGCATGCCGGCCGCTATTTTAAAAGTGCCTGCCGCCAATTTTCCAATGAGCTTCACTTTGAATGATGCTTTGGCAATGAATCCAAGCGCGCCTTTGTCTCGGTTGTCTGAGGTCAGTATTGAGGTACGTATTTCGAAAACAGGAATGGCTAAGCCAGAGGTGGGGGATTTAATGTCCACTGTGCAGACGGTTAAAGTCGGCGCGAATAATGTGCGCCTACTGGTGGATCAAGTTCGCCAGTAAGACTTAGCCCCTACCAACATAAGGTATGTTGGTAGCCATAATGGTCATGGAGAGAATATTGTTTTCTAGTGGCAATTGAGCCATATGAAGTACCGCTTCGCCAACGTGATCTACATCCATGCGCGGTTCTACTTTGATGGATTGATCCGCCTGCATAATTCCGGCGGCCATGCGCTCGGTCATTTCAGTGGCGGCATTGCCAATATCGATTTGACCGCAGGCGATATTAAAGGGCCGACCGTCCAAGACGATTGTTTTCGTTAAGCCGCTCATAGCATGTTTTGTCGCGGTATAGGGTGCGGACATGGGTCTTGGCGAATGAGCGGAAATAGATCCATTGTTAATAATTCTGCCGCCCTGGGGAGATTGCGCTTTCATCATGCGGATCGCTTCTTGAGAACATAAGAATGCTCCGCAAAGATTCGCATTCACTACATTCATCCATTGTTCGTATGTGAGATATTCCATCGGGATAGCGGGGGCACCCATACCGGCGTTATTAAATAGAACGTCAATGCGCCCGAATCGATTTTTCAGTTATTGAAATAGTTTTTTGACTTCATCAGGTTTGCCCACGTCGCAGGAGACGGCAAGGCAGTTGCTTTGATCCCCGCCAATATCAGCTATAGCCCTCTCCAATTTCTCCAAACTACGTCCTGTGAAGACTACTGGATAGCCCCCTTTGAGAAGGGCCTTAGCGGCTGCTTTTCCAATCCCAGTTCCCGCGCCAGTGACTAGGGCTACCTTGGTTTTTGCTAAATTCATGATGGTATTTAGGGCTTCTAAACAGCATCATCTTATCTTGATTTGGGCAGTCGCTTTTGAAACCTTTTCCTAATGCCATGCTCTGGGCATAATGCAAAAAACAAAAGAGACTGAAATGAATTTCATTAAAAGACAAATTTACAACCCTATGGCTATAGTGGCAGTCTTTTTCATGCTGCTAATCATCCTTTTTGGAGTGCTGTGGATTCTGATACCCCCACCACCAAAATCAACTGAAATGGCTACCGGCTTGCCAACTGGCTTGTATTACCAATTTGGAGAACGTCTGAAAGCCGAATTAGCTAAAGACGGCGTGGACCTCAAGGTGCGCTCTACTGGCGGTACCCTGGATAATTTGGCGCTCTTAAATGATCCGAAATCGGGTGTTGATTTTGGGATGGTGCAGGGAGGAGTTACTAATTGGGTTTGGTATCGCGAAGATGCCTTCAAAGGTGATGGTGGTCAACTCAAACTATTAAGTCAGTTAAAAGGGAAAAACGTTTCGATTGGCAACGATGGAAGCGGCACACTGGCACTCGTCAAAGATTTGCTTCAGGCCAGTGGCATCACTGATAAAGAAATTGGCGCGCAGAAGCTTAAGCCGGATGATGCGATTGTTCAATTGAGAAGTGGTGAGTTAGATGCAGTATTTGTTGTGGCTGCGGCAGAGACGCCAATTCTAAGAAAGTTTTACTCTGTTCCAGGCATCCGTTTGATGGGTTTTGATCAGGCAGATGCCTACACTCGTAATTGGCCTTATTGATCCAAGGTCACTGTACCAAGAGGTTTATTGAGCATTCAGTATGACCAACCCCGTCAAGATATACAGGTTATGGCTGCAACGGCCACTTTGGTTGCGCATGAAAATGTTAACCCAGCGTTAGTTTCCCTCCTGCTTTGCGCTTCATACGATATTTGGAAATCCTATTCACTCTTGCAAAAAGTGGGTGAATTTCCATCAAGCGCTGGATTGGATTTTCCGCTGTATGTCGATGCTGAGATTGATTTAAAAGATGGCCCCTCATTCTTGCATCGACATTTGCCATTTTGGACTGCCGTATGGGGGGCGCTTTGTCAAGATTGTTATTCCATTTTTAGTGATTTTGATTCCCTTATTCGCTTATATTCCGGCGGCGAAGAATTTTTTATTGCGCTTAAAGCTGGCTCAGGTGTACGAAGAACTGAAAGTGATCGAGAGAAATGCTCAAAATCCAGATCTGCAAGAAAAGAACTTTAAGGGTCTGGAGGTTATAGAAAGACGCGTTAACAATATCAAGGTCGCTATGTTAGATGCCAAAGAGCTTTATGACCTTAAGGGGCATATGGGTGAAGTTCGCGGCCGCTTGAACTTGGTCCATTAAGGGGGAATCATGTATAAAAAAATTCAGAAGTATTTATTGGGATTGGGTATCGTTGCTTCCTTTGGGGTGTGCGCGCAAGGCTATCCAAATAAGCCAATATCAATGATTGTTCCTCAGGCTGCTGGCGGAACAAAGGACATTGTTGCGCGTTTAATTACGCCTGCATTTTGAGAAGCGATTGGCACTGCAATCGTGGTTGAGAATAGGCCCGGCGCTGGTGGAAATATTGGCACGCAAAGTGTGGCACGCTCTTCTAAGGATGGCTACACCTTACTGCTTACCATTAACAGCGCGCAAGCTATTAACCCTTCTTTATATAAAACCCCTGGCTTTGATCCCGTTAATGATTTTGTGCCGCTGTATTATGTTGATGCCACACCCTATGTTTTGGCATCACCTCCAGGTTCGCCTTATAAAACCTTGGCCGATGTTGTAGCCGCCGCCAAGAAAAAACCGGGCGAGCTCTCATACGCCTCTGCGGGCAATGGCACGATTAGTCATTTATTGGGCGCCATGCTCAATGTCAGTGCTGGCATAGAGATGCAACATATTCCCTACAACGGCGTGGCTCCAGCGATCAATGATGTGTTGGGTGGGCAAGTACCATGGGCATTTGCAAGTTTGCCATCTGCATTAAATTGCATCAAAGCGGGTAAACTCCAGGCAATCGCTATCAGCTCCGCCAAGCGCTCTAGTGCCGCTCCTTAAATACCGACCATTGCAGAAACCTATCCGGATTGCGTAGGAGAGGTTTGGGTGGCAATATTTGCGCCGATTGGCGTGAATGCGGATGTGGTTAAGAAAGTGCAGGCGGCAATGGATAAAACGATGGCTAAACCAGAGGTGCGTGAAAAGTTGATTGCGCAGGGTTTGGATTTAAGTCCAGTACCCACTACGAAGTTAAGTGTTTTTCTGAAAGACGAGTTAGCCAAGTGGGCAAAAATTGTCAAGGCATCTAGCGCGCAACTGGATTAACCCATTCTGGCTGCTTGACCTAATAAAATAAACCCATGACGATTGATGGCCTTGCGCCTCCACTGACCCCTTTAAAACAGATTGATCAAGCTTTGCGCAATGATGGTTTCGCAGTCGTATCCGCGGAGACTGTTGCGCAATTTAGTCATTTAGATCTAAATGATCTTCGAGAGCTCGCAAGCTATTGGGAGAGTCTGCCGCGCGATCCTTATTTCAAGGATGGTGGCCGCTATCGTTTCCGTCGTCACGCCAGTTACGAGATTCGAGGTGATCACCTTAACTTGGTTCCGCATCGCGCGCATTGGCAATTACTAGATTGCAACGCGCTGCATGGTGGAATCGAGCGTTGGTTTTAGCCAGTCCAAGTCGAGTTATTGAATAACCCTGCTTGGCAATCAGTATTGCTGGGACTTGCCCATTTTTTAAATGGTCTTCAGTCTGTCAATACGTGGTTTGTTGAGGCGCATCAGTGTCGCATTGATACAGCCGATGGTATTGGGCGTCCAACACCTGAGGGCGCGCATCGGGATGGTGTGGATTTTGTGGCGGTCTTTCTTCTAGACCGCGTTGGTATCAAAGGTGGGGAGACCAGCATCTTTGATACAACTGGCTCTGCAGGACTACGCTTTACGCTCACTCAACCTTGGTCTTTATTGCTGATGAATGATCAACGCATGATCCATGAGTCAACA
Source organism: Polynucleobacter necessarius (assembly GCF_900095215.1). Lineage (NCBI taxonomy): Bacteria > Pseudomonadati > Pseudomonadota > Betaproteobacteria > Burkholderiales > Burkholderiaceae > Polynucleobacter > Polynucleobacter necessarius. The sequence continues at coordinate 1,261,431 of NZ_LT606949.1, read as the reverse complement.
CCTATTCAGCCTTTGGAAAATTATGGGTATCGAGATACCTTGGTATTAACTTACCGCTCTAACGGCTTTCAATATTCTCCAAATCGTAGCCAGCAATAAATCCATCATAAAAGTGACTGATACCTACCATATTGCTTGTGCTGTCGGATTCTCCGGGGACCGAACTAATGTTGCGAGACCGCTAGTTGATGAGTTTTTAAGCCAGGGTGGGGCCAGGCTGCCTTATTTTTGAAAGCCTTGCTGAGCGAACTTTAGCACTAGCGCCATTGGAGCGTCATCAGAACTCTGAACTGGGCTATGAGCCTTTACTGGCGGAAATGTTAGGGCCTGTTTTAGCGGATTGTGTCAACGGTGGAATACCCATCGTTGGAAATTTTGGAGCAGCCAATCCAGAAGGTGCAGCAAAACTAATTGCCTCTATTGCCAAACAACAAGGTTTACCGGATATTCGGATCGCAATTGTTAAAGGTGATGATATTTCTGCGGTAGAGTTCCGTTCCGCGATAGGAAATTGGCTCTCTCCAGCAGATCAAAAAATACTTACGAAAAATACATTAGTTCGTGCAAATATTTATTTTGGTGCGAAAGCAATTACTGACGCTTTAATAGCCGGGGCGCAAGTTGTGGTGACAGGTCGCGTCTCAGATCCATCGTTAACGGTCGGCCCTTTAATGGCGCACTTTAAAAAAGACTGTAGCGACTGGGGCTTCTTGGGGGCAGCCACTATGGCAGGACACCTTTTGGAGTGTGGCGCTCAAGTTACGGGAGGTTATTTTTCGGATCCCGGAGTGAAACATGTTCCTGGACTGGCCAGGATTGGCTTTCCGATTGTGGAGTTTGATACGTACGGAACAATTTGTGTCACTAAACCTCCGTTGACAGGTGGGTTTGTTAACCGCATGACGGTAACAGAGCAACTCTTATACGAACTTCATAATCCGGCGGAGTATTTAACTCCAGACGTTGTTGCTGACATTACTCACGCGCAGATTCAGGATTTAGGCGGGGATAGAGTTTTGGTGAATGGTATTCAGGGGCATCCAAGACCTGCTACTTTAAAAGCCAACTTATGTATTCATGGAGGTTGGTTTGCGGAAGCGGAAATTGCTTATGCTGGATTTAATGCTTATCAACGTGTGCAATTGGCTGCTAATATTATTCGATAGCGTTTAGAAGGCTTGGACTTAAGAATCGATTTTATTGGTTCATCCAGTGTTTTTGCCAGTGATTCAGGCGATAGTCCTTAACTTAAATCCAATGAAAATTTTGCAGATATTCGTCTTCGCGTGGCAGCCGCTCATAACGATCGGAATCAGGCTTTGAGGGTTTTTCGAGAGGTAACCGCGCTATATACCTGTGGTCCGGCAGGTGGTGGTGGGGTGCGCACAAGTCTCAAACCCCGTTTGAATACCTTGGTTTGCTTTGTCCCGCGAGAATTGGTTCATGCATCTTATGAGTTCTTTGGGGGCTGAAGACGGAATGTCAAAAACCATACCTCTCTACAAGATTGCTCATGCTAGAACCGGTGATAAAGCTAATCGATCTAATATCAGCGTGATTGTTTATCGTCCGGAGGATTTTTCGCTATTGCAGTTGGTAATGCAGGAATGGCGGTGGAGCGTTTAAGCGAAGTCACTGTAAGCCCTCGAATTTTTCCAGCCCGAACTTGAGGTAAGGTCACGGCAAAGGCGGCAGTAAACATATTGACTTGACCGCCAATTAAATCAGTCATTGCATTTGGCCTGCTCTTGTAAGAAACCCCAGTCATTTTGATGCCGGCAGCATTTGCCAGCATTTCAGAGGAAACGCGTTGTGATGTGCTGGCGTAAGCAAAAGTCATTTTTCCAGGATCTGCTTTTGCAAGAGCAACAAAACCGTTTAGTGATGTTGCGGGCACATCATTATTGATGGCGACAATGAGTGGTACCGATCCAAAGTAGCCGATAGGCGTGAATGCGGTATCTTGGTTGTATGGAAGATTCTTTACCAAGCTTTTTAATGCCGCATTGGTGCTGTTTGTTCCAAAAAGTAAGGTGTAGCCATCGGCTGGGGATTTCGCCGCTAGGTCTGCACCGATCAAACCATTAGCGCCTGGTCTATTTTCAATGACTACTGGCTGACCTAAGGATTCAGCTATCTTGGCGGCACAGGCTCTCCCAATTTGGTCTGTGGCGCTACCAGGGGCAAATGGAACAATCGCTTTGATAGGTTTGGATGGGTACTTATCGGCAATTACCAGGGGGCTAGTAAGGCCCATGAACAGGCTGGCGCCTTAATGCAGTTCATGACTAGCGCTAATGATGAATTGAAGCCTGTCTACGCTAAATATGTAAAGATGGACGTTGAGCAAGTAGCCGCCGATCCAAAGGCGCGTGAAATGGGTCAACGCTTATTCTTGAATTCCTGCGCACAGTGCCATGGTTCAGATGCAGGTGGTTCTAAAGGCTTTCCGAATTTGACTGATGGTGATTGGCTCTACGGTGGCTCACCTGAAAATATCAAAGCGTCTATTACTAATGGCCGTGCTGGTGTAATGCCTCCATTCCCACAATTGGATAGCAAGCAAATTCTCGATGTGGCGAATTATGTTCGTAGCCTCTCGGGTTTACCTGCTGATGATTTGAAAGCGGCTCGTGGCGCTGACGTGTTTAAAGCCAATTGCGCTGCATGTCATGGTCCTGATGGCCAAGGCAATATCGCATTGGGCGCTCCGAATTGAACCGACAAATCTTGGTTATATGGTGGTTCAGAGGCAACCATTGTTGAGACCATTACCAAAGGTCGCATGGCACAAATGCCTTCGCAAGATAAAGTCCTGAGCCCTGAGAAGATTCAGTTACTGACTGCTTATGTTTGGGGTTTATCCAACAATAAACAGCCAGCAGCAGCTAAGTAAGTAAAGTTATTAGTGTCAGATATATTAGTGTCAGATAATTCGCCGGGTGGAAAACCCGTTCCGATAGAAGTTATTGAGGAGTCTCTTTACGAGGTCCGGCGAAAGATTTACCCGCGTTCAGTGTCGGGCTTTTTTGCCCGCTGGCGCTTCATACTTGTCTTTGCAACCCAATTATTGTTTTATGGTTTGCCATGGTTGAGTTGGAATGACCGTCGAGCAGTACTCTTCGATTTAATTCAGCGTAAGTTTTATATCTTTGGTCTTGTGTTTTGGCCGCAGGACGTGATCTACCTTACGCTTTTACTCATTCTTTCCGCGCTAGCGTTATTTCTATTTACGGCTGTTGCTGGGCGTCTTTTCTGCGGCTATGCGTGCCCACAAACGGTGTATACCGAGATCTTTATGTGGATCTAGCGTAAGGTGGGAGGCGATCGCTTCGCCCGAATCCGTTTCGATGGCGAAGAGTGGCCATGGGGTTTCCGCAAGCGGCGCTTAAAAATCACAAAGCATTTTCTGTGGCTATTAATCGCTTTCTGGACGGGCTTTACTTTTATTGGTTACTTTACTCCGATTGAAACTTTGGGCGTGTCTTTGTTGCACCTATCACTCGGCCCATGGCAAACCTTCTGGTTGTGTTTTGATGGATTCGCCACATGGGGTAACGCTGGCTTTATGCGTGAGCAAGTTTGCAAGTACATGTGCCCCTATGCGCGTTTCCAAAGTGTGATGGTGGATAAAGACACCTTCTTGGTGACTTACGACAAAGTGCGTGGTGAGCCAAGAGGTAGTCGCAGTAAGTCTGCTGACCATAATGCTTTGGGATTGGGTGACTGTGTAGATTGCGGTATTTGCGTCCAGGTATGTCCTACCGGCATTGATATTCGGGATGGACTGCAATATATGTGCATCGGTTGCGGTGCATGTATTGATGCTTGCAATCAGGTAATGGAGAAGGCCAACTATCCGAAAGGCTTGATCCGTTATACGACAGAGCGCGCAGTTGAGAATAAAGAGTCTAATCAAAGCGCTATCCGCCATATTTTGCGCCCGCGGGTATTGATTTATACGGCCTTTATTACTGTGCTCACCTCCGCTTTTTTTTAGTTTCCCTGGCGACCCGCAACCCATTAAGGGTGGATGTGATGCGGGATCGTGGGGCTTTGGCTCGAGAGGTTGAGGGTGTGCGCATTGAGAATATTTATCGTATTCAAATTATGCACGCCTCCGAGCATCCAATGAAGGTGCGAGTGAAGGCTACGGGCCTGGATGATCTCAGAATTTTGAATTCGCAAGGCAAGGAAATCCAAGAAATTGAAGTGGCACCGGCAAGCAATCAATTGTTGCCCATCAAAGTCAGTACTACTATTGGCCAAACTAATTCTGGTAATTACCCAATTCATTGTGATGTAACAGCACAAGAAGTCGTAGGTGATAAAGAAATTATTAGAACCCGCGAAGAGAAATCAACTTTTATTATTCCCCGTTAAGCTAAGAGCAATGGAGAGGATGTCTATGTCAGAACAGCAAACTACTAAACCTTGGTTTAAACAATTGTGGCCATGGTTGCTCATCAGCGGTCCTGCGGTTTCGATGATTGGTTGCATCATTACTATCTATTTAGCAATTAATATGTATGCCGATAAACCTTTGCGTGATGGCGTTGTGAAGCAGGGTTTGAAAGTAGAGCAGCTTAAAGACGCGCAGGCGCAAAAATGAAGTACCGCCTACTGATCTGGATTTTATGGCCATCCTTTTTGGTGGCTGGTATGGCGGAAGGTCTGCTGTTTACCATGGTAAATACACAAGATTTGCTATTTTTCTGGCCATCATCCTGACATTTCAGATGAGGGAATTTACACCATTGGATTTTTTTCGATTTGGGTTTTTTGCGCGGTCTCAAGTGCGCTTACCGCCTATATATTGCCTGGTATTGAGGTGCCAGATAATAAGGCAATCGATCGCGGCTTTTAAGCTTACTTGATTGGGATTTCCGCGCTGACACAGCCGTGGCGATCCGTATTTGGAATGCCCGCTAGCTCATATAGCCCATTCATATCAATCAGTTTGATATGACGCTGTTTAATCTGAATTAAGCCGGATTCGGCAAAGCGAGACAGCATACGACTCACGGTTTCAATCTGAATGCCAAGATAGCTACCAATGTCATTGCGACTCATGCGTAAATCAAATTCATTATTGAGATAGCCGCGCGCAGCTAAGCGCTGGGAAAGGCTTAATAAAAATGCCGCCAATCGTTCTTCTGCGCGCATGGTGCCAAGAGAGAGTAGATGACGTTGGTCTTGAGTCAACTCACGACTCATGATTTTATGAAACTGATTTTGCAGAACTGGAATTTGACGAGCTAAATCTTCAAAAGCTGCATAACGAATGATGCAGACTTCACTCTCTTCTAGCACAATCGCATCAGATTGATAATGACCCTCACCAATTCCATCCAGACCCAAAATTTCTCCAGGCAGATGAAAGCCGATGACTTGCTGGCGACCATCCTGCAGACTGAATTCTGTTTTGCGTGTGCCAAAGCGAACGCTGTATACGTAGCTGAGGGGGTCGCCATGGCGATAGAGATTTTCATCTTTCTGTAGGTGAAGGCGTTCTTTGACTAGACTATCGATTTTTGATACTTCACTACTGCTTAGGCCGACTGGAAGGCAAAACTGATCCAGTACACATGCTGAGCATTGGCTGGTTGGGGTGTCGGTAGGCTTGTAATTCATATTTACTGAGATCTATACGAGCAGTTTATTCTATTAATATCAAAATCATTGATTTCACCTATACCTGTCGACTTTATGCTAACCACTAGCCTGTTATTCACTGTCTTTTTGGACGCCCTTGTGAGCCGTTGGCATTGCGCCTTGATGTGTGGTGGTATCGCGGCTGCTATTGAGCGTCCAGCTGCCCTAGAGATGCCTCTGAGGCCAAAAAAAAACGCTTTTTTTTACCTGCAGTTGATCATGCATTTGGGGCGTGTGACTACCTATTTCATATTGGGTGGTATTGCCGCCGCTATCGGGGTGGTAGTTTGGCAACAAAATCTCATTCCAATCCAGCGCCCTTTATTTGCGCTTACCTCGTTTATCTTGATTCTGCTGGGCATTCATCTGCTGAGGGTGGGCAAAACAGAAGGTCCGCTTTGGGGTAAATGGCTCAGTGCCAAAATGGCAAGCTATTGGGCTAAGCATCTAGGTCGTTTGGCTAGTGGTCCTTCACGCTGGTTTAGCGGCATGCTTTGGGGTTTGGTGCCCTGCGGTTTGGTTTATAGCGTTCTACCGCTCGCTTTTTTGTCGGGAGATATTTTGACTGGCTCTACGCTGATGTTGGCATTTGGTTTGGGCACTTTACCCAATCTACTATTGATCTCGAAATTTTCCGCAGATCTTACTCAGTTTGGTCGGTATCTTTGGGTGAGATATTTGGAAGCTTCGCTTCTGTTAATTGCTGGTGGTTTTGCTTTATACCGCGCCTGGGCTTTGCCTGAGGCTTTGTTAAAAGGTGGTTTCTGTATTTCTTAAAATGTCGCTGCCGCTATTCCTGAGGCAAGATCGGGGTGGAAAGCATCTTGCGGTAGTGTGCTAATAAAGTCGCTGCGTTCCGCCATCTCTAGGGGTTGATGCGCTAATCCACAAATGATCAGGCGGATGTTGAGAATCTTGCACAAGTGCGCAAGCTCCATAATTGTGTCCATGCCAGAGGTGTCAACGTAGATCACATTCTTCAAGTCGAGCAAAAGAGTTTGCGTGGGTAGATTTGCCTCAATCTTTTCTAGTAGTTTGACTGCCCCGAAAAAGATGGCTCCATGAATACGGTAGGCATCAATACGGCCTTGTTGGTTATGAAGTCCTGGGAAGTCACTTGGCAAAGCAAGCTCGCAACGTGATAGGCTAGAAATACGATAGATCAAGGTAATGAAGGCGAGCAGTAAGCCTACTTCGACCGCGATAGTAAGATCTAACGCAACAGTGAGAATAAAGACGCTTAAGATGGTAATGCGATAAGGCAGTCGAAACTGCTTGAGGTCGACAAACTTTTTCCACTCGCCCATATTCCAAGCAACGTACATCAAGATTGCGGCAAGGCTGGCAAGGGGGATGTTTTTGGCAAGAGGTGCGCCAAATAAAACGATGATCAGTAGGGTTGCCGCATGCACAATTCCGGAAACTGGAGTGGTAGCACCACTTTCTATATTGGTTACTGTTCGGGCAATTGTTCCAGTGGCTGGCATCCCGCCAAAAAATGGAACGGTGCAGTTGGCAACGCCTTGGGTCATGAGCTCTTGGTTAGAGTCGTGGCGATCATGAATTAAGCCATCAGCAATCCGTGCGCAGAGCAAAAATTCAATCGCCCCCAATAGCGCTAATGTTATGGCAGGCGTAACCATATACTGGGCACTATCCCAGCTTACTGGAATCCATTCAAAAGAGGGTATGGCGGAGGGAATGCCTCCAAAGCGGCTGTCAATAGTATCTACTGGAAAGTTAAAATACTTGTAATGATAGTGGCTACAACCATAGCTACTACCGTTCCTGGCAGATGTGACAGCCAACCTAGGGGATTCTGGAATAACTTCCAGAGAACGAGTAAAGCAAGACTTCCACAGGCCAGTCCAAGTGCAATGGGGTTAAAGGTATTGGCCGCCAAATAGAGGGTGTGAATCGATTGAAAAAATTGAGCAGGCATTTTTTCAATTTGGAGTCCAAAGAAATCCTTGATTTGAGAAATGCCAATCAGAAAAGCGATCCCGTTAGTGAATCCGATGATGACGGCGATTGGAATAAAGCGCACTAGCGTCCCGAGACGAAATACGCCCATCAAAAATAAAAATACCCCCCGACATCGCGGTAGCGAGCAATAAGTTCGGCACTCCATAACGCTCGACAATGCCATAAACAATAACAATGAAAGCACCGGCTGGTCCGCCAATTTGAATGCGGCTACCACCCAACATGGAGATGAGTCCGCCAGCAATAATGGCGGTAAAAATCCCTGCTTCTGGCTTAAGACCGCTAGCAATTGCAACAGCCATCGCCAGCGGTATGGCGACCACACCAACCGTTAATCCAGCCAAAACATCCTTAGCGAAAAGGGCGCGGTTGTGCCCGCCAAATGAATTAAATAGCTGAGGACAAAAAACATAGGTCGCATCCCCGAATGAGATATAGATAGCGAAATTCTTGAGCAATTAAGTTACTTTTATTCTTTTATAGGCTAATAATAAGCATTATGATAGAAACAGTAGATAAGTAGTTCAATTTAAAGGAGGCGGTTATGTTTAAACATTTATTGGTGCCAGTAGGTGGTTCGGATGTCATCAGAAAATCCTTGAAAAAAGTCGCTGCGCTTGCTAAAGCTGATGGGGCTGCGGTAACACTTGTTTACGTTTCCGATCCTTTGCCGCCTATGGTTTATTCGGATAGCGCCATGGGATATGGAATCTCGCAAAAAGAGCATACAAAAGTATGTGAGGCTTACGCAAAAGACGTATTTAAGAAGTCTACGACTGCACTTGGTGCTGGCCTGAAAGTGAAAAGCCTTCATATTGCTAATAGAAACTTATCCGAGGGAATTTTGGATGGTGCCAAAAAAGCTCAGGCAGATGTCATTGTGATGGCATCCCATAAGCGTACTGGCATCAAAGGTATCTTATTGGGCAGCGAGACTCATGAGGTCATCGTTCACTCAAAGCTGCCTGTGCTAGTCTTGGGTTAATTATTTGCCACTTAGTAAAAGGGTCCAAGAGGACCCTTTTTTATTGCAGCAAATTGAAATTGAGGTGTTTCAATAGTCTACTTAATTGGATTTGATCGGACTACCCAGCAAAAGGATGTCTCTAGTGAGTTGGCCACTTTCGTTATCGCGCATGGACCATAAATCGAGTTGAGTTTTTGAGCCGTAGGGATCTACGTAAATACCATTCTTTCTTAATTCAAAATGCAGGTGTGGTCCAGTGGATCTTCCTGTCGAGCCCACATAACCAATCTCTAAGCCCCGTCGCACTTCATTCCCTAATTCAAGCTCTACGTTGTAATTACTTAAGTGGGCATAGTAGGTATGGTAATTGCCTGGGTGCTCCAACACGATCAAGTTACCAAACGCACCGCTGTAACCAATATGCGCTACTCTGCCATTGGCAACGCTAAAGATGGGTGTCCCAATCGGTGCAGAGTAGTCAATTCCCATATGGGCGCGATAACGCTGTCTGGGTGCTGATGCTGGTGCTGAAGTAGTTGCAGCCGGCTTGGTGGTTGGTGCAGGGCTTTTGCTCCGCTTGCTAGAGGAGGCTCTGACCATGCCAACGCCCCGAGAGATACGGCGATAGCTTAAGGGGTTCGTCCAAAAGGAACGCTCAAGGGATTCTCCGGAACCGGTGAAGAAGCCCCCTGGAACGTCGTCGCGCTCTAGCCAAAAAGCGTTTGCGTAAACTTCTTTGCTTACCGGATCCATAATTTCCGCCGCCCGAATTTGCGCCCATTTTTCTCGATCACCAAAGTCCACAATTAAGCGCACCACGCGATTCGTATTTTCGATGGAATTATTTTCTTTCGGATAGATTTGCTTAATCAGTGAATTTAATTCCCAAACGAGTTCAACTGGTAACTGATCGCTAACCTTGCGCGGATCGTACAAGACATCTCTCAAGGGAATCCGAATCTCGGCCAATCGTTTAGATTCATCTTTTAGGTAATCTTGTTGAATTAAAAATCCACCAACAGCTGAAGGTGTAAATGTCCACACTTCAGTTTTGCTATCTTGAATGGGGCTATTCATGATGCTAAGTGAATCAAAACGATTGCGACTACCAAAAGCCACTGCGTAGGGAATGCAATCACCTCGCATATGATCAAAAAATGTTTTGGTCTGATTCTTAAAGAACTCAGAAAATTGACGGTTATCGATGCCGACACTGGCTGGAAGATTGTCTTCATTGAAATTGCGTCGTAGGCATCCTTGCGATACACGGTAATCTAAATTCGCGTCACTATCCAGCATGAGCTCATCAGGGGCTTTACGCTGAAACAAGGATGGGTTTAGGCTCATGCTATTGGTCTTTGAGCCTGCTCCAGCCGATTTGTCTTGAAATCCAACCGATTTAGTGCTCTGGACAGTCACCTTCTTGCGCGTCTGGTTGGCACTTTGGGTTTGGTTGTTTTTGGCTTGTGCCGCGTAAGCTAAGACCGGAGTTGAGCTCAGAAAGGCGCAGCCAGATAAAACGATGACTCCCTTGGTAAACAGGGAGCTAAAAGATGCTTTTTTATTCACCCCTCAATTATCTAATAATGTGAGGGCGCTGCCGAATAAATATGCTGTGTTGCAGCAAATTGAATTTACTCCTGGTCTGGCGCTACTTTAAGCACTTCAAAGACTGCCTTCAGTCTTTGTTCGTAATTCCGTAGGGTTGTAGCCGCTTCATCGGTAGACCAGGTTCTAAAGCTTGCTCCTTTAGCAATGCCAGTTTTGCCACTTTTAACTAAACTCGTTACGCAACTAGGTGGATCGGCAATATTGGATAAAGAGGGGTAGATTAATTTTGCAGTCAGAGTCATGCCTGCCCACCCAGAAATTTCGTTCTGGGTCATGGGCCCTACAGCCGCATACCGCAATCCAAAACTGTAGCGAACCGCTGTGTCAATATCCTCCGGTGGAATGTTGCCCGGCGACAATCTCGACTAGTGGCACGATGTGCGCAGGCATAAAGTAGTGGGTGTTAAACATGCGGTGCGCGCTAGGCAAGCCTTTGGCAATATCGCTGATGGGAAATTCTGAGCTATTGCTGCCAATCCGGATATGTGGGGAAACCCGTTGATCTAGTAATGCGAAGATCTCTTGTTTCAATTTCAATTGTTCTGAAACCGTTTCAACGACTAAATCCACCACATTCCGGTCGCGCCAATCTTCGATGCTGCCGCTCTGTAATGTGGAGTTTGTCTTTGCCCCATTCAGAATGCATAGATTCCGCGCATGCCTTAACGGAATTGAGGCAGGTCAACGCCTTGTCCGCGCTGCGGCCCAGGATGATAGTATTTGCGCCGCTGGCTATAAATCCGGCGGCTATACCCACTCCCATTGTGCCTGTTCCGATGACAACTACTTTACTCATGATTAGCCTGTTTAATCTATTTATTGCGTAATGGAGTGTAGTCATTATTCCTTAATCAGGCTTATGCTGGCAATGGAATTTCTAGATACAATCATTTTTTGATTAAGGAGTGTAGATGCCGATTATTGAATCCATCCAAGTTGCTTCTGTGGCGGTGCCTTTGGATAAAGTCACCTCATTTTCTGCTCGCACTGTTTCTGAGCGTCACTACTGCATGGTAAAAGTTCGCGGCAAAGATGGTAACGAAGGCATTGGCTTTTGTTATGTCGGCAGCGCTGGTGGTGATATCGCCAAAATTGCGGTCGAGCAATTACTGGCTCCAAAATTAATTGGCCAGAATAGTCACCGCAGCTAAGGCCTTTGGATGGAAATGCATAACGAATCCATTCTACAAGGTCGAACAGGCGCGGTAATGCGTGGCATCTCTATTTTAGATACCGCCTTATGGGATCTTAATGCGCGTTCAGTGGGTTTGCCGCTTCATCAATATTTGGGCTCAGTGATGGATGATCGTGTACCTGCCTATGCCAGTGGCGGCTACTATTTAGAAGGTAAGACTCCAGCCAAATTAGGCAAAGAAATGGAGTCCTATGTAAAGCAGGGCTTTAAAACAGTCAAGATGAAGGTGGGTCGCCTATCTCCGTCCGAGGAGGAAGCTCGCGTTAAGGCTGCGCGTAAAGCAGTGGGTGATGATGTGCTGCTCACGTTGGACGCCACTAATGCCTGGCGTGATTTACCAATCGCTCTAGAGTACGTGCGACGCTTCGAAGCCTATAACCCTTATTGGATTGAGGAACCTTTTTCGCCGGACGCGATTGATTTGCATGCTGCATTAGCGCGTCAAACTAAAATCAATGTCGCTACTGGTGAAATGGAAGTGGGGCGCTGGCGCTTTAGAGAGTTAATTGATGCTGGTGGCGTCGCGATTCTGCAATCCGATGCCGCGGGTTGTGGCGGCATCGCTGAGTGGAGAAGAATTTCCGCATATGCTGACTTAAAAGGGGTAACGGTTTGCCCGCACTGGATGCATGACCTACATCCGCCTTTGGTAGCTGCCACCCCTAATGCGCGTTTTGTGGAATTCTTCTTAGACGACCAGGTGCTTAACTTCCGTAAATTGATCAATAAGTAACTCACCTTTAAAAATGGTGACTTGATATTGCATCAAACGCCTGGTTTGTGGTTTGAGTTTGATGAGGCTGCTGTGAAGAAATACGCAGGCAAGGCTGCATGGACCAAGATTGCCCAATCTAGGAAGACTGAGCGGTCATCTAACAATAAAGCCCGCAATAGCGGGCTTTATTGTTTTAAGAAAAGCGTCTTTCTAGGAAGATCGCGGGTTTAGCTTAAGGTGCATGATTGTTTGAGTCACCAGTATTACGCCAACTCCAATAAAGCCAACCAAGTCCGCTTCTGTGGATGGATAGGCCAGAGCGACACCGGAGATCACCATAATGACACGCTCAAATATTTTGGTTTTCTCAATGAACCAACCTTGCAGTCCACCAGCTAGATAGATAATGCCAACAACAGCGGTAAAGGATACCCAAGCAAGTTGCATCCAATCAGCTTGCTCCAATGCATTTGTTGAGGCCGTGAACAATAAGCTTACGCCTGACTGATCCAACACAAACATAAAGGGCACCAGAATAGCTGGCGCAACATGCTTGCAAGTTTGCAAAGTCGTCTTATAAGAATTGCCTTTGCAAATAGCTGCTGCCGCAAATGGAGAGAGTGCGGTTGGAGGTGATGCCTCGGATAGAACTGCATAGTAGAAGATAAACATATGGGCAGCAAAGACTGGCACGCCTAAATTAATGAGGGCGGGAGCGGCAATCACTGCGCAAATAATGTATGAGGCTGTAACGGGGACAGCCAGACCAACTACCCAAACTACTAAAGCAGTAAAGATGGTTGTTAATAGAAGAGATCCGCCCGCATATTGAATGACGATTGAGCTAAATTTCAGACCAAGGCCTGTCAAGGTCACTGTGCCAACAATAAGCCCAGCTCCAGCACATGTGGCAGCAATCGCCAATACACCGGTAGAGAATATTCTTCATACCATATTTACGAACATCAATTTCCACCATGACAAATAAGCCAAGATAAAACAGAATGGTTGGAATGGTCGCCATGAGCAACACATCTAAATAGGAAATCTGTAGAAAGTCAGCACTCAAAAATGCTGCTGCGCCCAGTACTGGTGGCGAGATGATGGCGCCTAGACCACCGGCTGCCAATAGTCCGCCTGCAGCATTTTTTTCGTAACCCACTTTATCCAGCATGGGGGCTGCAACTGAGCCAACGGTCACGGTAGTAGCTACACCCGATCCTGATGGCCCACCCAATAGAAATGAAGACGTCACGATCGTTCTGCCCACTCCAGAGGACTTACCGCCCATCGCGGCAAATGAGAAATCAATAAAGAATTTTCCCGCGCCGGTGAATTGCAGGAAGGCGCCAAAAATAGTGAAGAGAATAATCAGCGTTGCAGAGACATCAACCGCAGTGTCATAGATGGCTTCGATGGTCATATACATATCACCTACTAAATGATCCAGACCATAGCCTTTGTGAGTCCAGGGCGCTGGCAAGTAATTACCAAATAATGCGTAGAGCAGGAACAAAACGGTAACCGTTACCAGCACCATGCCATTAGTGCTTCTGACGCTTTCAAGGATTAGCAGGATGAGACCAATACCAATCATCACATCAGTGGAGTTGGGGGCGGTATTTCTGTCCATGAAATCATCGCCACCGCTGAGAATGTAATAAGCAATAGCGATGGATCCAAGTGCGAATAAGACGTCTCAAATCATGAGGCGATTTTTAAAGCGAGCAGCGATTGGAAAGCTTAAGAAAACCAAAAATAGGACCAGGGCAACGTGAATTACGCGCAGTTGCTGTGTTGGAATGATGGAGTAAGCGGCATAAAGATGGAACAAAGACATGCCTACCGCAACGAGTGTGATGAACTTGGCTAGTACCCCCTTGTAATCATTGGAGTCGCCCTCTTCTTGTGTGATGAAGGCGTCTAATTTTTCTTGGGTTTCGTTATCGATAACGTTTTGATTCATGTCTCAAGCTATTTATGTATATTTATGCGCTACTTTAAAGCACAAGGGGTGAGATTAACTCACCACTTTATGTAAAACAGACTTCATTGACCTTGACGTTCTTTTCTTTGCAGTACTGCAGGGCGCCTGGATGAAAATCAACTGGAGTTGATTTTACTTTTTGATTTTCTAGGCTGACATTCATGTATTCCTGGTGGGTACGAACTAAATCCAGCCTATTGTCGAACATCGTTTTGACAATCTTGTACGCTTGTTCATCTGGCATATTGGCATTGACAACCGAGATGTTGGCTACAGCCGCCACTTTATTGTATTTAGCCATGCCGCTATACATTGCCTTAGGTATGACTGTGGAGAAATATAAGTTGCCATATTTCTTATTCATGATGGGCACTTCATCTGAAGTATCAACCTTGACAATTTTCATGCCTGGGCTATTGGCTAAATCGGTGACTGCGGCGGTTGGTAAGCCACCAACCCAGAAAAAGCGTCAATCTTGCGGTCTTTCACAGCGTTCACTGATTCAGCTACGCTTAAACGCTCACGCTTTACATCCTTGTCTTTATCAAGACCCGCAGCTTCTAGCAAGCGAAACGCCATCACTTCTGTCGGGCTACCCGGAGCGCCAGTGCTAATCCGTTTGCCCTTCGGGTCTTTCATGGTTTTGATGGCGGTAGAGTCCACTGTGACCATATGCATGAGATTTGGATATAGAACCACTAAGGTGCGCAGATCTACTTTTTTGCCGGCGAACTTGCCTTCACCCACTTGAGCATCTTTGGCCGCATCAGCCATAGAAAAGCCAACATAAGGCTTACCTGTGCCAATGAGGTTTAAGTTATCCACTGAGCCACCAGTCACTTCCGCTGTGGCGGACATTCCGGGAACCTTGATGGAGAGCACCGAAGCGAGGCCACCACCCATTGGGTAGTAGACGCCACCAGTACCGCCAGTTGCAATGGAAATATTTTGAGCGCTGACGCTCGCGCAAAGAAGGCTTAGTGATAAGGCGATGACTTTAAGTAATTTCATTGTTATCTCCTAATGAATTTATATTGTTAAATTACAGCCCTGGCATGCTGAAATGAATCGCTTGGAGCTCGCTTAGTAATTGCGCTTGTTGCTCGGCGCTTAATTGCATGAGTGGTGGGCGCACGCTGAGCCATTCAGGGTCTTTACTGTAATGCGCGACCGCTGTCTTCATACCGGCCATCATTTGATACTTAGCAAATACGTTGCGCACTTGATCTAGAGCCGCTTGACGCTCATCGGCATTAGATTCTCTCCAGTGGGCCGCCAAATCAGCAATTGCTTTGGGATTGATATTGGCGATTGCGGAAATGCAGCCGATACCACCAGCGCGCAGAGCGCGCATCAAAAATACTGCGCTACCGGCGTAGACGCGGAAACCATGAGGAGCTAATAATTTAATGACGGATTCTGTATATGACCAATCACCTGAGCTGTCTTTCATGCCTACAACGGTCTTTGGATATTCTTTTGCTAAACGCTCAAGCAAAGAGAGGCTTAAATGAATTTTGGTGACAAGGGGAATGTTGTAGATATAACTCTGTAGTGCCGCGCTATCCACTTTTTGGATGACCTCAGAAAAGTAGGCAAACAGCACATCATCTGAAACATCTTTGTAGTAGAAAGGTGGCAACATTAATAACGCCTGCGCATTTGTGATTTACCGCATGACGTGTCATATTGACTGACTGTCGCATCAATGGAGGTGGCGCCAGTACCGGGAATGAGGTGCTCTGGATTTAAGCCACCCTCAATCAATGCGGTGAGAGTGCTCATTTTTTGTGGCGCGGACATCGAGTTGGCTTCTGAGTTGGTGCCACAGATGGCTTGACTAACACCATTGGCTTCAAGCCACTGGCATTGCTTTAATAATTTTGGAGCGTCTGGGCTGCCATCTGCTTTAAATGGGGTAATTACAGGGGAGAGCACCGCAGGTAAAGTGGATGGGTGCAAAGAAATCGTCATACTGGCTCCGTTTTTTTTAGTTATTCACTTCCGATGGAAGTGTTTGTTGTAAGAAGGCTTCTAAATTATCTACAGCTAAGTTGGTCATGGCTATTCGTGTTTCCGATGCAGCACTTCCAATATGTGGAGTTAACAATACATTATCAAGCGTTAAAAATGCATGAATTGGGTTAGGTTCATTTTAAAAAAACATCTAAAGCGGCGCCAGCAATCTTTTTATGTTGCAGCGCATATAAAAGAAAGAGCGCTCTCGTCAACTACGCTCCCGCGGGCAATATTGATTAAGTAAGCATCCGGACCCAGCGCCTCCAGCACTTTCGCATTAATCATCTGGTTTGTTTCTGGTGTGGCTGGACAGGCCAAAAATAAGACATCGCAATCTTCCGCCAATTCCGTCACATTTGGATAGTAGGTATAAGGCAAAGGTTCCGGATTGGGTCCTGAATCAGCAATCCTGACTTTGAAGGGCTCTAGGCGCTTAGCTAGGTCCTGTCCAATGCGACCCAGGCCAACGATACCCACGCGCTTGCCGGCAAGGGTGGTGGTTAATCTAAATGGCGATTTTGACTATGCGCTACTTTTCACGTATTCCTGAGCCTCAGGAATCTGACGCAGTAGCGCAAACATCATCCCTCTCGCAAGCTCGCAGACCGCATCATTTAAGACGCCAGGTGTATTGCTTGCTTTGATGCCTTTTGACTTTAAATAGCCTAAAAGCAGATTGTCATAACCCACTCCACAGGTAGCTACCCATACGAATGCTTGGGATTTGTTGAACTAAGGCCTCTGGAAGCTTGGTATTGGAGCGAATCAGAATTGTTTGAAAGTTTCCAGCGGGCGCTGGAGCGTCTGGATTGGGGTGATAAACGGGAGTGAAGCGTCGATTAATTTCAGTCTGCATAATTTCAGGGAAATGGCCGACCTGTAGCACCGAATTGACGGGGATCATGTCCCACTAACTTTTTTATTGAAATAATGATCCCATTGTAAGAGGATTTTTCAGAAAAAGTCTGCACCCCTTTAGGATGGTATTCATGTTATTTACCCCGGCCGAAACTAAGGTAGTAGTTGTTGGTGCTGGCACGATTGGTGCAGACGTTGCAGCCGTTTGCGCGCGAGGCGGTTGCGCAGTCCAGGTGGTAGAGTCAACCACTGGGCGACGCGCCCTTCTGTCTGATTACTTTTCCAACACGATGACTGAGCTTGGATACGAACATCGCATTCATTTTCTCTCTGTTGCTGGCTCCTTGGAAGAGGTCGATTGGTCGGATATCGACTTGGTAATCGAGTGTGTACCAGAACGTTTGGACATTAAGGGTGAATTGTTTGCCAAGCTGGAAAAATATGCAAAGCCGGAGGCGGTGTTGGCAAGTAATAGCACCAGCTTTCCCATCAGCGAAATCGCAAGCGGTTTAAAGACGGCCGCTCGCATGATTGGCTTGCATTTCTTTATGCCAGCGCATTTAGTGCCTTGTGTTGAGGTGGTTTATGATGAGAAAACTTCGCCGATGGTTGGCGAAAGTCTGTCGCGACTGATGACTGCCTGCGGCATGGTGCCGGCCACTGTGAAAAAAGATCTCCCTGGTTTTCTGGCGAATCGTTTGCAACATACCTTATCGCGTGAAGCCTTTGCGATGGTGGATGCCGGTATCTGCACGCTCGAAGATATTGATAAGGCGGTGCGTTTTGGCTTTGGCTTTCGCTATATAGCGGCAGGTCCTGCGATGCAAAGAGACCATGCGGGCCTGGAGGTGCATGGTGCGGGCGGCGCAACTATTTATCCAACCTTGAATAACTCGCCGACGATTGCGGAATGCTTAAGCGAACGTATTGCTAGCGGTAAGTTTGGTATGAAAACCGGCGAAGGATTTTTTACGTGGACTGCGGAATCTATTAAAGTGGAGCGTGAGCGCTATCAAGACACGTTACGCGCTAGATTGAAGATTATTCAGAAGGACTTGTCGGAAATTAAAGAGTAGCGGCAAGATGTAAATCGAAGAAATTCGTTTTAGGAAATATCGTTAAGGTGTAACTTGCTTAGGGGATGGGCGAGGCGATACGTGATTAAAATGATAGCGATCGTTGCTACCCCACCAAATACGATGGATGGTACTAAACTCATCATGCTAGCCGCAATACCAGATTCAAGCGCGCCCAACGCATTCGAGGAGCCAGTAAAGATTCCATTGATAGCGCTAATTCTGCCGCGCATATGATCTGGAGTGGTGAGCTGCATGATGCTACCGCGAATCACTACTGATACGGAGTCAAAACAGCCGGAGATAAATAGAAAAAAGGCGCATAGCCATAAATTGCTGGAGATCCCAAAAGTAATAACAGCGGCGCCAAATCCCGCAACTGAAATCAGGAGATGTTTTCCTGAATCTGTGAGGATAGGTCGCCGAGCTAAATAGATGCCGGTAATCACTGCCCCTGCGGCTGGGGCGGCGCGCAATATACCGAGGGCTTCGGGTCCTAAGTTGAGCACTTCTTTAACAAAAGCCGGACGAATAGAAACTGCGCCACCAAAGAGAACGGCAAACATATCAAGCGCCATGATTCCCAAGATGAGCTCATGTTTTCTGACGTAATGAAAGCCCTCAAAAAACTTTTCAGAAAGTGACCGCATAAATTACCCGTTTTTTCTTGAGCGGCGGTAATGAAAGTGATTCCATATAAACCGATAGCCCCGCAAAAAGCGGCGAGTAGGTAAGTCCATTCGAGGCCGGCAAAGCCAATCATCAGGCCGCCTAGTCCAGGGCCAGCCACAACACAAATCTGAAAAGCGGATGAGGCATATGTCGTGTAACGAGGTAATTGATCTCTTGGAATAATTTGCCCAAAACGCGCTTGATAAGAAGGTCTGAGTAAGGCGCGACCAACCCCAATCAACGCAACTGCCGTGTAGATCAATGGTACCGGTGGAGCAACCCAGTCCAGCGCTATGACCGTCAAAAATAAAGCTACCGCGATATGAGTGATGCAGGCGATTGCTGCTATCCATTTGCGAGAGTAGTGATCGACTGCATGCCCGGAATAGAAGAGTGCGCGTGCGAAGTAAGGAATGAGTTCTGCGAGGCCCACAAGACCAAGGGAGACAACGCTATTCGTGATTTCGTATAGATGCCACCCTACCGCCACCATCGTAATTTGGTAGCTGAGTGTCGCGCCAATGCGGTACAGCAGTAGAGTTCTAAAGGCTTTGCCAGGATTCATGAATTCCCTCCATTTTACGGGAAAAGCGAGTTATCCTGTAAGGATGAAGAAAATGATTCGCGTATGGGATTTGCCAATCCGTTTATTTCACTGGCTTCTGGTGCTATGCATTATTGGTAGCTGTATTAGCGTCAATCTTGGTGGTAATGCGATTCAATGGCACGCCTATTTTGGCTATAGCGTTTTGACTGTGTTGATCTTCCGAATAGTTTGGGGTTTTGTTGGTTCTACCCATGCACGCTTCCTTTCTTTCTTGCCCACTAAAAAATCTATTCTTCAATATCTACAAGGAAAGTCGCCTCGCACGCTTGGGCATAACCCAATAGGTGCCTTATCTGTGTTTGCCTTGCTCTTTGTTTTGAGTGTGCAAGTGATAACGGGTTTATTTGTAGATGATGAGGTAGCTTTTCAAGGGCCTTTCGCGAAGTATGCGTCTAGCTCTGTAGTTTCGTTTTTATCCGAAATTCATGAGGGCACTCAAGTCGTGATCTACACCTTGATTACGATTCATGTCGCGGCAATTTGGTTTTACAAAAAATTTAAAGGTGAAAATCTCATCAAGCCCATGATCAGTGGCGATAAAGAAATTGACCCAAGCGAGGAGGTTCATTACTTGCCTTCCGACTTGGGTCTCGCCTCCAAGGATGGAGTGCTACAGCGTACTTTTGCTTTGCTGCTTTTAAGTCTAATCGCTGTAGTCGTAGGTTACTTCATGACTAAGTAACTCTTTATTTTTTCTTGAAATCATCATGGCAGCTTTTGCAGGTGGATCCTGCTGTGCCAAATGATTTCTTGATGCTCTCTAGATCGCCAGACTGGGCGACCTTATTTAGGCCCATTACAGCCAATTGCATTTTATCTGCAGCGGCTTTGAACTTTGCGTTATCTGACCATACTTCAGGCTTTGCTTTGCCACCTTCTGTTCCGGGGCCAAACGCTTGCCATGGGAGTGTGGACATCATCGTTACGATCGCGGCATTCTTTGCGACCTCATCTTTGTTGTAGGGCGCTTCACCTTTCACTACCGCGCCAATGCGTCCAAAGTGGGTGGCCATCACCGTAAAAACACTTTCACGATAGTCAACAGCTTTTTCCGCATTTTGAAATTGCGCAAATACAGTTCCGTTGAATGCTAGGAATGCTGCTGCGCCGATAGCAACTTTTTGAAGTTTCATGACGACTCTCCTTTGATAAAGTGGGACTGCTGAGCACATGATATCTCACAATATTGATTTCTGCTGGGCTTAAAAAATCATTCTTAAGGGGCTTGTTAGTAAAAGAATGAGCCATTCAAAGAAGTTCATCAAGGGGTTTATCCATAAGGCGCCTATCACCCCTGTGAATACCAGTCCTAAAACTATAAAAAAGCCCCAGGGCTCTACTTTGCCCAAGGCAATAGATTGGCGTGCGGGAAGCAGGCTTGCCAGAACGCGACCACCGTCTAGAGGAGGCAAGGGAAATAGATTAAATACGAGTAAGCCTAGATTCCAAGTAATGCCCGCTTGTGACATTGAGATTAGAAATTTCTCGTTTACACCGAACCCCACCAATAGGATTAAAAGAGTCAGCCATATAAGAGCTTGGATGAAATTCGATCCCGGGCCTGCCAAAGCAACCCAGATTGAGTCAAGTCTGGGGTTTCTGAGGCGGCCAAAGTTCACGGGTACTGGTTTGGCGTATCCAACTAAAAAAGGGGATCCCGTCAGCATTAAGACCAGTGGAATCAAGATGGTTCCTACGGGGTCTATATGTTTGGCTGGGTTTAGGCTGACCCGTCCCAGCATATAGGCTGTGTTATCCCCAAATTTGCGGGCAGCGTAACCATGGGCTGCTTCGTGGATGGTGATGGCGAAAATTAGGGGAATCGCATTAATTGCGACAGCTTGGATAGAATAGTCAGTAATCATGGCAATATATGATATCCATAGGAGCTTAAAGTGACTGACGAAAAGAAACCCGATTCAAAAACCCCAGTAAAGGCGGCTATTACCAAGCCACCGGCGCGTCCACCCGCTCCAAAAGGGCCATCTGGTCCAGCTGGAAGGCCTCAGGCGGGGTTTGGTGGCGGAAAGGGCATGATGCGCAAGGCAGGTCGCGGTCGATAGTGGATAATTATCCCTATGCATTAATGTGTTTACAGAGGATTTAGCATGAACGAATGGCATAACGAATCAAAAGAAGAAATCAACAAAAAGATCATTACATTGATCGTGATGTTCGGAGCTGCTACAAGCTTGGCTATTTTGTTTGCTTTGGTTGCGGCTCATACGTGTTACGTATTCGGTTAATTAGCATTAAATGACTAGCCATCGCCAACCTGCGGTATTCGCTGGCCATGGCAGTCCGATGTATGCCATAGAGCCAAACCGCTATACAGCGGCATGGTCTGCTCTAGGAAAATCACTTAATCGTCCTGACGCAATATTGGTGATTTCAGCGCATTGGGTAACCCGCGGAGTATGGGTTACCGCAATGAATAAACCCAAAACGATTCACGATTTCGGCGGCTTTCCGCAAGCGCTCTTTGATATTCAATATCCTGCGCCAGGCAGTCCCGCTTTGGCTGATCGCGTCCAAGAATTATTAAATGTCCCGGTGGTGCTCGAAGAGAATGAATGGGGCATTGATCATGGCGCATGGTCTGTCCTGAAATATCTGTATCCATATGCGGATGTGCCGGTAGTGCAGCTGAGTTTAGATGGATCGATATCGGCGCGAGAGCATTACGAGCTTGCTAAACAGCTCCGCCCACTACGTGATGAAAATATTCTCATTTTGTCGAGCGGCAATGTGGTGCATAACTTGCGCACCATTCGTTGGCAGGATGACGCTCAACCTTACCCATGGGCACAAGACTTTAATGAGTTTTTCAGTGCAAAAATAAATGCAAATCATCATGGGCCCTTAATTGATTGGGAGCGCTATGGTGAAGCCGCTCATTTATCGATCCCGACTGCAGAACACTACTGGCCCGCTTTGTATACATTGGCTCTGCAGTATGAGGGCGAGCAAGCAAAGGTATTTACGGATGGGATCGAGATGGGTTCTATCAGTATGCTGTGTTTTTCCATTTAATAAAGAGCGGATTATGTGGCTACCTATCTTTGCAATCTTTTTTGGAGCAGGGTTTGGCGCCTTACTAAGAGCGGGTTTTAATTTTCTCACTGTGGGTGCAGCATCTTCACTACCTTTGAGCACCTTTATTTCGAATATGGTTGGTGGGTACTTGATTGGCATTGCGGTAGCATTTTTTGGCAATAACCCCCCATCTCTCGCCCGAGTGGAAATTGCTGGTAGTGACTGGCTTTTTGGGCGGTCTCACTACTTTCTCTAGTTTTTCTGGGTAGTAGGTTTTATGCAGCGTGGTGAATTTACTTGGGCGCTGGGTACTGCTCTTTTAAACTTAGTTGGCTCTCTCGTTCTCACTTTTTTAGGTATTTTGACTTACCAAGCTATCACATAAAAAAGGGGCCTAGGCCCCTTTGTTCTTGTACCCTTATTTTTTTACTCTGGTTTGATGTTGGCTGTTTTGACAACAGCACTCCATTTAGATACCTCCGCTTTGATGAGAGAGGCAAAGTCGGCTGGACTACCTCCACCAATTTCATTGCCTTGTGACAACATGAGGTCACGCAACTGGGGATCTTTAAGCGCCTCATTTGCAGTCGGATTTCATTTATCAATAATTGCTTTTGGTGTGTCCTTAGGCTCAATCAACCCTTGCCAATTCAGAACCTCAACCTTTGGATAGCCTAACTCTGAAAAGCTTGGAACATTAGGAAGCAGGGGGGGGGAGGGCTTTTTGCTAGTGATAGCAAGTGGACGAATCTTATCGGCTTTAATGCTGGGTACCGCGGAATACATTTGATCAAACATCAGGTCTACGTTACCAGCCATGAGGTCGGTTAAGGCAGCTGAGCCACTCGTATAGGGCACATGAATCATTTAAATGCCAGCATTCATTTCAAATAGTTCCGCTGAAAGTTTATGGCTACCACCAATCCCGCCGGAGGAGAATGTGAGGGTGCCGGGTTTTGCTTTTGCGGCCGGAACAATATCTTGAACTGTTTTATAAGGGGAGTTGGAGTTGACCACTAAAACTAGGGGACCTTTTTCAATCAAGATGATGGGTGTTAAATCAGTTTCAGGGTCGTATCGCAAATTACCAAAAAGTGTTTTGTTCACCGCCATTGGCGCGAAATTGCCCATGCCAATGGTGTAGCCATCTGGCGCAGCTCGAACAATGGCTTCGGTGCCAATGTTGCCGCCAGCGCCTGGTTTGTTATCACCCACAATCGGTTGTTTCAAGAGGACGCTCATTGTCTGTGCGATTTGACGACTTCTTGAGTCAGCGTTACCACCAGCACCATAAGACACGATAAAGTTAACAGGTTTAGCTGGTTAATTGCTTTGCGCAAAAGATGTGCCGCAGAAAACAGTGAGCAAGCTCACTAGAAAAATGGTGGAGTTTTGAATCAATTTCATATCTTTTCCGCTATCTGTTTAAATAAATCCTAAGACACCCAATGCTCCGCCAATTGCAATGAGGTAAAGCGGATGCCAGCGTGTAAATACAGTAATCACAATCGTACCAATGGTCAATAAATAAGCAGCTGTGCCGCTATTAATCTGCAGGGCGATCCCCCACGCTGCGGATAGGACTAAGCCAACTGCTAGAACGCCGGCCGCCGCCTGAATCATTTTCTGTTTTTGAATGTCTCGTATGCCCAAAATTGAGCGCTGCAAGAAATAGATCATGATCGAAGATGGCCACGCAATCGCTATTGTGGCGATTGCCGCACCGACAACGCTACCCACCTTCCACCCAATCAGGGTAACGGTCATGAGATTTGGTCCGGGCGCAGCTTGGGCAATCGCGAAGTAATCCGCGAATGTTTGGCTATGAATCCAATGCTCTTGATTTACGGAGAGGTCATATAGAGCGGGAAGGAGCACATTGATGCCTCCAAACGCCACCAAAGAGAAGGCAGAGAGTTTCAAAAAAGCTAACAAGAGTACCAATCATCTCTTTACCTTCTTCCATGCTAGAAAAAATGCTAATGGTGACGCTAATAAAACCACCAAGCCTAAGCCCAAATGAAAATAGCTTGCCGATAAAACAGTCAGGATGATGACTGAGAGCATAGGAGGGTATTTTAATTCTGAATGCATCATTTTGAAACCAGTGCTGGCGATAAGACCCACTCCGACTGCGGAGATGCCTCGAAGCAGACCTTGAACAATCGGCATATAGCTGAAGTATTCATAGAGAATGCCTAATAGGATGACTATCGCCACAGGACCCAGCAATAAGCCGAGCACCGCAGCGATAGCGCCTGGCACGCCCGCAAAACGACTGCCTACACAAACACCTAAATTAACGATCTTAGGTCCTGGAACTATTTGGCAAATGCCTAGCATGGCACTGAATTCTTCAGGACTGAGCCGCTTCTCTTGCTCAACAATCGTACGGCGCGCCCAAGGAAGTACGCCACCAAATCCAGACACGCCGATCTTGCTAAACCCAATAAATAATTGTTTGGGGGTTAGTGTTATCGCTTGCATGCATGAATAAAAAAAAGAATTACTGTGGTTGAAAGGGATGGGGCGCTGGTTTATTTTCTAGCCATGCTTCCAGGGTTTCGGTGATGCCTTTAGAGAATGTAGCAAAAATAGGCTCAGCAATAAATCCAAGGTGAGGAGTGACTAGAAGATTGGGGATGTTACGCAGTGCATCTTTTTCTGGGAGAGGTTCAACATCAAATACATCCACTGCAGCTTGGCCCGGTCTGCCTGCAGCCAATGCTTTTTGTAGGTCGGTCATATTAATCAATGCCGCGCGAGAGGTGTGTACTAAAATCGAATCAGGCCGCATGAGCGCTAATTGGTCTGCGCTAATCAGGCCATTGGTTCCGGGGCCGGCTACTAAATGCATCGATACCACTTTGTAGGTTTTGAGCAATTCTTCTAGACTCACGGCTTTGGCGTTTTCTGCAGCAGCGCGTTCCGGTGTCATGCGTGGACTCCAGGCGACCACTTCCATGCCAAATGCGGCGCCAACGCGAGCTACTCGGCTGCCAATAGCGCCCAAGCCCATAATGCCCAGGCGTTCACCGGAGAGCATTGGTAGGAGAGATAGCGCATCGCGCCATCCACCAGAAGCAATCAATTTGTTTTCTTCCACCAAGCGTTTGGCTGCACCCAAAATTAATGCCCAAGTGAGCTCCGCTGTAGTTGCTTTGGAGAGGCCGCCAGGTGTGCAAGCCATAGGAATGTTTCTAGAAACCAGGGCTGATGCTTCGAGAGGTCCATTGCGCTCACCGGTAAACATTAAAAATTTAAGCTTCGGTAAGCGCGCAATCATCGCCTCATTAAAAGGGGAGCGATCTCTCACGATGGCGATCGTATCCGCATCTTTGACTACTTCATATGGCGCTTCATCACGCAAAGGCTCGTGATGGATAGTGAGATTTGCTTGTTGATCCAACTTATCCCAGTTAGAAAATCGTCGTAGTGCACGCTCATAGTCGCCAAGAACAACGATATTTGGTAATGAAGCCATAGATGAAAAAAACTTTCAAGTGAAATTAATCAGGAGCGCAAAGACTGAGGATTTGTGTGAGATCGGATGCTTGTCCTAATTTCCAGAGTGCGGAAATCAGTTGACGGGGTTTTCTCTTTACCGATGATGGGTTCAGCCACGCTGGTGCACTTCTGTTCCAGGTTCGCGTCACTCATTGGATTCTCAACAGAGCCGATCGCATTCTTAACGAAGATGTGGACTTCTTTGCCATCTTTTAAGAAGGCTGTAACGTCAACAGAAGCTTCGCTAAATCGGTAGTGGCGTTAACTTTGGCGCGTAATGCCACCACGTCAGGGCGGTTTACGATCTCGTCAGCGTATTCACCTTCGCCAGCTTGGCCAAAAATTAAGCCCACTGCGCAGCCGTGATAAACGCTGAACTTGCCCTCTAAACCATCTTTAGGTGTTTTCTTGCCAGTTAATTCCAGCACCAGCGGATGAACGCGTAGTTCAATGCGCTCCACTTCATCCGCCTTCACTCCCTGGGCGCGTAATTGGGCGCAGGCATCAATTGCTGGGTGAATCACAATGCCGCAAGCAAAAGGCTTGTAGGTGTTTAGGGAAATTTCAAACGACTTGCCTAGGGCGCGATCAATTTCTGACCAATCGTATTTAGTGGAAACAGTTTGTATATAGCCAAGACCAGCTTCGAGTGCTTTAGGGCTTGCTGTGAATCCATGCTTTGCTAATAAGGCGGAAAGTTGACAAGCGCGTGCTGCGCCGCCCGGATGAAACGGTTTGGTCATCGTGCCAAATTGTGCGCGCATACCTACGGGTTGTGAGGCGGCAATACCTAAGGCCCTAGTTGTTTTTTGTAGATCAAGACCCATTAGGCGGGAGCATGCGGCGGCAGATCCTAGCATACCAGTGGAGTCGGTGATGTGCCAGCCACGATGGTAGTGATCTGGATACATTGCATTGCCTACAGGGCAAGCCACATCAATTCCCAGGATGAGGGAGTCGATCATTTGGCGACCATTGGCACCGATCTGCTCCCCAAGGGCTAAGATCGCTGAAGCTACTGGGCCTGCTGGATGAATCACCGTTTTGAGATGGGTGTCATCAAAGTCGAATGTGTGCGAGCTGATGCCATTATAAGAGCGGCGCCACCCATATCCACTTTATCTTTGCGACCCAGAATGGTGGCTTGTGGCGCAGGTTGAAATTCACGAATAGCGGCCAATGAAGATTCCACGCTCTCATGGTTAGCTGCGCCAATATCGCAACCAAGCCAGTGTAAAAATGTGCGGTGAGCTTCATGTTCAACTGCTGGGGTCCAGCCTTGACTTGGGTGAGCATGCACAAACTCAGCCAAAATTTTAGTTGCTGGTGGGGCGTTGAGATCAGCTGCTGCGGCGATAGCGTGAGACATATAAAAAAAGTCCCTGTGAATGGGTGGGAAATATTTTTTAGAAAAAGGCGCGTAAAAATTTAATCAATTTCAATATTGCGATCTTTGGCAACTTTGGCCCAGCGCGCGATATCTTCTTTAATGTAGTTGGCAAACTGAGGTGGTGTCATTGGCATTAAAGTCATCGCTTCATTGGTCATTGTTTCTAAGAAGTCTGGTAATGCGAGAACTTTGTTGAGTTCGGTATTTAGCTTTGCTGTGATGGCAGGCGGTAAATTTGCCGGGCCAACTAAGCCGTACCATCATTGTCCATCAAACCCGCTGTAACCCAACTCTTTGAAGGTGGAAATATTGGGAGCGGCGATGCTGCGCTTTGAGCCAGTAACCGCTAGACTGCGAACGCGATTGGTGATGATGTAGGGGAGCGCTGTAAATAAAGTTGGGAACATGGCTTGAGTTTGGCCAGCCAATAAATCCGTATAAGCAGGGCCTACGCCGCGATAGGGTGCATGCACCATAAATATGCCGGCCGCTAACTTTAGCTGTTCCATGCCAAGGTGGGTCAATGTGCCTGGACCTGCGGAACCATAGCTTAACTTAGCGGGATTCTTTTTTGCGTAATCTACAAACGCTTTGAAATTTTTGATTAGCAAATCAGGATTAATGATGAGGACGTTGGGCGTCGCGCCAATCATGCCGATGGGTGTGAAATCTTTGAGGGCGTCATAAGGCAATTTACGCACAGCGGGATTGGTGCCGTGTGTGCCAACATACGCAATCATGAGGGTATAGCCATCCGCCGGGGCTTTTGCAGTTGCTTGTGAAGCGATTGATCCACCTCCGCCACCTATGTTTTCCACAACCACTGTTTGGCCAATTGGGCGGGAAAGTTTTGCCGCAACAGCACGGGCAATGTTATCTAGACCGCCACCAGCCGCCACTGGCGCAATCAATTTGATTGGCTTTACTGGATAGAGGATGGCCGCACTTTGTGATTGGGAGTTTAGGGTGATTGTCATTCCCAGTAATGCAAAGAGTAGGGATGACAAAAAAATCGGCTTTTGCCGATTAATTGTTTTAGACATGTCTCGAGTCCGCATTATTGTTTTTTATTAATTTTGTACAGCGTGTTAATTCATTTATGGCCTGGGTTCTGCTTAGACTGCATTAGCCTTCAGTTTTTTTTGAATAGAGCGCTCTACAGGGATGGAATCGCGGTTTGGCTCAAGAGCCTCTCTCTCGTCAAAGACGAAGCAGCTACCCTGGTAATGAGCCGAGCCAACCTCTTCGAAATACTTCAAAATCCCACCTTCTAGTTGGTAGCTGTGCTGCATGCCAATCTCTCGCATATATAGGCCTGATTTTTCGCAGCGAATCCCGCCGGTTCAAAAACTCACCAGCGTTTTATCAGCTAATTCTTCTTTATGTGCCGAGATAGCCGCGGGAAACTCCGTGAACTTTTCGATATTGAAATGCAAAGCATTTTCAAAAGTGCCGTAGTCGACCTCAACAGCATTGCGCGTATCCACCATGACTACAGGGCGACCTCAAGCATCAGTGCCACGATCTAACCACTCTTGTAATTTTTTAGGGCTAATGAAATTAGCGCGACCCTCTTCTGGGCGAATCGCCGGGTGATTCATGCAGATGATTTCATTTTTCAGTTTGATCAGCATTTTTTGAAAGGTTGATCCTCAGACCAGCTCTCTTTTGCCTCAAGGGGTTTAAAGCGGGGGTCCATGCGCAACCAATCTAGAAAGCCACGCAGTTCATCCGCCTTGCCGGCCAGGAACAGATTGATGCCTTCACCTGTTAGTAGGATGGTGCCTTTGAGCTGGTGTGTATTCCATTCGTCCAGCATTTTGGCGCGAAGTGCTGGCAAGTCACATTTAGGCTGACAAATAAATAGGCGGCAATATTTAGAATCGACTTCATTTTTCTCTCACTTGGATACCCTCGAATTATCGAGCAAATAGGCTGCGGGGGTGTTAACCTTAATGTCTTATTGACAGGAGACAAATCCATGCTGGATTTAGCAAAAATAGCCAAAAGAAGCTTTAAAAACAGTCTATTAGCCACATTGATGGTTTTAGGGTTCAGTAGTTTTGCGTTTGCACAAACCGCAGGCGTGGGCGCTTGGCCTACTCAAAAGCCGATTCGTTTAATTGCGGTATTTCCTCCTGGCGGCTCTGTCGATCAGGTTGCTCGTGTCTTGGCGCATGCTTTGCAGTCGGAGTTAAAGCAAAACGTCATTGTTGAAAACGTTGGTGGCGCTTCGGGTGTGATTGGCACTTCCGCAATGACGCGTTCTGATCCAGACGGCTATACCTTTGCAGTGGTATTCGATACCCACGGTGTTAATCCTAGCCTCAAAGATAAGCTCCCCTACGACTCTATCAAAGATATTGCGCCAGTGATTTTGGTGGGAACATCACCAATGGTGTTGGTTGCCAGTAAAAAATCTGGCATCACCAGCTTTAAGCAGTTGGTTGATTTATCCAAGACTGGTAAGCAATTTAGTTATGGCTCCATTGGTATTGGAAGCTTAGGGCACTTGGCTATGGCTCGTCTCGCGAAGCAATCGGGCTTTGATTGGAATCACATTCCTTATCGTGGCGGCGGTCCCTTGATGCAGGACGCTTTAGGCGGTCAAGTTGAATTAGCGGTTGGCTCTGAATTTTTGGTGAAACCCCATATTGATAGTGGTGGCGTCATTCCGTTGGCTATCACTACAGCCAAAAGATCACCGTCTTTGCCGAATGTTCCAACCATTTCGGAAAGTGGCTTCCCTGGATTGAGCGCACCAGCTTGGTGGGCGGTATTGGCCCCTGGAAAAACACCGACAGCAGTTGTGGCTGCGATGAACAAAGCTTTGAATAAAGCGCTTAAAACGCCAGCCGTTGCTGAAAAGTTTAAGGCTCAAGGCATTCAAATTGTTGGAGGCACCACTGAAGCTGCTCAGGAGTTTATTGGGAAGCAAATTGGTATCTGGGGTAAGTTCGTGATTGAAAACAATATTAAAGAAACTGCTCAGTAAAAGCATTGATAAGAGAATCTATGTCAGAACGTTTAATTCCGTATCAACCAATGGACTTGGCTGAACCAGCCGAGTGTGTGGCCGCTATTCGCAAACGACGTGGCGGTCAATTTATCAATCTTGATCGTATGCTTTTGCATAGCGTTCCTATTGCCGATGGTTGGAATAACTGTATCGGAGAGATTCGCAATAATCTCTCTTTAGATCCCAAGCTGCGTGAATTGGCTATGTGTGGTGTGGCGGTGCTCAATGGCGCTGAATATGAATGCTTTCACCATGCCCCACCCTTTAAGAAAGCGGGTGGCACAGAAGAGCAGGTACAAGGTTTGCGCCTCATTTGGCAGTCGAATTTCCCAAAAGATTTGTACTCTCCAGTTGAAAATGATGCCGCTGAATTGACCTTTCAGATGACGCGTAATATCAAAGTGGATCCGGAGTTAATGAAGCGCTTGCAAAAAGCATCGGGAAATGCCGACACGGTGGCGTTAGTCACCGTGATTGCTGCTTACAATATGGTGTCTCGTTTCTTGATTGCGCTAGACGTAAATCCTGAAGATCACCCACCGGCTTAAAGACATCACCCAGTCAAGGCTAAGCCAAAGCATTCATCCATATGATTCGCAATACTCAAACCATCATTCCCGGCATTACCACTTCGGATGGCGCGGGTGTGAAATTGCGGCGCAGTCTTGGCGGTCAAAATCAAGTGCGGCTAGACCCTTTCTTGATGCTAGATGAATTTTCTTCTAATGACCCCAATGATGATGTGGCAGGCTTTCCAGCGCACCCACATCGTGGATTTGAGACGGTCACTTATATGCTTGAGGGCCACATGTTGCATGAGGACTACTTGGGCAATCAGGGCCACCTCAAAACCGGTGGCGTGCAATGGATGACTGCGGGGCGCGGCATTATTCATTCTGAGATGCCTCAATAAGTGAGCGGCGCTATGCGGGGCTTTCAGTTATGGATTAATTTACCCGCCAAGGAAAAGATGAAAGCGGCCGGGTATAAAGACATTCAAGCGGAGGATATACCAAAGTCAGCTTGGCTAATGGCGGGTCAGTCAACGTGATTGCTGGCCCCTATGGTCACGATGGCGAGGAAGTTCCAGGACCAATTCAAGGTCTTACTACAGCCCCTTTATTTTTGGATGTGCATTTAACTTCAAATGCTGAATTTGAACAGCGTATTCTCAAGGAGCTTAATGCTTTTGTCTATGTGTATGAGGGCGAGTTGGAGATAGGTGGACCGATGATGCCAGCTCCAAAGCAGGCTGCCATTGTGCTTGGGGATGGAGATCGCTTGAAGGCTAGGGCTGGATCTATGGGCGCGCAATTCATTGTGCTCGCGGCTTTACCGCTGCATGAGCCGATTGTTCAATATGGACCGTTTGTCATGAATACCCGTGCTGAGATAGAGCAGGCCAGTGATGATTATCAAAATAATCGCCTTGTGGTTTCCTAGGTGATCTCATCTGTAACTCTTCAGTGGGGAGAGGGTGGCCAAACCCATAGTGCTAAGTGGCATTTTGAAAACGGCATTGCCCCTCATAAAAGGATTCAAATCGCCGATTATATGTTGACTGCGGATGTGGTTTATCGCCTCGCCTGTGAGGGTACGGCGATGCTTTACAAAGGTGACTTTCAGAATGCAAAGCGGCTCTTGCAGGCTTTAGTAAGAAGAGTTGATAAGCCCTCAAAGAAATCCACCAGAGCTGACAGGGTGGCAAAAGAGAAGATCAAAAGCCCTTCAGACGCATTCAATCTCTATCGCCTTGCTCAGTCACAGCGCGCTCGTATTCTCGGGATGATTTTGCTTCAGGTGAATGCTGATTATAGCATCTCTTTGCGGCGTGCTCCTAATGTAGCTCAAGCATGTCTTGAGACTTATGGCCCTCAATCAGAGGCTTACGTTATCTCTTTGCGCGAATTGCTTGGTGTGATTAGCGCTCATGAGTGGCGCAAGAAGGGTGTGCAGGTTTTAACAAGGGACGATGAAGAGATTCGTATTCATCCCCATTACGGTGTGTTTTCGCCGGTGCGCGGAGGGTATATCGAGTTGGTGTTAAAGACGCCGTTGCCTGCAGCCATCAAGAAAAATTCCACCGCATTCGATATTGGGGTGGGTGCTGGGGTGCTTTCAGTGGTTTTGGCGTTGCGTGGGATTCAAAAAATTACTGCGACAGATTTAGATGATCGCGCGATTGCCTGTGCGCAAGAAAATATTGAGCGTCTAGGCCTGCAATCCAAAATAGAAATTCTCAAAACCAATGTATTTTCATCAGGAAAAGCATCACTCATTGTTTGCAACCCGCCATGGTTGCCCGCTAGACCAAGCTCCTCCCTAGAGCATGCGGTATATGATCCTGAGAGTCAGATGTTGAAGGGCTTTGTGAGTAATTGAAAGAATCATTTGCTCGCTGACGGTGAGGGCTGGTTAATACTTTCCGACTTGGCCGAACATTTGGGTTTGAGAACAAGAGCGGAGTTGCTTAGTTGGGTTGAACAGGCTGGATTAAAAGTGTTGAGTCGCATTGATCCCAAACCAACACATCAAAAAGTATTCAATAAAACAGATGCCTTGCACGCTGCTCGATCAAAGGCAGTGACTTCACTTTGGCGTTTAGCTGTTAAGTAGTACCACATTCAATAGCCCTACAAGCCCCGTACCCATTGGGATTATGGTTGTTAATCAATCACATCATCCTTAAAATCATTCAGCGTAATAGTTCACTTACTGCAACTTTTGTCAGTAGATGGGCTGCAGTTTTTCTCTTTTATCTCTTAAGGATGCCATTTGTTTAGTAGTCCGCGCTCTCGCAATATTGTTCTCATTTCAGCGGTAGCAATCTCTTATTTGTTGGTTTTGTTGAGTCTTATGTCCGGATCTCTGGTGGGTAGAGGCTTAGAGATTCCGGGGGGTTCTGATGGTAAATCTGGCGTGGGAAAGAGTGGGCGCATCTTCGCACCAACAATTTTCAGCTAAACCTCAAACAAGTTCGGTCTCAAATGGCAAATACATCAGCTCAAGCACCTCAAATGATTCCAAAAGCCTGGGTGATAGCAGAGGAGTGGGTCATGAGGCAAAAGGAGATGCTAGGTCAGTTATTTATAACCCTAAACCGCTCTACCCACTAGCGAGTAGGCGGCTTTGGGAGCAGGGGTTGGTTATCGTCAGAATGTGTGTAAACGAACATGGTCTTGTGCAAGCAGTCGAGGTCTTTAAAAGCTCGGGATTTGAAGGCCTGGATCGATCGGCGCTGAATACTTTAGTTCAATGGAGATTTGCGCCGATTGCAGAAAATTCCATCAGTCTTTCTGCGCAGTGTTTTCAGACCCTCATTCAATTTTCATTGGAAGTCTAGTACTTGAGCAATTAAACATCATCAGCGTCTCGCCCGAAATGTGTTCAATCGGCTCAAATATTGCCACAGCTTATTGCAAGTGAGGCCCTATTGGGTTGCATGAAGCAAGTCTTAATTCTGCATGAGGGCCATACCTATCAATTGCGAATGACTAAACTGGGGAAGCTCATTCTGACAAAGTAATTCTGTCATAAGTCATTAGCCAGCAAGAGCATTTTCATATGCATATAGCCAGCGATTTTTTGTTATCACATGGTATATGAAGCATCAAGTAGTTTTTCGTCCTCAAAATGTGGGCTTGCCTGGATTTCATCATTTGCATTGTTGTATGGAAGTTCTTCTTTAGCTTGGGCCAAAGATCAAGATATTGAGCTACCTAAGATTGATATCGTTTGCTCAGAAGAATATGCTTTGAGCAAAATTCCAGGTACGGTCGATGTTATCAATCAGCAAAAGATGGAGGAGTTACAGCCTCAATCACTGCAGGATGTCTTGCGGACTGTGCCTGGCGTCAATATTCGGGGGGGATGAAGGCGGTTTTGGGGCAATGCCCAATATCGATTCGCGGCCTGAATCCAAGCCGTAGCTCAAAGGTATTGTTGTTGGAGGAACGCACCAATTCAACCGAGCCTATTCATTTCAAATGCCTCTTATTACAGTCCGCCAATAGAACGAATCTCTGGACTTGAAGTATTAAAGGGCGCATCTGGCTTGCAATACGTGGGGTAGTGAACTACCTCAGCAAAACACCTTCTCATGGGTTTAAGTTAACCGGCAAAGTGGGTGATTATGGCTATCGCTTGGCGGAGATAGAGGCAGGAGGGAAGTCGTCATCGAACGGCGCAATCGGGGGAATTAATTTGATTCAATCCGAGTCTAGTGGTTATCAGGCCAATGGTTTTAAGATGTATGACATTCTCCTACAGGGAGGTATTGAGGTTGCGCAAAATCAGTGGCTCAGCCTGAAATACACGCATTACGACAACAATATCAATACGTCTTATGTGGGGCTGCGTCCCACTCAATACATGAATCGAAGTAAAGATAATCTGCCGTCAAACGATCGATTTATTACCCAAAGAAATGCAGTGGATATCAACCATTCTTTGGAGCTGAATTCAGATACCAAAATCAATACTTTGATGTATTGGAGCAAGTTGTCGCGAGACTATTGGCGACAAAGTATTTTGAATCGAACCCAAGATGCTACGATTTTTAAGGCGTGCAATGTTGGCTCTGACTGTCTAGTTGGGCGCAATCGAGAGTTTCAAATGCTAGGCATCGATTCTCGGGTAAGCCATGCATACAAAGCCTTAGGCATCACTAACGAAGCGGAGTTCGCTATCCGTTTGCATACAGAATCTCAAATTAATCAATTGGTGAGCTCTCAAACCTTGGCTTATTCCGGTCGAGTTTCATTGCAGGAAGACAATAAAGCGAATTCGTTGGCGATGCATGGCCAGAATCGATTTTTGCTAACTAAAAACTTTGCCGTAATTCCGGGGGTGCGAATTGCAAGCTACAACCAAACTCGTTCAAATGTCATCACCGGTCAATCGGGTAGCGCTAAAAATGTGGAGACAATTCCGCAAATTGGGGCAACCTGGCAACTAACTCCCCAGGCTCAGGTGTACGGCAGCATTTATAAAGGCTTTGCGCCAGCCCAATTGGCAACAGCGATTGATGACAAAGGGGTTGATCAGCAGTTGGCGCCAGAATGTTCTACCAATATGGAATTGGGATTGCGTGGACGAGCAGGCGCTTTTTCTTATGATTCAGCTATTTTTAGTATGAACTTTAGCAACCAGATCGTGAATCCAAGTTTGGCCGCTGGAATTTCAAAAGCGAATGGTGGGAAAAGATTGCATCCAGGTGCTGAGGCTTCTTTAGCTGATGCCCGGGGGCGCGGCTGGGGCATCAATGGAAATGCAACCTATATCCCGGTGGCAAAGTTTGTGGGAACCAATTCCTTGGGACGAGATGGCAATCGCATTCCTTATTACACCCCTAAGCTCACCTCCAATCTGGGAATCAGTTACGAAAAGAATGGGTTGAATACATTACTTAGTTTGAATTATGTTTCTGCCCAATATGCTGATTCAGCTAATACGGTGGCGCAAAATACGATTGGAACTTTAGGCGAGATACCTGCTTTTGCGACTGTGAATTGGAGTGCGAACTATCCAATCAATAAGGATTGGAAAGTATTTGGAGTAATCAATAACTTAGTTGATAAACGCTATATTGCTAGCCGAAGTCCGGATGGTATTTTTGCTGGAGCGCCGCTGAATTTTCAAGCTGGCATGAGCTACCAATTTAATTGATGCGTAGATCATGCGTGCGCGTAATGCGCGAGTAACAATGTTAAACGCCACCGAGGAGGGTGGCGTTTAACATTTACAGACTTAAAAATGGTGGAACCGGCGGGAATCGAACCCGCGTCCGCAAATCCTCTACAACAAGTTCTACATACTTAGTCATATCGTTTGATTTAATCAGTTAGGCACGGATTGACACGTTCCTCGCTGACGATTCACTAGGTTTTCGTACTATTCTTCGTGACACAAAATAGTCTTATCTCTTGTATATGACCCTGATGTAGCTTGTGCTACCTGACCCAAGAGAGAATCAGTTCAGGGGCAACCGCAATTAAGCGGCTAGTGCGTAACGTTCGTCGTTAGCAGTTATTACATTCCCATTGATTTACGAGATAACGGGTCCTCGGTATGCCCTTGATGCTTTGTAATCCACGTCGAAACCATGTCGGTCCCAGATTGCTTGCATAGGATGTTCTTATTTTAAAGCCGCTGGCTTTAAATTGTTGGATATCTTTTAGCCTAATCCCTATTGGGAAAGATGATTTTTAGTAAGTCAACCGGGCTATGGATGATGTAATCGGCTCCCAAGGCCTCAGGAGGCTCTTTTCAGCCACAGTAGGCATAAGCGGCTGCCACTGCCTTCTGCCAGCGGCTTTGCCCGCTACAACGTCCCTGATATCGCCTCCAACATAGATTGATCGAGTGGGATCGATATTAGTAGATCTGGCTGCGTGCAGAATGGGCTCAGGATGTGGTTTTGAATAAGGGGTGGTGTCGCCTGAAACGGTAGAAATAGCTCTCTGACGAAGGCCCATGAGGTCGGTGAAGGGATTTGTAAAGCGCTCGCTTTTATTGGTGATAATTCCCCACGGGAGTCCTGCTTGATCCATTTGATCGAGCAGATGGTCAATGCCATCAAATAGCTTACTCTCTACCAACAATGCTTTTTCGTAGTTATTGAAAAAATCATCCCGCAGTAAGTTGAAATCCGCATGATCAGGGCTAATTCCAAAGGCGCCCTCTAGCAGGCCGCGCGCACCAGCTGATGCATATGGGCTGGAAAGCTGCCTCACTGTTGAATTTACTTCCTAACGGCAATCATGTAATTCACATCCACATCATCACTGAGGCTGTATACCTGGGTAAGGAGATTGTAACTCAAGCCTTTCATGCCAATGAGCTCTAATCCCGCATGACGAGTAAAGGCAACTAGCTCTGAAGGTTTGATGAATTTGGCGTATTCGTGAGTGCCTCTTGGGAGTAATTTCAGGATGTACTCAGCGCCAATAATGGCAAATAAGTAAGACTTAGGGCTGCGATTGAGGGTGCTAAAAAATAAAGTGCCACCCGGTTTGCAGAGTTTGGCGCATGCGCGCACTACGGAGGCAGGGTCGGGCACGTGCTCGAGCATTTCCATACAGGCCACAATATCGTATTGCCCAGACTGCTCATCAGCGAACGCTTCTGCTGAGATGGATCGATAAGTTAGATGAGCCCCCACTTCAAGCGCATGCAATTCCGCAACCTTAAGCGCTTTTTCGGATAAATCAATGCCAGTGGTATCTGCACCTGCTTGGGAAATGGATTCAGCCAGGATGCCACCACCACAACCAATGTCGACCACCTTCTTGCCCTCTAGGCTCACGAAGGATTTAATCCAATTGAGTCGCAGAGGGTTGATTGCGTGCAATGGCTTGAATTCACTATTAGGATCCCACCAGCGATGGGCTATGGCGCTAAATTTAGCAATTTCGGATTGGTCGACGTTCATATTGACTGGTAATCGTGAGGCGATTGAAGAAGTTTATGAATATAGCGTAAATAAAAAAGCCCGCTAGAAGCGGGCTTTTTTAAAAGTAAAGTGAATTACTTAGCTGCTGTACCAACAACTTCGATGTCAGTACGGCGGTTCTTAGCGCGGCCTTCAGCAGTTGCGTTTGATGCAACTGGATTGCTCTTGCCTTTAGATTCTGTGTAGATAAGACTACCGTCAACACCCTGGCTTACCAAGTATGTCTTAACAGATTGCGCACGACGTTGACCGAGGGCCATGTTGTATGCATCTGTACCGATGCTGTCAGTGTTACCAACAGCGATAATTACTTCTAACTTGATTTTCTTCAAGT
Organism: Polynucleobacter necessarius; assembly: GCF_900095215.1. Taxonomy (NCBI): domain Bacteria; kingdom Pseudomonadati; phylum Pseudomonadota; class Betaproteobacteria; order Burkholderiales; family Burkholderiaceae; genus Polynucleobacter; species Polynucleobacter necessarius. Next base: position 1,223,344 of record NZ_LT606949.1, on the reverse strand, counting down.
CAGCAGCGATTTTGTCCAAAGTAGCTTTACCTTCTGGCTTCAATGTAGCTTTGTCGAAGTCATAAAGTGTGTCAGCTTGCAAAGTGATTTTGCTTTGGCTAACGCCAGCAGGTTCTGAAGTCAATGCGCCGTCGCAACCTTTAGCTGCAGTAGCAGGTGTCCAGTTGCTATCACGCCAGCACAATGCGCCGTCGCCGTTTTTCCAGTTCAAGCCAGAGCTGTTTTCCAAGTTATCAGATGCAATTGCTGCAGTAGCAGAAACAGTGATAACAGAAGCCAGCAACACTTTTAGGGTTTTGTTCATTTTTAGTCCTCAACAATCTCTTTTTTAATTAAAGTCAAACTTAAATGTAATTCGCCCTACCTTGATGCAAAAACTGCAAAGCGACACATCTCAATTTCATACAAACTGACAGAATCTTAGCATAGGGCCTACCTGTCATCAAAATGATATTATTTCCAGATGGAACAAGCCGCTAAAGGAACACTACCAATATCCCTCGAAGACGAAATGCGGCGGTCCTATTTGGACTACGCAATGAGCGTCATCGTCGGCAGAGCCCTGCCAGACGTGCGTGATGGCCTCAAACCGGTTCACCGCCGGGTCTTATTCGCAATGTATGAATTAAACAACGATTGGAACCGAGCTTACAAAAAATCTGCTCGTATAGTTGGCGATGTAATCGGTAAATACCATCCGCACGGTGATGCTGCGGTGTATGACACGATCGTTCGAATGGCCCAGGACTTCTCTCTGCGCTATATGCTGGTTGACGGACAGGGTAACTTTGGCTCCGTAGACGGCGATAACGCTGCTGCGATGCGGTATACCGAGATTCGCCTACGTAAGATTGCCCATGAGCTTTTGGCCGATTTGGACAAGGCAACGGTCGATTTTGGGCCAAATTACGACGGTAGCGAGAAAGAACCTCTGATTCTGCCGGCCAAAGTGCCGAATTTACTGATAAATGGCAGTTCTGGCATTGCTGTAGGTATGGCGACCAACATTCCTCCCCACAACCTGGATGAGGTGGTTTCAGCCTGTTTGCACGTGCTGCACAACCCAGAATGCACAATTGATGAGCTGATTGAGATCATTCCAGCTCCGGATTTCCCGACCGCCGGCATCATTTATGGCGTTCAAGGCGTGCGTGAAGGCTATCGCACTGGTCGTGGCCGTGTGGTGATGCGCGCCAAGACCCATTTTGAAGATGTGGATAAGGGCGCGCGTCAAGTCATCATCGTTGATGAGTTGCCCTATCAAGTTAACAAAAAGAACTTGCTCGAGCGTATCGCCGAGTTGGTGAACGAGAAAAAAGTTGAAGGCATTTTTGATTTGCGTGATGAATCAGATAAATCTGGTATGCGTGTTGTGATTGAATTGAAGCGCGGTGAAGTGCCTGAAGTTGTTCTCAATAATTTGTATAATAGCACTCAGCTGCAAGATAACTTTGGTATGAATATGGTGGCCTTGGTGGATAACCAGCCGCGCTTGTTGAACTTGAAGCAAATGCTCGAGTACTTCTTGCAACATCGTCGTGAAGTAGTTACACGTCGCACGATTTTTGAATTGCGTAAAGCGCGTGATCGTGGACACGTTTTAGAAGGTTTGGCGGTTGCATTAGCGAATATTGATGAGTTCATCGCGATTATTAAAGCTGCTGCGAACCCAGTGATTGCTAAGCAAGAGTTGATGGGCAAAGCGTGGGATTCATCGATGGTGCGCGAGATGTCGGCGCGTGCTGAGATCGATACTCCGGGCGGTCGTAACACCTATCGCCCAGAAGGCTTGTTGCCTGAGTACGGTATGCAAACCACTGGCTTGTATCGCTTGTCAGATAGTCAAGCGCAAGAAATTTTGCAGATGCGTTTGCAACGCTTGACTGGTCTTGAGCAAGACAAGATCGTTAACGAATACAAAGAAGTCATGGCGGAGATTTCTGACTTACTTGATTTGTTGGCGAAGCCAGAGCGTGTTATTCAAGTGCTTGAATCTGAGTTGCAAGCAGTTCAATCTGAATTTGGTATTGCTGGTGGCGATACAGGCCGTCGTTCATTTATTGAAATGAATGCGACTGAACTCTTCACAGAAGATTTGATTACACCGCAAGATTTGGTGGTGACACTTTCAAACACTGGTTACATGAAGAGTCAGCCGCTGAGCGAATACCGCGCGCAAAAACGGGGTGGACGCGGTAAGCAGGCTGCTGCTACTAAGAATGAAGATTGGATTGAAACACTCTTTGTGGCGAATACACACGATACGATATTGTGCTTCTCTGATCGCGGTCGTATGTATTGGCTCAAAGTCTGGGAAGTGCCACAAGGAAGTCACACCTCTCGCGGCAAGCCTATTGTGAATATGTTCCCGCTGATCGAAGGCGAAAAAATCACTGTGATTCTGCCGATTAAGGGTTACCAAGACGATCAGTATGTCTTTATGGCAACCAGATTAGGTACTGTGAAGAAGACGCGCTTGTCTGATTTCTCTAATCCACGTAAGGCCGGCATTATTGCAGTCGACTTGAATGAAAACGATTTCTTAGTTGGCGCAGCGATTACTGATGGCCAGCACGACGTCATGTTGTTCTCTGACGCTGGTAAAGCAGTGCGCTTTGATGAAAACGATGTTCGTTCAATGGGTCGTACCGCACGCGGTGTACGCGGTATGAACTTAGGTGAAGGTCATCAAGTGATCGCGATGTTGGTTGCTCCTGCTGAAGCGGTAGAAGGTGCTGAAGCCGCTGTAGTGGATGCGAATGGTATTTCGATTCCAAGTAGCGTGTTGACTGCGACAGAAAATGGTTACGGTAAGCGTACGCCAATTGCTGAATATACCCGTCATGGTCGCGGTACTAAGGGCATGATTGCGATTCAGACTTCAGAGCGTAACGGCAAAGTAGTTGCAGCCGCATTGGTGTCTCCAGAGGATCAAATTATGTTGATCACCACTGGCGGTGTCTTAGTGCGTACACGTGTTTCTGAAATTCGTGAAATGGGTCGCTCTACGCAAGGTGTTACCTTGATTAACGTGGATGAAGGCACTCGCTTATCTGGCTTACAGCGCATCGCTGAAAGCGACTCAGATGATGATGCTGATGATGCGGAAGAAGGAGATGTATCCGCGGATCCGGCAATTGATGCCAATGACGATACGGCAGGTGACGCTTAAGCGTCACCGTTAGACTGGACGCATTATGACTTTTGACCGCTGCATATTTAATTTCGCTGCGGGTCCTGCTACTTTGCCTGAAGAGGTATTAAAGCAAGCTGCTGATGAAATGCTCAATTGGCGTGGACTCGGCACTAGCGTGATGGAAATTAGTCATCGTAGTAAAGAGTTCATGGAAGTGTATGAAGAGGTTAATCAAGATCTTCGTACCTTGATGAATATTCCAGACTCTTATGAGATCTTGCTATTGCAAGGTGGCGGCCTTGGTCAAAATGCTGCAATCCCAATGAACCTCATGCCCTTGGCTAAGAACGGCCCTAAGGCAGATTTTGTAGTAACTGGAATTTGGTCAGAAAAGTCATATAAGGAAGCGCAGAAATACGGCGTTGCTCATTTAGCCGGTTCTTCCGCCGCAGAAAAATTTAATACGATTCCAGCAAGATCCACATGGCAACTTTCTAACGATGCTGCTTATGTGCACTACTGCGCGAATGAAACTATTGGCGGTGTTGAGTTTCCGGACGTACCAGATGTTGGCGGCACTCCTTTAGTTGCGGATATTTCCAGCAACATCCTTTCTACAGAGATGGATGTTACGAAAGCTGCTGTCTGGTTTGGTGGTGCGCAAAAAAATATCGGCCCGTCTGGTGTCACGATTGTGATTGTGCGCAAAGACCTCATCGGCCACAGTATGGTTAGTACCCCAACGATTTGGGATTGGTCTGTGCAGGCTCATACCCAATCCATGATTAATACGCCACCCACTTTTTCAATCTACATGGCTGGCTTAGGCTTTAAGTGGCTGCTTAAGCAGGGCGGTGTCAAAGCCATCGAAAAGCGCAACCAAGAAAAAGCAGAGTTGCTCTACAACTTCTTAGATCAAAGTAGTTTGTATGAAAACCGTGTCACCAAAGAATATCGCTCGCGTATGAATGTGACCTTCTTCTTAAAAGAAGAGAGTCTGAACGCTGAGTTTTTAGCGCAATCGAACGCTTCTGGTTTGGTGGCTCTGCGTGGCCATAAGGCCGCGGGCGGCATGCGCGCTAGTATCTACAACGCCATGCCTATTGAAGGTGTAAAGGCTTTAATTGAATTTATGCGTGACTTTGAAAGGCGGGCTTAATGAGTACTGAAGAACAGCGCTTAGCTCCCTTGCGCGAAAAAATTGACGCATTAGATGCGCAGATTTTAGATTTGCTGACACAGCGCGCAAAAGCTGCTCAAGAGGTGGGTCATGTCAAAGGCGGTTTTTCATCGCCAGTGTTTCGTCCTGAGCGTGAGCGCCAGGTTGTAGCGCGTCTTCAAGAAATCAATGCGGGCCCCTTGCTTCCGGATGGCATCGCCGCTATTTGGCGTGAAGTGATGTCCGCATGCAGAGCTTTAGAAGCTCGCCAGACGATTGCTTACCTCGGTCCAGTAGGAACATTTTCTGAGCAAGCAGCGCAAACCTATTTCGGTCACTCTATTGCAGGCGTGCCTTGCGCAAGTTTGGATGAGGTGTTTAAAGCGGTGGAGAAGGGCGCAGCGCAGTTTGGCGTTGTTCCGGTTGAGAACTCTAGCGCAGGTGCTATTTCACGTACATTAGATCTGTTGCTTGATTCTTCTATGCGCATTAGTGGTGAGGTGGTCTTGCCAATTCGTCATCACCTCTTAACCAAGAGCGGCAATTTGGACGGTGTGACAACGGTGTGTGCCCATGCGCAAGCATTGGCTCAATGTCAGCAATGGTTAAGCGTTCATGCGCCACAACTGAAGCGTCAAGCGGTGAGTAGTAATGCAGAGGCAGCCCGTATGGCAGCTGCGGATCCAAGTTTGGCTGCGATCGCTGGTGATCCCGCGCAAGAGGCTTATGGCCTGCAAGCTGTTGCTGCCCAAATTCAGGATGATCCGCACAACCGTACGCGTTTTGTGGTGGTGGGTAACTATGCCTGCCAGGCAACCGGCCAAGATCAAACTTCCTTGATGCTTTCGGTGGATAACCAGCCTGGCGCAGTGCATCGTTTACTGGCGCCTTTGGCAAAGCATGGTGTTTCCATGAATCGCTTTGAATCTCGCCCTGCGCGTAAGGGCACTTGGGAATATCACTTCTACATCGATATTGCAGGTCACGCTGATGATGCCAAGGTAGTCAAGGCGCTCGAAGAGCTTAAAGGCGTTGCCGCTTTCTATAAGAATCTCGGTTCTTATCCGCACTCTGCTTAATTGAAGATGAACTGTAATTAATTTCGTCCTTAGTAAATAAATTAGTAAAGCCAGAATGACTTCCAAGATTGGTCTAAAACATATTCATGCGATTGCCCCTTATGTTGGTGGGCGTCCTATCAGTGAAGTTGCGCGCGAGTATGGCGTAGATGAAGCCAAGATTGTGAAATTGGCTTCCAATGAAAATCCACTGGGCATGCCAAAGTCTGCGCAAGATGCCATGCTCAAAGCAGCTGGCGATTTAGGTCGTTATCCTGACTCAAATGGCTTTGAACTCAAGAATGTTTTGGCTGCGCGTTTAGGTGTGCCGACTGACTGGATTACTTTGGGCAATGGTAGCAATGACATTTTGGAATTGGCTGCGCGTGCTGTTGCTCAGGCTGGTGATGAGGTGATCTTTTCTAAGCATGCGTTTGCCGTATATCCATTGGCGACTCAAGTTGTAGGCGCTAAAGCGGTAGAAGTTGCTGCTACCGATATCTATGGCCATGACTTGCCAGCCATGCTGGCTGCGATCAAAGCATCAGGCGATAAAGCGAAGTTGGTCTTTGTCGCTAATCCTAATAATCCAACTGGCAGCTATCTCACTGAAAAAGAAATTGAAGACTTTTTGGTGGCTGTGCCGCCGAATGTGGTTGTGGTGCTGGATGAAGCTTATAACGAGTACCTGACACCAGAGCAGCGCTACGATGCGATTGCTTTGGGTAAGCGCTTTCCTAATATGATTTTGTCGCGCAGTTTCTCAAAAGCCTATGGATTGGCTGGCCTGCGGATTGGTTATGGAGTTGCGCAACCGCATTTAACCGATCTTTTGAATCGCATTCGTCAGCCATTTAACGTCAATAGCCTCGCTCAAGCTGCGGCGATTGCCGCCTTTCAGGACAAAGCATTTTTGCAGCAAGGGTTTGAGTTAAACCGCGCGGGCTACGGACAACTGACCCAAGCTTTTGAAGAACTCGGTTTACAATATCTGCCATCGGCTGGGAATTTCGTTCTAGTTAAGGTGGGTGAGGATGATCAAGCCGGTGCGCGCATTAATCTAGAGTTGCTAAAGCGCGGCATCATTGTTCGTTCCGTGGGTAACTATGGTTTGCCGCAATGGCTACGCATTTCCATTGGACTGCCAGAAGAAAATGCAGCCTTCATTGCGGCCTTTAAAGAAATGCTTTCCCAATGACCATCATTAATCCAGCAAGCAATTACGGCACTGTCACTATCGTTGGCGTTGGTTTAATTGGCGCTTCATTAGGATTGGCGCTTAAAAAAGCGGGTGTAGTTACCAAGGTATTGGGTGTTGGCCGTAGTAAAGAAAATTTAGATCAAGCGCAAAAGATGGGTGCGATTGATGGGGTAGTGGATTTAGTTGAAGCCGCTAAACAGTCTGATGTGATCGTGCTTTGTGTGCCAGTATCGCAAATGCGAGTTGCCTTTGAAGTCATTGAGCTGCATCTCGAGCCGCGCACCATGATTACCGATGCAGGTAGCACTAAAGGTGATGTGATTCTGGCTGCCAAAGAAGTATTGGGTAAAAAAGCATGTCAATTTGTACCTGCCCACCCAATTGCAGGCGGCGCGCAGCATGGCGCAAGCGCCGCCAAGGCAGATTTATTTCAGGGCAAGCAAACCATTATTTGCCCATTGCAAGAAAACTCTCCGCAAGATACGGCGTTGATCACTGGCTTTTGGGAAGCTGTCGGCTCTGAGGTGAAAAAGATTGGCGTTGTGCAGCACGATGCGATATACGCTGCTGTTTCTCATCTTCCGCACCTCTTGTCCTACGCCCTGATGGCTAGTGTGGTCAATTCTGAAGATGTTGCTCAAAAATTGAGTCATGTAGGCGCCGGCTTTAAAGACTTCACCCGCATTGCGGCTTCCAGCCCAGAGATGTGGCGTGATATTTGCTTGGGTAATCGCGCGGCAATTCTGAAAGAGTTGGATCAATACCTGTTGATCGTTAACCATATGCGCAAGCTGATTGCCGAAAACGATGGCGCGGGTTTAGAGAAGTTATTGAACAAAGCGAGTAAAGCGCGCCAAGATTTGGATGTCCTGTGATGAGTGGTTTGCCAGACATCAGTATTGGGCCATTTAAGCGAGTGCAAGGCTCGATAGTATTGCCGGGTTCAAAGAGTATTTCTAATCGCGCATTGCTGTTGGTCGCCTTATCTACTGGCACAACTACTCTCACAAACTTGCTGGATGCTGATGACACACAAGTAATGCGCAGTGCTTTGCGTCAATTGGGTCTCACTGTGACCGATCAAGAAAATAAAGTTTGCGTCGTTGAGGGTTGTGGCGGTAAGTTCCCCGTGCGTGAAGCTGACCTTTTTATGGGTAATGCAGGCACTGCGATTCGTCCATTGGCTGCGGCTTTAGCAATGCAAGGCGGCAACTATCGTTTGTGTGGCGTTGCTCGTATGCATGAAAGGCCGATAAGAGACTTGGTAGATGGATTGCGCCAAGTGGGTGCAAAGATCGAGTATAAATTACAGGAAGGTTATCCACCTATCCAGATTTTGGCGGCAGATATTCAGATTAAGGATGTCGTAAAAGTCCGCGGTGATGTATCAAGCCAATTCTTAACTGCATTGCTCATGGCTTTACCTTTAGTGGCAAATGAGCCTGTGCGTATTGAGGTGATTGGTGAGTTAATTTCTCGTCCGTACATCGATATCACTTTGAAGTTGATGGCGCGTTTTGGGGTGAATGTCGCCTGTCCAGACCTGCAATCATTTCTTATTCCCGCAAAAGCATCTGAGGTGGTTTATAAAAGTCCTGGGCAATTATCGGTTGAGGGTGACGCCTCTTCCGCCTCCTACTTCTTAGCCCTTGGTGCCATTGGGGGCGGGCCCGTGAAGGTATTGGGGGTTGGCAGAGATAGCATTCAAGGCGATATCGCTTTTGCTGATGCTTTAGCGTTGATGGGTGCCAAGATCAATGCTGGAGAAGCTTGGATCGAAGTGTCTGGCGTAAAAAATGCCAACGGTAAACTCAATGGTATCACGATTGATTGCACGGAGATTCCCGATGCGGCGATGACGTTAGCGGTTGCCGCTTTGTTTGCGGAAGGTCCCACCCGCTTAAATAATATTGCGAGCTGGCGCGTTAAGGAAACTGATCGCATTGCGGCGATGGCAAAAGAATTGAAAAAGGTGGGCGCAATTGTTGAAGACGGCGCTGACTACATTGTGGTGCAAGCCCCAGCTTCGCTAGTCGATTGGAAGTCACCAAGTGAAGGTATCGATACCTATGATGACCATCGCATGGCGATGTGTTTCTCACTCGCTGCGTTTGGGCCGAATGCACTCAAGATCAATGATCCGAATTGCGTAGCGAAAACATTCCCAACCTACTTCGCAGAATTTGCGAAGGTTGTTGGTTAACTTAATGAACTCATTCCCCGTTATTGCGATTGATGGACCTACTGCCTCTGGCAAAGGGACAGTTGCCTCGCTAGTCGCAGAAAAGCTGGGGTTTCATTACTTGGATAGTGGGGCTCTCTATCGTTTAGTCGCTCTGGCTAGTGAAAAACAGGGGATTGACGTTAAAAACGGCCCAGAACTGGGGCTTTTAGTTCCTAAGCTATTGATTTCATTCAAAAATAGTCAAATTTTCTTCAATGGCGAGGATGTGACTGACGCTATTCGCACAGAAAACATTGGTTTAAGAGCATCTGCTTTGGCTGTTCATCCCGAGGTAAGGTCTGCTTTAGTGGGTCTGCAACGCAGTTTTTGCCAATCTCCAGGCTTGGTAGCTGATGGCAGGGATATGGCCAGCGTCATATTCCCAGATGCTGTTTTGAAGGTTTTTTTGACTGCAACCGCCGCTGCCAGGGCTGAAAGACGCTATAAGCAATTGATAGCTAAGGGACTTTCTGCTAAACTTGAATACTTGCTGCATGATTTGCAGGAGCGTGATGCTAGAGACAGTAGTCGAGGTGCCGCCCCATTAGTAGTTGCAGAAGGTGCAAAAGTGCTTGAAACATCAGATTTATTGATAGATCAAGCGGTTAAGACGGTTTTGGGTTGGTATCAATCTGCAAGCGTCTAGTTTGTAGTTGTTTTTAGTAGTGAGCGGTAAGCAGTAGTTTGGCGTCTTAAGAAACTCCACAACGCGATCTTTCATTAGCGTGTTTCTTTGAGACTTTTTTAACCTAACCCGTCAGGCCTTCTGGCGGCACAAAGTGAATACACATGTCTGAATCATTTGCAGAACTATTTGAAGAATCATTAACCCGATCGAATATGAAGACCGGCCAAGTTATTTCGGCTGAAGTTCTTCGCATCGACCATAACTTCGTCGTTGTTAACGCTGGCTTAAAGTCTGAAGCGTTTATTCCTGTTGAAGAATTCCATAACGACGCTGGCGAGATTGAAGTAACTCCTGGCGATTTTGTTGCTGTTGCTATTGACGCTCTTGAGAACGGCTACGGCGACACCATCCTTTCCCGTGATCAAGCGAAACGCTTGGCATCATGGATGAACTTGGAGAAAGCGCTTGAGAAAGCTGAGATCGTTACCGGTACTATTACTGGTAAGGTTAAGGGCGGCTTGACTGTAATGGTTAACGGTATCCGCGCATTCTTGCCTGGATCACTCGTTGATACACGTCCAATCAAAGACACCAGCCCTTACGAAGGTAAGACGATGGAGTTCAAGGTTATCAAGCTTGACCGTAAGCGTAACAACGTAGTGTTGTCACGTCGTGCGGTTGTTGAAGCTAGCCAAGGTGAAGAGCGTGCTAAGTTGATGTCTAACCTTAAAGAAGGTGCAGTGGTTACTGGCCTCGTTAAGAACATCACTGATTACGGCGCATTCGTTGACCTCGGTGGTATCGATGGCCTCTTGCACATCACCGACTTGGCATGGCGTCGTGTGCGTCACCCAAGCGAGATGTTGACTGTTGGTCAAGAAGTTACCGCTAAGATTTTGAAGTTCGATCAAGAGAAGAACCGTGTTTCACTCGGCGTGAAACAACTTGGCGATGATCCATGGGTTGGCATCGCTCGTCGTTATCCACGAAACACCCGCTTATTCGGTAAGGTAACTAATCTGACTGACTACGGGGCGTTCGTTGAAATCGAATCTGGTATCGAAGGTTTGGTACACGTTTCTGAACTGGACTGGACTAACAAGAACGTTGCTCCAAGCAAAGCTACTGCATTAGGAACCGAAGTTGAAGTCATGGTTCTCGATATTGATGAAGACAAGCGTCGTATTAGCTTGGGCATCAAGCAGTGCAAAGCAAATCCATGGGAAGAGTTCTCACGTGCGCAGCAAAAAGGCGATAAGCTCACTGGCGCAATCAAGTCTATTACTGACTTCGGCGTGTTTATTGGCTTGCCTGGCGGTATCGACGGTTTAGTTCACCTCTCAGACCTCTCATGGCATGAGCCAGGCGAAGAAGCTGTTAAGAAATACAAAAAAGGTGATGAAGTTGAAGCCACTGTATTGGCAATTGACGTTGAGAAAGAGCGTATCTCTCTCGGCATCAAGCAATTGTCTGGCGACCCATTCAATAACTACACATCTGTCAGCGACAAGGGTAGCCTTGTAACTGGTACTGTGAAGGCTGTTGATGCTAAGGGCGCAACAATTCACTTGGCTGATGAAGTTGAAGCTTACTTGCGCGCTTCTGAGATCTCAACCGATCGCGTTGAAGATGCACGTAATGTATTGAAAGAAGGCGATAGCGTAACTGCAATGATCATCAATATTGATCGTAAGTCACGTGTAATCAATCTTTCAATCAAAGCAAAAGACAGCTCTGATCAACAAGATGCAATGAGCAAGCTCCAAGGTGATGCGCAGTCTGGCACAACCAATTTGGGCGCTTTGTTAAAAGCAAAATTGGATAATCAAGGCTAAATCAATATCGCCGCTTTTCATTGGGGGAGCGGCGATTTTTTATTGATAGATCATGACAGATCAAGAGCAACAAGCAATTACCCGCTCCGAACTAGTGGAGAGTCTTTCGGAACAATTTCCGCAGCTTTTACCTAGGGACGTGGAATTGGCGGTAAAAACTTTGCTGGATACAATGACTCATGCTTTGGCTGAGGGTAAGCGTATTGAATTGCGCGGTGTGGGAAGTTTTGTGCTTCACCATCGTCCTGCGCGTACCGGTCGCAATCCGAAGTCTGGTGAGAAAGTATTGATTCCAGAAAAACGCGTTCCGCACTTTAAGCCTGGCAAAGAGTTGCGCGAGCGAGTAGATTACAAGCCGTTGAAGCAGGCGGGCCTCAAAGAGGGTTCTGGTGCCTAAGATTCAGGCTAAACCTCAGCGGTCCATGCGGACCATTTTTTTTTATTATTTAAATTCTGTACATCATGATTCAGATAGCTACCGCCTGGTTATTGCTATTGCCAGTGATGTTTGGCATTGGTTGGTTCGCCGCACGCTGGGATTTGCGTCTAGAGAGTCGGATGGACGAGCGTGAGCGCATGCGTCAGCAGCGCTCTACTTTTAAGGGCTTAAGTTTTTTGCTTAACGAGCAGCCTGATCAGGCCATTGAAACGCTGGTCAAAATCGCGCAACTAGATCCGGAAACGATTGAGCTACATTTTTTATTAGGTAATTTATTCCGTCGTCGTGGTGAGACCGAGCGCGTCATTCGAGTGCATCAACACTTAGCCAATCGTGATGATTTAAAGCCGCGTGATCGTGATCATGCCGCCTATGAATTAGGCCGCGATTTTTTGCGTGCCGGCTTGTTGGATAGGGCGGAGGCATCACTCAATCGTGTGGGTAGTGGCAAATATGCTGAGCCAGCAAAAGAAAGTTTGCTGGAGATGTATCAGATTGAGCATGATTGGAAAAAGGCGATCATCGCCGCGCATGAGCTCGAGAGTTTGCAGGGCAAATCACACCATACCGAAATTGCGCAATTTCACTGTGAGCTTGGGCAGGAGGCATTGCGTCGAAAAGACTTGGTTGGTGCTGAGCAATCCATACAGTATGCACTCCAGGCTGTACCGAATCATGCTCGCGCTCTAATCTTGCAGGGTGATTATTTAATGGCCATGGATAGACCCACTCAAGCAATTGAGGCTTGGAGTCTGATTGCTAGTGCCCATCCTGCATACATGCACTTATTGGCGGATCGCTGGATGTTGGCGCATGCAGCAATCAATAAAGAGAATGAAGGTTTGGATCGCCTCTGTGAGTTGCTTAAAACTCAGGCCAGTGGTGAGTTACTAGATATTGTGCATAAACATCTAATGAAAATTAGAGGGCCTCAAGCGGCAAATGTCATGCTCTCTGATATAATACAGCATTCCCCGACCTTAATTGCTTTGTCGAAGATGGCAGAAACCCGTCTTGCCTTAGAGGATGGTATCGCTAATCCAGAAAGACTGCTGGAGTTGCAATCCATTTTGAATTTATTGCGCCAAAGGACAACGAGTTTGGCTCGTTACACTTGTGGAAATTGCGGCTTTAGAGCGCGAAGGTTTTATTGGCAATGTCCAGGCTGCAATCATTGGGAAGCTTATTCACCAAGACGCAGTGAGGGCGCCGCGCCAAGCGGCCCTTCAATGCAAAGAAAACTGGAGATCAATTGAAAGTCACCATCATCGGTAGCGGTTACGTAGGTCTCGTTACAGGCGCATGCCTAGCGGAGCAAGGCAATCATGTCTTTTGCGTAGACGTTGATCCTAAAAAGATTGAGATCCTTAATGCTGGCGGAGTCCCAATTTACGAGCCCGGCCTTCAAGAAATGATTGAGCGCAATCGCGCTGCTGGACGTTTGCAGTTCTCTACCGATATCGCCGCTTCAGTAGCTCATGGCGATATTCAGTTCATCGCGGTAGGAACCCCGCCAGATGAAGATGGTTCTGCCGATCTTCAGTATGTCGTGGCAGCGGCGCGCAAGATCGGGCGCCATATGACTACGTCTAAAGTGATTGTCGACAAATCGACTGTGCCAGTCGGTACCGCCGATAAAGTACAAGCTGCCATTACCGAAGAGTTAGAAAAGAGAAACCTCTCTCCTGAGCTGTGCTCTGTTGTCTCTAACCCCGAGTTCCTTAAAGAAGGTGCCGCCGTAGAAGACTTTATGCGCCCTGATCGTATTGTGATTGGTACGGACAGTACGCCAGCAGGTCTTCGCGCTAAAGAGCAAATGCGCAAGCTCTACGCCCCCTTTAATCGTCACCATGAACGTACGTACTACATGGATATCAAAAGCGCGGAACTCACTAAATACGCAGCCAATGCCATGTTGGCCACCCGCATCTCCTTTATGAACGAGTTAGCTAACTTAGCAGACTTAGTAGGCGCTGATATTGAAGCGGTGCGCCAAGGGATCGGTTCAGACTCTCGTATTGGTTATGGCTTTTTGTACTCCGGTACAGGCTATGGGGGCTCTTGCTTTCCTAAGGATGTATCAGCCTTATCCAAGACCGCTAAAGAGCATGGCCGAGATCTGAAGATTTTGGACGCTGTAGAGGCGGTCAATGAGTTACAAAAGTACATCTTGGTCGCAAAGATCGAAAAGCGTTTTGGTAAAGACTTGAAGGGCATGAAGTTCGCGCTCTGGGGCTTAGCCTTTAAACCCAATACCGACGATATGCGCGAAGCCCCTAGTCGAGTGATTATTCAAGAGCTCGTTAAACGTGGCGCGACGATAGTAGCTCATGACCCAGTATCTATGCCTGAAGCAGGACATGCCTTAGAGTTGGACTTTAAGGGCAATCCAGAGGGTCGTAAGCAAGTGTCCATGGTCGATAACCCGATGATCGCCTTAGATGATGCGGACGCTCTAATCATCGTTACCGAATGGAAAGCATTTAGAAGTCCAGACTTTGAGCAAGTGATGCAAAAACTCAAGCGTGCCATCATTTTTGATGGTCGCAACCTCTATGAGCCAGCTTCTATGCAAGAATTAGGTATTGAGTACCATGGTATTGGGCGACATAATTAAACTAGCATTGAAGTGGTGCAAAGCGAAATAAATAGAAAATAAAAATAGCCAAATGGAAAAAGCAAATCGAGACCAATTCTCCAAAGCTCACCTACTAGTTGTGGGTGATGTGATGCTAGATCGCTATTGGTTGGGCGACACCAATCGGATTTCTCCAGAGGCGCCTGTACCTGTGGTTCAGGTAGGCAAGATTGATGAGCGTCTGGGCGGTGCTGCGAACGTGGCGCGCAACGTTGCTGCGCTCGATGCTAAGGCGACTATCCTGGGCATTGTTGGTAATGACGAACCTGGTAAGCGAGTAGTCGAGCTATTAAAAGCGGGTGGTGTTGATAGCCAGTTAGAGATTGATGCTGATGTTCCAACGATTGTGAAGTTGCGTGTGATTGCTCGCCACCAACAATTGATCCGCTTGGATTTTGAAGAGACTCCTAGTGCAAAAGCGCTTGCGCATAAATTAGAGCGTTTTGAAAAATTGGTTGGTGATGTTGACGTGGTGATTCTGTCGGATTATGGCAAGGGTGCATTGGGTCAGGTAGCTCATATGATTGAGCAAGCAAGAGCGCAAAACAAGATGATCTTGGTCGATCCTAAAGGTGAGGATTACGAGAAATATCGTGGGGCTACCGTCTTAACGCCAAATCGGAGTGAGCTACGTCAAGTCGTTGGTCAGTCGACTAGTGAAGAAGACCTCACCAAGAGAGCCCAAGACCTCAGAAAATCACTCAACCTACAAGCCTTGCTATTAACGCGCTCTGAAGAGGGCATGAGTTTGTATACCGATGCAGGCGTGAGCCATGTCAAGGCGCAGGCGCGTGAAGTATTTGATGTGTCTGGTGCGGGAGACACCGTAATTGCGACTTTGGCAGTGGCTTTAGCTGCGAAGTGGCCATTAGAAAAGGCAATGGCCTTGGCAAACCGTGCTGGTGGCATTGTGGTTGGTAAGCTGGGTACTGCAACCGTTATTTCAGAGGAATTACAGTGACTATTATCGTAACCGGCGCCGCTGGGTTTATCGGCGCAAACATTGTTCAAGCGCTCAATGCGCGCGGCGAGAAAAATATCATTGCAGTCGATGACCTTCGCCCAGCTGATAAATATCGCAATCTTGCCGATCTGGACATCATTGACTATCTCGATAAAGATGAGTTTTTAGAGGTCTTTAAAAGTGGTCGCTTTGGTAAGGTAAGAGCGGTTTTTCATGAAGGTGCATGTTCCGACACCATGGAGACCGATGGTATTTTCATGATGGCGAATAATTATCGCTACACCATGGATCTATTGGATATTTGCACCGCCCAAAAAGTGCAGTTGCTATATGCTTCTTCCGCGGCAACCTATGGTGGTTCCGATGTGTTTGTGGAGAGTCGTGAGCACGAGAAGCCGTTGAATATTTACGGCTACTCTAAGTTCTTATTTGACCAAGTGATTCGTAAGCGCTTTGCTGAAAAAGCCAATGCAGCGCAAGTGGTTGGATTCCGTTATTTCAATGTGTACGGTCCTCGGGAGTCTCACAAAGGTCGTATGGCATCAGTGGCATTTCATCAATATCACCAGTACAAGGCGAATGGTCATGTAAAGCTCTTTGGTGCATATGGTGGCTATGGCCCTGGCGAACAAAGTCGTGATTTTGTGTCTGTTGAAGATGTGGTCAAAGTAAATCTCTTCTTCTTGGATCACCCAGAGATCAGCGGCATATTTAACTTAGGTAGTGGACGCGCCCAACCCTTTAATGATGTAGCACATACGGTAGCGAATGCTATGCGTAAATTGGATAACGCAGCACCAGCGAGCTTAGAAGAATTAGTAAAAGAAAAAGCCATCGAGTACATTCCGTTTCCGGACGCACTCAAATGGAAATACCAGTGTTTTACGCAAGCTGATCTGACGAAGTTGCGTGCAGCTGGTTATTCTGAGCCTTTCCTAAATGTGGAGCAGGGTGTGGGTCGCTATCTTGAATGGCTAGAGGCGAATTCGGGGTTTTTAGCAAATCCCCTCTAGTTTATTAATCGGCATCCATTCTGGATGCCGATTTTTCTATTTAACTAGGTGGGAATACTAGGCCCTCCTTCCGCGAACCATTGGTTTTTGATCTACTGTGTTGATTATAAAAACTAGGGGATTTTTATGTTCAAGCACTCACTATGTCCATCGTGATTGTTGTGCTGCACAATTTTATTGGTGTCTAACCCCTCATTTGCCCTTCCTGGTAAAGATGAGGTTGATGTTGAAAGTGTGAAGGCTCCCCCAAGAGATGTAAGGGATATATTGCTAGTTCTTAGTCAGGCGCGGACTGATAAAACTCTTATTGAAAAAGCCACAAAAATTCTAGCCTTGCCAGTGCCAAGCGCGAATGATAAAGAGGTTCTCAATCACTACTATTATCGAAGAGCTGCAGCTGAAGAGGTTCTGGCGAATAGCAAGGGCGCACTTGAGAGTCTTAAGAAGACTGTAATTGAGTTTCCAAGTTCTAATGTAGCACTTCGAATTGATGAGTTGTTTCAGTATTCTCAGCAAGAAGCCCTTAGAGGTAATGCCCTTGAGGCTAAAAAGATTAGTGAGCAAGGCCTGACCATGGTTCCGCAGAGTATTAGAGGGTGGAAGCTTTCATTTGGTCGGCAGATTGTTCGGTATTGCCTAGTCCTTGGTGATTTTGATTGCGCGAAAACAGGTCTAAATACACTTGAGAATGAATATAGCAATCTGGTTAGTGTTGCGCGTAATGCTAATTATTTGCATCGGATTAATTGGGAACTAGGGGTTGAGGCAACTCGCGCGCTATTTTTTGGCGGACGGTAAATTTCTCCAGGCTGAGCGCAGTCTTAGAATGGCTCTGTATTTAAATCAGCAGGTCCTAGATGGCATTAAGGATCGCGGAAAAGATGCTTTGGACAATGAGGTGAGGGTAGTCTAGGACTCGAGTACAGCTGTTAGGAATTTTTATACCCAGCGTGTCTATTTCATGAATGACATGGCCCGCGCTTTTCTAGGGCAAAGACGATTCGTTGATGCGGAGTTCTGGTCTCGTGAGGCAATTATGCTGGCGATTACGCAATTTGGCCCTAATTCGGGTAGAACTGCACAGGTGCTATTAACTTTAACTCTGGTAGTGGCAGAGCAAGGTAGAAATGCAGAGGCTGTCCTGTTGGGTAATGCAGCTCTTAAGGTGGCTCAGCAGTCTACAAACTATCCTGGCTCTATTTTAATTGCAGGTGCACGCAAGACATTGGCTTCTGCTTTGGTTGCTGACGGCAAATATGCTCAAGCGGAAAAAGTCTTTTCTGAAATGGTTGAAGGGGGTAAAGACGACCCTGAAATTGCCGCTCGTTATCCCTCACAAGATTTAGACTGGGCGCTAGCGCTTATTAAAACTGGAAATGCTTCTAAAGCTGCAACGATGACTGCTTCCATGCTGGCGAAAGATGGCGTGAGAATGGAAAAGGGCTCTACAAGATTAGCGATGTTGACGGCATTTAATGCTGCCGCTCTTCAAGTATCCGGACAGTCCGCTCAAGCCTTGGCTGAATTTAAAACTTCAGTGCCAGTTCTTCTTGATCAGTCACGCAACGATGCTGAAAACGCAACCGAGAGCATTCGTCAAACCCAAAGAATGACATTTATTCTGGAGAGTTATCTTGCTGCGTTAGCCCAGCAAGCTAAAGCGGATTCCTCTGGTCTTGCGGCTGCTGAGGCATTTCAGATTGTTGACTGAGCTCGAGGTAGTGGTGTGCAGCGCGCGTTAACATCTAGCGCTGCTCGAGCCAATATCTCCGATCCACAATTGGCATCATTGGCGCGTCGCTAGCAAGATTTACAGCAGCGTATTAATACCCTATCGGATTTATTAACAGGCTTGCTTTCTGCTCCTCCTAATCAACAGCTTCCAGCTGTTCAAGAAAAAATACGGGCAGATATTACCGGCTTCAAATCGCAGCGTGAAGATCTGAAGAAAGAGATTGAGCGCAAGTTCCCTGATTATGCTGAATTGTTGGAGCCTAAACCCGCCTCAATCGAGCGTACTCAAAAAGCGCTTAAGCCTGATGAAGTATTAGTCTCTTGGTATTTTGGCGATAACGTAGCATATGTTTGGGCGATTACCAAAGATAGGTCAGCTCAGTTTGCTCAGCTTGCCGTTGGTCGCACACAAGTAGCCAAAGAAGTAGCTCAGTTACGCAAATCATTGGATTCGGGAGTTGCCACGATTGATGAAATTCCGCCATTTGATGTAGCTTGAGCAAACCCACTATATCAACAAGTACTAGCACCAGTGCAAAGCGCGTTTACTGGCAAGAAAGCAATGTTGACGATACCTCATGCTGAGCTTGGGCAGCTGCCATTATCTTTGCTGGTTACAAAGCCAACTGCACAACCAGCAAAAGGCGGGGCTACTCCATTTCGTGGGTATAAGACTGTTCCTTGGCTAACGAGAGATATTGCGGTAGCTCAAGTACCCTCTGTTACAGCTTTGACAGCCTTGCGGGCATTACCTGCTGGCAACCCTAATCGTAAAAACTTTATTGGCTTTGGCGACCCCTACTTGAGTAGTGAGCAAGAAAAGTCAGCGCAAAAACAAGCTAAAGCCACGCAATTAGCGACTCGTGGTATTCCGCTTCATTTGCGTAGCGCTCCCAAAACATCTGGTGTTAGCTCTGCGGAATTAGCGCTCTTACCCCGCCTACCAGATACCAGTACTGAGCTGGAAGAAATTGGTAAAGCAATTGGCGCTGGTGATGGCGATATCTTTTTGCATCAACAGGCTTCCGTGAAGCAAGTGATGTCAACGGACCTGTCTAATCGTAAGGTTGTGATGTGCGCAACTCACGGCTTAGTGCCGGGGGAATTAAATGGTTTGACTCAACCAGCTCTTGCCTTATCTTCCCCGGATGTCGCTGGCGACAAGGATGATGGCTTGCTGACTATGGACAAAGTGATTGCCTTGAAGCTAGATGCTGACTGGGTAGTTTTATCAGCATGTAATACCGCTGCTGGTGAAGGTGCCGGTTCTGAAGCGTTTTCTGGTTTGGGGCAGGCTTTCTTTTTTGCTGGAGCCAAGGCGCTCTTGGTGTCCAATTGGCCGGTAGACTCGGTGGCTTCTAGAACAATGATGACCGATTTATTTAAGAATCAACAAAAGGCTCAGGGTATTAGTAAGGCTGAACTTCTCAGGAAGGCCATGCTCAATCAAATTGATCAAGGCGGCATGAAAGAGGGTGGCAATATGAAGTACGCCTATGCCCACCCGTTATTCCGGGCGCCATTTGTTGTGGTTGGCGATTGATTTAAGATCTACCTGTTAAGTAATATTAATGATTGAACGCTTTTATGAAACTCGCCAAAGTATTGTTTGCCTCGCGCGTATTCACTGCCTCTCAATTGGCTATCTCCGCTCCGTTGATCAGCGCTAAAGAGGCAGCATTGCCGCCTGCAGCCGGGACTTTGGCGACGCGTGGAATTTCTCGAGGGCTGGCGATTAAATTAGCGTCTTCAGAGGCAGACACTCCAGCAGTTTCACCATTTGATTTTAAAGTCAATTTTGAGCCGCGTGGTGATGCGAAGATCGATCCAAGCTCGGTGAAGGTGGTTTATATGAAGTCTCCATTCGTGGATCTCACCCCTCGTTTAAAAGGTGCAATTTCAGCCAATGGTATTGATTTTGCAAAAGCGGATGTCCCGCCTGGCACTCACACAATACGTGTAACTGTTAAAGATTCTGAGGGTCGTGAAACGAATTCAGTATTAAATTTGGTGGTAAATAAATAATGAATTGCCCATATTGCCTATCGGAGGTTTCTGAAGAGGTTTACGTCTGCAAAACCTGTAGCCGTGATCTCTACTTATTTAAACCTATGATGGCCAAGGTTGCGGATTTGGAGGAAGAATTAGCGGCGATTCCAAGTTCAGAACTTTATGAGTTGAGAATTGCAGAGCTTGAGCATATGGTAGATGCCCAAAATCAAAGACTAGAAAATAGATCGATCATGAGTTGGGTTGTGGATATTGCCCTATATCTATTGGTGCCGCTGTTGTTATTGTTGCTGGCACACTGGCTGATTGCGGTGGTCTATGACACTAAGATGCTTTACTTGCGTATTATTTCAATGGTGTTGCCCCTGCCGTTTGCTTATGCTTTATTTAAAAAGCACCCACATAAATTATTACCTTGGTTTATTGGGGTGATTTTTCTAGCTATCGCCTCAGTTATTGGCATGAGTTGGATTACCAGCTTGGTTGACCGCTCACCTATATGGCCACAGAATTTATTTGAGTGGAAAGAGGTTTTGGAATATTCCGCCAGCATTGCGTTTAGTTTCTTAACGGGTATGTTGCTT
Source organism: Polynucleobacter necessarius (assembly GCF_900095215.1). NCBI lineage: Bacteria > Pseudomonadati > Pseudomonadota > Betaproteobacteria > Burkholderiales > Burkholderiaceae > Polynucleobacter > Polynucleobacter necessarius. Next base: position 1,202,721 of record NZ_LT606949.1, on the reverse strand, counting down.
GGTGGCGTTGCATACGCTGCAAAAAAAAGAGCGCGTAAGGCCGGTTTGCCGAGCTCAATGATGACGGTGGCTTCGCTTAATTTTAAGGATGGTGGCGCTTCTGTAAAGAATGTTCATGGTTTGCTAAAAACTCTGCACGAGTATGGTGGCACTGTTGTCGCGTTGGGTACCACTGCCGTATCCATTTACACCGGTCTTAATGACATCATTGGTAGTTAAGGCTATATGGGCGATCTGCCTTTGTCTTCTTACGATTACCGCCGCGCAGTCGCAGGTATTGGACATTCCCCATCAACAAGATGTACCCACAAGAACCTTACTTATTCCATCGTCCAATCCAAAGGCATTGGTGCTGCTATTCCCTGGAGGGGGAGGAATGTTACGGCTAAAGGAAGATGGGTCAACTCAAAATCGACATACATTTGTTCGATCAGCTAATCTCTGGTCGCAATATCAAATTGATGCGGTTTTAGTCGACACTCCATACGATTTAGGCGAGTTAAAACGAGGCGATCTACATGGTCGGTCGGATCACCTAGAAAGGGTTGTCGAAGTAGTCCGTTATTACAAAAATAACACAAAGCTACCTATTTGGATTTTTGGACGCAGCATGGGCACTTCTACCGCTACTTATTTCGCAAATCAACTGAATGAGCAGTCAAGATTGGTGGCGGGCATGATTATTGCGCGCACCGTGAAAACCGCTACGTTAAGTGACGACGTAGATTTGCCTATAGAGGCGATTTATCATGCGCAGGATGCATGTCTGGGAACGCCGGTATCGGCATCTCAACGCATCATTTCCGGGATGTCTAAAAATCAAGTTTCTCAATTAGAGCTCATCGAGGGCGGTGTTAGTGAAGGTAATGTTTGCGACTCCTTTGCTGACCATGGGTTTAATCAGACCGAGTCGGAGTTAGTTAAGCGTGCAGCCCAATTTATTTTGAGTCATTAGATTAGTGCTTTATCAGTACATACTGATTGGTATGTCTGCATAAAAATTGAGTCAACATTTCATTCTCCAAGTCGTTGTAAACGATCCACGCACACCTTGTGTCCGTGGATTTTTTATTTATTACGGGAGAAAAAATGACTCAATGATTCAATATAGATAAATTATTAAAAAACTTTAGATCAGGAATTATTGTTGGAGCCCTGTCTCTTCTTAGCGCAGGCTTTGCACTGGCTTCACCTGTTAATGTAAATACTGCCACTCAAACTGAAGTGGAGAGCATCCAAGGAATTGGCCCTGCAAAAGCAAAAACGATTATTGCTGAACGGTTGGATGGCGGACATTTTCAGGATGCCAATGATCTGCAAAAACGCGTGCGTGGTATTGGTATGAAGTCAGTGGAAAAAATGGTGGATCACGGTTTCACCATTGAGGCACCAAGTTCTTTTCGAGAGCCTAACGGTCGCACCAAGAAGGAGGGTGGCGCCTCTGGTTGACGCGGTTCTCGTAATCAAGCTAATCCTCGCAATCAGCCGGAGCGTTCGGGAGCGGGTCGCCGAAATTAAACCCTTTCACGTGTAAGGCGGCTTATGGCTAAAATGGCCTTATGAGCAAACCTTCTTACTTCACTATTTCACAAACTGTTGGCAACACGCCCTTGGTGTGTTTGCAGCGCATTCCTGGCTTGGAAAATGAGAATCGTAATAATGTAATTTTGGGTAAGTTAGATGGAAATAATCCAGCCGGGTCGCTGAAGGACCGACCTGCGCTGTCGATGATTTCACGCGCGCAAGAGCGCGGTGAAATTAAACCTGGCGATACCTTAATCGAGGCTACTAGTGGTAACACGGGCATCGCTCTGGCAATGACTGCAGCCATGTTGGGTTATAAAATGATTGTGGTTATGCCAGAAAATCAAAGCATTGAACGTCGTCAGAGTATGGCGGCTTATGGCGCTGAATTGATGTTGACCGCAGCCTCGGCCGGCATGGAATTCGCAAGAGATTACGCATTGCAATTACAAAGCGAAGGTCGTGGTCGATTGCTTGATCAATTTGCCAACCCCGACAATCCCAGGGCGCACATTGAAACCACTGGCCCGGAAATTTGGCGCGACACGGATGGACAGATTACCAATTTTGTTTCTGCTATGGGTACGACTGGCACCATTACTGGGGTATCAACTTACCTGAAGTCGATGAATCCCGCCATTCAGATTATTGGCGCGCAGCCTGAAGAGGGCTCACAAATCCCAGGCATTCGAAAGTAGGAGCCAGAGTATCTACCCAAAATTTATCAAGGCGATAAGGTAGACCGAATTGAATATGTATCTCAAGCAGATGCGGAAGAGAGGACGCGCCGCTTAGCGGTTGAGGAAGGTATTTTTTGCGGGATATCGGCCGGAGGCGCTTTAGTTGTTGCTTTGCGCATTGCGCGTCAAGTGGAAAATGCCACCATCATCTTTATTGTCTGCGACCGTGGCGATCGTTACTTATCCACTGGCGTGTTTCCGGCTTAGGTAGACTTCACTTTCTTCTTTGAGCTTGATTTTTTGGCTTGGATGGAGTGCCCGTATTTTTGATATGCGCAGTCGATTTGCTAACGCTTTCTACTGGTACCACGCTCTGGTTTTTGTATCCCAAGGCTTCCGCAAATTCAGCCACACTTTGCGCGTAAAAATAACTGCGGTTGTATTGCACAATCGTCAAGAAATTATGTAAGCCAACAACATATTGCACCTGGTCGTGACCATCCTTATCGGGATAGGG